>NZ_JBIVEG010000027.1:0-106529 GCF_044747545.1 Streptomyces sp. NPDC090077
ACCCTGTGGGAGAGTAGGACGCCGCCGAACAATCATTGTGGGAAAGCCCCGCACCTTCTGGTGCGGGGCTTTTCTGCGTTCAGGGCCCGTTCGGGTCCGAAGGGACCCTGAACGCTTCACCAGTCGGCGGGGTAGGACTTCAGGCTGCTCGTGTCCAGCGTCCAGCGGCCGGCGGTGACGGTGTCTCCGAAGGCGTGCGGGACCTTCTTGCGGTAGCGGGTGCCGTCGGGTCCTTCCGAAGGGTCGCTGTGCACCGTCACGGTCTTCTTGTCCTTGCGGGGATCCACCACGACGTACAGCGGGACGCCCATCCTGGGGTAGTCGTGGAGCTTGTCGCGGATGTCGGTCAGGGAGTTCGTGCGGGAGACGACCTCCACCACCATCAGGACATCGCGCGAGTTGACGACCTTCGCGGTGTCGTCGGTGTCCTCCTCCGCGATGACCATGAGGTCCGGGACCTTCGTCAGGCCGGTCACCGGGTCGCCCATGTTCGTGTCGTTGAGGGCCATCACCTCGGGGGTCTGGGCCTCGATCTGGCGGCGCATCCTCACCACGTTCAGGCCGTGGGGAGCGGTGGGGCTCATCATCGTGAGGAAGATCTGGCCGTCGGTCGTCTGCACTTTCCACTGGTCTTCCTGGTGCTCGGCCAGCTCCGAGAGCTGCTCCGCGAAGTCGTGCAGGCGGCGCAGCTGTTCCGGGGTGAGGTCGGCCATGGTGTCCTCCTGGTGGGTGCCCGTCCAGCGTATCCAGCCGGGTACGGGGTGTTGGTACATCACCGGGCACCGCGGAGCTACAGGCGGCCGGCGGCCTTCAGGGCGAGGTAGGTGTCCGCCAGGGCTGGGGCCAGGGTGTCGGGGGTGGCGTCGACGACGTGGACGCCGTGGCGGGTGAGCTGTTCGGCCGTGCGGCGGCGCTGGGACTGGGTCTGGGTGGCCGCGGCGGCCTCGTAGACGGAGTCGAGGGTGCCGCGGGCCGTGGCCATCGCGGCGATGTGGGGGTCGGCCACGGAGGCCAGGATGACCGTGTGCCGCTGGGTGAGCCGGGGGAGGACCTGGAGGAGGCCCTCTTCCACCGGGGCCGCGTCCAGGCTCGTCAGGAGGACCACCAGGGAGCGGCGCGGGGCGCTGCGGAGGATGGTGGAGACCAGGGTGCGGGAGTCCGTCTCGACGAGTTCGGGTTCGAGGCCGGCCATGGCGTTGACGAAGGCCGGGAGGGTGTCGGCGGCCGAGCGGGCCTGGACCTGGGCGCGGGGGCGGCGGTCGTGGGCCAGGAGGTCCACGCGGTCGCCGGCCCGGGTGGCCAGGGCGGTGAGGAGCAGGGCCGCGTCCATGGAGGAGTCGAGGCGGGGGGCGTCGCCGACGCGTCCCGCCGAGGTGCGGCCGGTGTCGAGGCAGATCAGGATGTGGCGGTCGCGTTCGGGGCGCCAGGTGCGGACGGCGACCTTCTGCTGGCGGGCGGTGGCGCGCCAGTCGATGGAGCGGGTGTCGTCGCCGGGGACGTAGTCGCGGAGGCTGTCGAACTCGGTGCCCTCGCCGCGGGTCAGCAGGCTGGTGCGGCCGTCGAGTTCGCGCAGGCGCGCGAGGCGGGACGGGAGGTGCTTGCGGCTGGCGAAGGGCGGCAGGACGCGGACCGTCCAGGGGACGTCGTGGCTGCCCTGGCGGGCGTACAGGCCGAGCGGGCCGTAGGAGCGGATGGTGACGAGGGCGGCCTTGCGGTCGCCGCGCCGGGTGGGGCGCAGGCGGGTCGTGAGGCGGCGGCGTTCGCCGGGCGGGACGGTGAGCGCGTGCCGGGAGGCGTCGGTTTCGGTGCCGGGGTGCCAGCTGCTGGGGGGCCAGGCGTCGCGGAGGCGGGCGCGCAGGGTGCGGGTGCCGGGGTTGGTGAGGGTGAGGTGGACGTCGGCGGTCTCGCCGAGGCGGACGGTGGTATCACCCGTTCGGGTGAGTCGCAGGCTGCGTACGGGAGCGGCGAGGGCGTAGTCGACGGCGCAGGCCAGACCGATGGTGCCGTTGACCGCGAGGAGGCCCGTCCAGCTGGGTTCGAGAAGGCCGACGGGGAGGCTGCCGAGGGCCGCGAGCAGGGCGGCGCGTCCGGTGAGGGCCATCAGCGGGGGACGGGGACGTGGGTGAGGATCGCGGAGATGACGGAGTCGGCGGTGACGCCTTCCATCTCGGCTTCGGGGCGCAGCTGCACGCGGTGGCGCAGGGTGGGCAGGGCGAGGGCCTTGACGTCGTCGGGGGTGACGTAGTCGCGGCCGGTGAGCCAGGCCCAGGCGCGGGAGGTGGCGAGGAGGGCGGTCGCGCCGCGCGGGGAGACGCCGAGGGTGAGGGAGGGCGATTCGCGGGTGGCGCGGCAGAGGTCGACGACGTAGGCGGCGATCTCGGGGGAGACGGTGGTGGCTTCGACGGCCTTGCGGGCGGCTTCGAGTTCCTGGGCGCCGGCGACGGGGCGGACGCCGGCGGCGTGCAGGTCGCGGGGGTCGAAGCCGGAGGCGTGCCGGGTCAGGACGCCGATCTCGTCCTCGCGGGAGGGCAGGGGGACGGTCAGTTTGAGGAGGAAGCGGTCCAGCTGGGCTTCGGGCAGGGGGTAGGTGCCCTCGTACTCGACCGGGTTCATGGTGGCGGCGACGAGGAAGGGGTCCGGGAGCCGGCGCGGGGTGCCGTCGACGGTGACCTGGCGCTCCTCCATGGCCTCCAGGAGGGAGGACTGGGTCTTGGGGGGCGTGCGGTTGATCTCGTCGGCGAGGAGGAGGTTGGTGAAGACGGGGCCGTCCTGGAAGGAGAACTCGGCGGTGCGGGCGTCGTAGACGAGGGAGCCGGTGACGTCGCTCGGCATCAGGTCGGGGGTGAACTGGACGCGCTTGGTGTCGAGTGCGAGGGAGGCCGCGAGGGCGCGGACGAGGAGGGTCTTGGCGACGCCGGGGACGCCTTCGAGGAGGACGTGGCCGCGGCACAGGAGTGCGACGACGAGTCCGGTGACGGCGGAGTCCTGGCCGACCACGGCCTTGGCGATTTCGGTGCGGAGCGCTTCCAGGGAGGAGCGGGCGCTGTCCGTGGTGGCCGTCATGAGGTGCGGACCTCTCTTTCGAGGGCGTCGAGGTGGTCGGCGAGCGCGACGAGTGCCGCGTCGTCGCCGGGGGTGGTTCCGAAGAGGGTGGTGGCCGTGTCGGGGCCGGCGGCCTGCGGCAGGCGGGCGGTGACGGCGGGGACCAGGGTGTCGGGGTCGTGGGCCTGGGCGGGCGGTACGCCGACCAGGGCGGCGAGGCGTTCGCGGGCGGCGGCGCGCAGCACGGTGGCGGCGCGGTCGCGGGCGGAGGCCTTGCGGTAGAGGCGGGCGCGGCCCTCGGTGGTCTCGGAGGCGCGGATGGCGACGGGCAGGTTCTCGGTGACGAGGGGGCCGAGGCGGCGGGCGCGCCAGAGGGCGGCGAGGGCGGCGGCGGCGAACAGCTGGAGCAGGGCCCAGAGCCAGCCGGAGGGGACGAGGTCGAGGAGGCCCTTCTCCTCGGCGGGGGCGTCGGCGGGCATGTCCGCGAGGGTGGGCAGGTACCAGACGAGGTCGGGGCGGGAGCCGAGGAGCTGGAGGGCGAGGGAGGCGTTGCCCTGTTCGGCGAGGTGTTCGTTGAGCAGGGGCCGTTCGGAGCCGAGGAGGACGGTGTCGCCGCCCTTGGTGGTGCCGGGGAGCACGAGGAGGGTGGGGTGGCCGTCGCTGGGGTAGCAGGCGGTGGCTCCGGGGTGGGTGGTGGTGTAGCGGAGGCCGTCGCCGGTGCCGGCGCGGCCGGCGGTGGTGGCGGCGGGCAGGGTGCAGTCGGGGTCGAGGTCGTTGCGGTGGGCGAAGGACTTCGTGTGGGTGGTGGGGGCCAGGTCGGGGAGGCTGAGGCTGCTGGGGGCGATGAGGACGGTGCGGCCGCCGGAGAGGTCGATGGCGGACCGGACGGCGCGTCGCTGGGGCTCGCCGAGCAGGTCGGGGTCGGTGACGAGGAGGGTGGTGCGGGGGCCGGCCGCGGCGGCGGCTTCCTCGGCGCTGGTGACCACGCGGGTGGTGACGCCGCGCTCGCGGAGGAGCTGGGCGAGGGCGCGGCTGCCGTCGCGGTCGGCGGAGCGGGGGTCGAGGCGGCCGTGGTGGTCGCCGGCCTGGAGTGCGGCGAGGGTGACGGCGGCGGCGAGGAGGATGCCGAGTCCGAGGACGAGTCCGCGGGCGCGGGCCCAGCGCCGGGCCGGGCCGGGGGCGGTGGAGGTGCGCACGGGGGCCTGGGCGGGCGGGGTGGGGCCGGTCATGCGGTGGGTCCCGTCAGGATCGGCTTGGCGCGTTCCAGGGTGAGGTCGAGGGTGCGCAGGCGGGCGTAGGTGTCGGGGTCGGCGGTGCGGCCGCCGTAGGTGACGTCGTCGAAGGTGCGGGCGGCGGCGTGGAGGTCGGCGGCGTGTGCGGGGAGGGAGAGCGCGGCTTCGGCGGCGGCCTCGTCGGCGGTGCGGCCGGGGCGGGGGTCGAGGAGGGTGCGTTCCTCCAGGGAGCGGACGACGGCGCGCATGCGTTCCTGGACGGCTTCGTTCCAGTGGCCGGCCGCGGCGTGGGCGTCGGCGGCGGCGCGGTGGTCGGCGGCGCTGCGCGGGCCGGTGTCGAAGAGGGTGCCGGTGCCGGTGGCGGTGCGGCGGGGGGTGCCGAGCCGCCACCAGAGGGCGGCGATGACGAGGAGGACCAGTACGGCGATGGTGAGGAGGCCGGGCCAGCCGCCGGGGGTGGCTCCGGAGGCGCGGTCGAAGAAGTCCCCGAGCCACTCCCAGAAGCGGTCCAGGGCGCGCTGGAGGAGCCCGGGCTCGTCCTGGTGGTAGACGGGCTTGGCCAGCTCGCGTTCGGCCGCCTCGCGGGCGGCGTCGCGCGGGGTGGTCAGTGGCGGTGTGTCGCCTGCGGCGATGGTGATGAGTCCCCCCGTGCTCATCGGCGTGTCAGCCTCCGGGCCGTTCGGCGGTGGTGGTGCCGTAGCCGTCGAGGCCGGCGGCGCGGGCGAGCTCCAGGTCGAGGGCCTCGCGGCGGATGCGCTGGTCGATGTAGAGGAGGGTGGTGACGCCCGTCTGCATCGGGACGGTGACGGTGGAGCCGACGATGCCGCCGATGGCGCTGATGACGAGGAAGGTCCAGCTGAGGGCGGCGGTGCCGTCCAGCAGCCCGGAGAGGCCCTCGGGGGACAGGAGCAGGGCGAGGCCGGCGAAGGGTGCCGTGATCACCATGGCGGTGATCACGCGGATCACCCAGGTGAGCAGGCTGATGCCGAAGATCCGCCACCAGGCGCCCTTGACCAGCTTGGCGGAGCGCTTGAGGGCGGCGACGGCCGAGCCGCGTTCCAGCATCAGTGCGGGCGGGGCCAGCGCGAAGGTCACGTAGAACCAGGCCAGGAGCACGATGCCGAAGGGGATGCCGAGGGCGGTGAGGACGGGGCTGCCCGTGAGGATGCCGGGGAGCAGCGGGAGCACGACGGCGCCGACGGCGCCCAGGAGCAGCATGCCGATGAGGGCGGTCAGGCGCGGGGCGAGGGGGCCGGCGGCCTTGAGGGTGCCGGAGACGGTGGAGGCCTGGCCGAGGACGGCGCGGCTGACGACGGGTGCGAGGAGGGCGGTGACGAGGACCAGCCCGAGGATCTCCAGGAAGTACTGGAAGCCGTAGAAGAGGGCGGCGTTGCCCATGACGTCGAGGGCCTGGGACGGGGTGAGGGTGTCGTCGGCGACGGGGAGGCTGCCGAGCCAGGCGCGCTGGACGAGGAGCAGGGCGATCTGGGAGAGGGCGGCGACGACGAGGCTGACGGTGAGCACGGAGCGCCAGTGGCCGCGCAGGATGCCGACGGAGCCGTCGAGGATCTCGCCGAGGCCCAGGGGGCTGAGCGGGATCACGCCGGGCTTGGCGGCGGGCGGGGTGCTGCCCCAGCCGCCGGGGTACTGGTACGGGCTGCCGGTGCCGGTGCCGGTGCCCCAGCCGGGGGCCTGCGGCTGGGGCGCGGGCGGTGCGGCGGGCGGCGGGGTCTGGCCGGGTGCGGGGCTGGACCAGTGGCCGGGCGGGGGCTGGGTGGCGGACCACTTGCCGTCGGCGGACCCGGGCGCGGAGCCCGCTCCGGTGCCCTGGGCGGGTGCGGTGCCCCCGTCGGGTGCGGTGCCGGACGGCTGGGCGGCCGGCCGGTCGGCGTCGGAGCCCTGGCCGTCGGACGGGGATCCGGGCGCGGCCCAGCCCGGAGAGTCAGTCATCGTCGCTCCTTCACGTGCACCTGCCGTGGCGGGCGCGCTGGTCGGCTGCCATCGTGCCATGGGGGCGCTCCGATGGGACGGGCCGTCCCCGGATCATGGGCCGTCCCCCGGATCCCGCGCCGCTCGCCCTTCAATTGTCGCGCGGATCCGGGGCAGACTGGTCGTCCTGATCTCCACGCAGGTCCGAGGGGCGATTTCCAGCCCTTTTGGCTGTGGGGCAGCTCACCGCCGGGTAACGATTAGCTAATGGGATGATGTCAACCATGAAGGGACGCGTCCTCGTCGTCGACGACGACACCGCGCTGGCCGAGATGCTCGGCATTGTGCTGCGTGGAGAAGGTTTTGAGCCGTCGTTCGTAGCGGACGGTGACAAGGCACTGGCTGCCTTCCGGGAGGCGAAGCCGGACCTCGTGCTGCTCGACCTCATGCTGCCCGGTCGGGACGGCATAGAGGTGTGCAGGCTGATCCGCGCCGAGTCCGGGGTGCCGATTGTCATGCTCACCGCCAAGAGCGACACCGTTGACGTCGTGGTCGGCCTGGAGTCCGGCGCCGACGACTACATCGTGAAGCCGTTCAAGCCGAAGGAGCTGGTGGCCCGCATCCGGGCCCGCCTGCGCCGGTCGGAGGAGCCCGCACCCGAGCAGCTCGTCATCGGTGACCTGGTCATCGACGTCGCCGGGCACTCGGTCAAGCGCGACGGCGCCTCCATCGCACTCACCCCGCTGGAGTTCGACCTGCTGGTCGCGCTCGCCCGCAAGCCCTGGCAGGTCTTCACCCGCGAGGTGCTGCTGGAGCAGGTCTGGGGCTACCGGCACGCGGCGGACACCCGCCTGGTCAACGTGCACGTGCAGCGGCTGCGCTCGAAGGTCGAGAAGGACCCGGAGCGCCCCGAGATCGTAGTGACGGTGCGCGGTGTCGGCTACAAGGCCGGACCCAGCTGACGTGGAGCCCGGCAAGGCCCGGGGCGGCTCCCGGCGGGGAGTCCTGCGGGGCGGCCGGCAGCTCCGTCACATGGCTGACGGAGCCCCCGGCGGCCCCCTCCTGCGGCTGTTCGCACGCCTCGTGCGCCGGCCGCTGCTTCCGGCTGTCCGGATCTGGCGGCGCAACATCCAGCTCCGGGTGGTCGCCGCCACCCTGCTGATGTCGCTCGCCGTGGTCCTCGCGCTCGGCTTCGTGGTCATCGCCCAGGTCTCCAAGGGGCTCCTCGACGCCAAGGAGGAGGCCGCCCAGAGCCAGGCCGCCGGAGGGTTCGCGGTCGCACAGGAGAAGGCCAACACCCCCTTCGCCGTCGACGGGCCCGACGCCACCGACAACAAGGTCGGCCGGGACGCCAGCACCTGGATGAACTCGCTCGTCAAGCAGCTCGCCAGCGGCGGCCAGACCGCCTTCGAGGTGGTCGCCCTCGGCGCCGGCACCGGCACCGGC
This sequence comes from Streptomyces sp. NPDC090077, assembly GCF_044747545.1. Classification (NCBI taxonomy): domain Bacteria; kingdom Bacillati; phylum Actinomycetota; class Actinomycetes; order Kitasatosporales; family Streptomycetaceae; genus Streptomyces; species Streptomyces sp. NPDC090077. Next base: position 7,650 of record NZ_JBIVEG010000027.1, read on the forward strand.
GAACAGGCCGCCCCCGGCACCCAGGGCGTCAAGGGCGCCCGCGCCTCCGGCAACGTCGACCCGACCGCGAGCGTCCCGCTCACGCTGCGCCGCTCCGTCAACCACGCCACCGGCACCTTCAAGACCTTCTGGCAGATCCGGTACACCGCCGGCTCCGGGGAGAAGCACCCCGAGCCCGCACTGGTCATCGGCAAGCGGCTCACCGACATCAACGGCGACCCGTACGACCTGTACTACCTCTTCCCGCTCACCCAGGAGGAGGAGTCCCTCAACCTGGTCAAGAGCACCATCGCCACCGCAGGGCTGTTCGTCGTCGTCCTGCTCAGCGCCATCGCCTGGCTCGTCGTGCGCCAGATCGTCACCCCCGTCCGGATGGCCGCCGGCATCGCCGAGCGGCTCTCGGCCGGCCGGCTCCAGGAGCGGATGAAGGTCACCGGCGAGGACGACATCGCCCGCCTGGGCGAAGCCTTCAACAAGATGGCCCAGAACCTCCAGAACAAGATCCAGCAGCTGGAGGACCTGTCCCGGATGCAGCGCCGGTTCGTCTCGGACGTCTCGCACGAGCTGCGCACCCCGCTGACGACCGTGCGCATGGCCGCCGACGTCATCCACGACGCCCGCGTCGACTTCGACCCGATCACCGCCCGCTCCGCCGAGCTCCTCGCCGGACAGCTCGACCGCTTCGAGTCGCTCCTCTCCGACCTGCTGGAGATCAGCCGCTTCGACGCGGGCGCCGCCGACCTCCAGGCCGAGCCCATCGACCTGCGGGACGTCGTACGCCGCGTCATCGACGGCGCCGAACCGCTCGCCGAGCACAAGGGCACCCGGATCCGGGTCCTCGGCGACGCCCAGCCCGTCATAGCCGAGGCCGACGCCCGCCGCGTGGAGCGGGTGCTGCGCAACCTCGTGGTCAACGCCGTCGAGCACGGCGAGGGCCGTGACGTGGTGGTCCGGCTCGCCTCCGCAGGCGGGGCCGTCGCCGTCGCCGTGCGCGACTACGGGGTCGGGCTCAAGCCCGGCGAGGCCACCCGCGTCTTCAACCGCTTCTGGCGGGCCGACCCCGCCCGGGCGCGCACCACCGGCGGCACCGGCCTCGGCCTGTCCATCGCCGTCGAGGACGCCCGCCTGCACGGCGGCTGGCTCCAGGCCTGGGGCGAGCCCGGCGGCGGCTCCCAGTTCCGCCTCACCCTGCCCCGCACCGCCGACGAGCCCCTGCGCGGATCCCCGATCCCGCTGGAGCCCGAGGACTCCCGGGCCAACCGGGCCCGCGCCGCCGCCGAGGCCGCCGCCGAGGCGGCCGGCCGCGGCAACGGCACCGCCGGCGGGCCCGGCACGCACCCCGACGGGCGCACCGAGCGGCCCGACCGCGACCCGATACCGCCCAGGCCGGCGGTCACCACCGCCCTGCCGGTACCCGCCGACCCCACGGCGCTGCCCGGCAGCGGCTCCCGGGTCGTGGCCCGGCCCGCCGATCAGAGCGCAGCACAGGAGGATGGATCCGGTGGAGGACGCTGAGCGCGCTTCGGCCGACGGCCGGGGCGCACGGAGCGCACGCACCCGGGCGGCCGGGCGGCACCGGGGCACCCTGGTGGGCCTGGCCCTGGGCGCCGTCGGGCTGCTGGTCGGCGGCTGCGCCTCCATGCCCGACCGCGGCGAGATCCGCCGGGTGGAGGCCTCGCAGGGCGTCGACTCGCAGGTCCGCGTCTTCGGCGTGCCACCGGCCGACAAGGCCAGCCCGGCCGACATCGTCGACGGCTTCCTGGAGGCCATGACCAGCGACGACCCCCAGCTGGCGACGGCCCGCAAGTACCTCACCGAGAGCGCCGCGGAGAACTGGCGGCCCGGCTCGGCCGTCACCGTCCTCTCCGCCGGCCTCGACCGCGTCCCCGTCTCCAGCGGCGACAAGGAACCCCAGGAACCCCGCTGGAAGATCTACGGCAAGAAGCTCGCGACCGTGGACGAGCGCAGCGCCTACCAGCCGGAGACCGGCGGCGGACGCTACGAGGAGTACCTCCAGCTGGTCCAGGTCAACAAGCAGTGGCGGATCTCCACGCCGCCCAGCACCCTCGTGCTGAGCGAGTCCGACTTCCAGCGCATCTACAAGCCGGTCAACAAGTACTACTTCGCGGGCAACACCCTCGTCGCCGACCCCGTGTACGTGCGCCAGCGCACCGACCCCGACTCCCGCATGGACCCGACCACGCAGACCGTGCAGTCCCTGCTGGCCGGCCCCTCCAAGTGGCTCGGCCCGGTCGCCTCCACCGCGTTCCCCACCGGCAGCGAACTGCGCGAGGGCACCAAGTCCCTCTCGTACGACGGCCAGAACACCCTGCGCGTCCCGCTCAACAAGAGCGCCGCGGAGGTCGCGCAGCCGCAGTGCCAGAAGATGGCCACCCAACTCCTCTACACCGTGCGGGACCTGACGACCTCCAAGCTGGACCGGGTCGAACTGCTGCGCCCCGACGGGAAGTCCTCGCTGTGCTGGATCAGCGGCTCGGCCGCCGCGGCCATCGCCAACCGGCCGCCGTCGCCGGAGCACCAGTACTACGTGGACAAGGACTTCAAGCTGGTCCGGATGACCCTCGACGCCAACAGTGAGGAGCAGCAGCAGGGCAAGCCGGAGCCGGCCCCCGGCCCGCTGGCCACCGCCGCCGGCTTCAAGGTGGGTTCGGCGGCCGTGACGTACGACGAGAAGCGTGCCGCGGTCGTCTCCGAGGACGGGCACAACCTCTTCGTGGTGACGCTGACGACGGCGGGCCCCATGCCGCAGCAGCCGCTGCTGACGAGCAAGTCCGGCAAGCTCACCGCGCCCAGCTGGGACGCGCAGGGCGACCTGTGGATCGCCGACCTCGACCCGCAGACCCAGGGCCTGTGGCGGGTGCCCGGTGGTACCGGCACCGCGCAGAAGGTGGACGTCGCCGGGCTCGACGGCGGGAAGATCCGAGGGCTGAAGGCCTCCTCGGACGGGGTGCGCATCGCGCTGCTCGTCGAGAAGGAGGGCGGCCGCAAGAACCTGTACATGGGGCGGATCGAGCGGCCCGAGGGCAAGGGCGACTCCTCCCGGCTGTCGGTGCGCGAGCTGCGCCCGGCGGCCCCGCAGATGGCGGACGTGTCGGCGATGAGCTGGGCGCCGCGCGGCCGGCTGCTGGTGGTGGGCCGGGAGAGCGGCGGGGTGGACCAGGCCCGCTACATGCTGGCCGACGGTTCGATGGTCGCCGCGAGCCTGCCCGGCGCGACGGGGCTGAGCGCGATCGCGGCCTCGGAGGACGAGGCGAAGCCCGTGGTGGCGTACTCCGGCGACGACGGCATCGGCATCGTGTGGCTGCCGCCGGGCGCTCAGTGGCGCACGGTGGCGCCGGGCGGCCGCGCTCCGGTGTACCCGGGCTGAGCGGTTCTCCACAGGGGTCGCGGGTTCCCGCGCGGCGCGGCAGGGTGGACCTGTGCGGGAGTGGTGGCGCGAGCTGGCCGGGCTGGTCCTGCCGGCCGACTGCGCCGGCTGCGGGGCCGCCCGCGTGCTGCTGTGCGGGGCGTGCCGGGGCGCCCTGAGCGGTGCGGGTGCGGGCCGGGTGCGTCCGGCGGCGCGCCGGGCGGGTCCGTCGGGGCTGCCCGCGGTGTACGCGGGAGCCCGGTACGAGGACGCCGTACGGGCGGTCGTGCTGGCGCACAAGGAGCGCGGGGCGCTGCCCCTGGCCGGCCCGCTCGGGACGGCCCTGGCGGCGGCGGTGGCCCGCGCGGGCGGCGGCGGGGCCGCGGGCGGGGCGGAGCTGGTGCTGGTCCCGGTGCCCTCCGCGCGGCGGGCCGTACGGGCGCGCGGGCACGACCCGGCGCGCCGGATCGCCCTGGCCGCGTCCGGGCGGCTGCGCGGGTGCGGCGCGGCCGCGCGCGTGGCGCCCGTGCTGCGGCTGCGGCGAGCCGTCGCGGACCAGGCGGGGCTGGGGGCCCGGGAGCGGTGGGAGAACCTCGCGGGGGCCCTGGAGGTGCTGCCGGGCGCGGCCGTGCTGGCGGCGGGCGCTCGGATCGTGCTGGTGGACGACGTGATCACGACCGGAGCCACGCTCGCGGAGGCGGCGAGGGCATTGCGCGCGGCGGGCCTGAGGGCGGAAGCTGCTGCCGTGGTGGCCGCTCCGGCGGACTCCTTCGCTTCGCGGCGAACGGCGGCAACCCGGACAGGGCAAAAATCTTGTGAATAGATTTGGAACCACCGGGGAATGCGCATCGTTGCAGGTAGTAAGAGGGAAGACCCACCTGATCGGAGGTACGTTTCGGTAGCGGGTGCCGACAACCGGCTTTGAGAGATATGTTCGGTTGTGAGGAACTGGCGAACCTTCGGCCCCGGGTATCGGAGCAGCAGTCCGTCCGTTTATTGGAATCTTCGTGTGCAGTACCTGTGAGGGGGGCTCTCTCTACTCCGAAGTCGGTGGGATGTAGATCTTGCCGATGGGGGAGGAGGAGGTGAAAGTCGCCAAGTCCGAGGCTCCGGTGTTCACCGGAGCCTGGTGCGAAAGGGAGATGCTCCGCCGACTGGGGCGGGGGTCTCCGGGAACGGAGTTCTGCGTGGACATCGTCGTCAAGGGCCGCAAGACCGAGGTGCCCGAGCGGTTCCGCAAGCACGTGGCCGAGAAGCTGAATCCGGAGCGGATCCAGAAGCTCGACGCCAAGGTGATCAGCTTGGACGTCGAGGTGTCCAAGGAGCACAACCCGCGCCAGGCCGACCGTTCCGACCGCGTGGAGATCACCCTGCACTCGCGGGGCCCGGTGATCCGGGCCGAGGCCGCCGCCGCCGACCCGTACGCGGCACTCGACCTGGCACAGGACAAGCTGGAGGCCCGGCTGCGCAAGCAGCACGACAAGCGCTTCACCCGCCGTGGCACCGGACGGCTCTCGGCGGCCGAGGTCGCCGACCACGTCCCGGGCGTCGCCACCCTCAACAGCAACGGCGAGCCGGTCTACGAGGACATGGAGGAAGGGGTCCCGGTCACGCGGATCGGTTCCCTGGAGGTGCAGGGCGAAGGCCCGCTCATCGTCCGCGAGAAGACCCACTCGGCGCGGCCGATGTCGCTCGACCAGGCCCTGTACGAAATGGAACTGGTCGGCCACGACTTCTATCTGTTCGTCGACTCCGAGACCAAGATGCCCAGCGTCGTCTACCGGCGCCACGCCTACGACTACGGCGTCATCCACGTGGACCCCGACGGGGCGTCCAGCTCGGAGCCCTCGGGAGCGGGCGCGGGCGGCGCGCTCGGAGGCTGAAATTCACCCCTTGCCCCTGTGGAACGCACGGCGTTCCACAGGGGCACCTGTATGACTCGTATGAGCCATATGGATTCCGCCAGAACCCCGTCCCGTGGCGCGGGCATGGAATCATGTCGGGCAGTCAACCGGCGGCCGACCCCGCCGGGTTGGCCCAGCAGCTCAGCACATGCAGGGGGAGGAACGATGGCGGACAGCTTCGGGCCGGCGCGCGACGACGACGGCGCCGACTGTCATGGTGCGCAGGACCCGGCCGGGGAGCCGATCCGGGTGCTCGTGGTCGACGACCACGCCCTCTTCCGGCGCGGACTGGAGATCGTCCTCGCCCAGGAGGAGGACATCCAGGTCGTCGGCGAGGCCGGGGACGGGGCGGAGGCCGTGGACAAGGCCGCCGACCTGCTGCCCGACATCGTGCTGATGGACGTACGGATGCCCCGGCGCGGCGGGATCGAGGCGTGCACCTCGATCAAGGAGGTCGCCCCCTCCGCGAAGATCATCATGCTGACGATCAGCGACGAGGAGGCGGACCTCTACGACGCGATCAAGGCGGGCGCCACCGGGTACCTCCTCAAGGAGATCTCGACGGACGAGGTCGCCACGGCGATCCGCGCGGTCGCGGACGGCCAGTCGCAGATCAGCCCCTCGATGGCGTCCAAGCTGCTCACCGAGTTCAAGTCGATGATCCAGCGCACCGACGAGCGGCGGCTCGTCCCGGCGCCGCGGCTGACGGACCGGGAGCTGGAGGTCCTCAAGCTGGTGGCCACGGGCATGAACAACCGGGACATCGCCAAGCAGCTGTTCATCTCCGAGAACACCGTGAAGAACCACGTCCGGAACATCCTGGAGAAGCTCCAGTTGCACTCCCGGATGGAAGCCGTCGTGTACGCGATGCGGGAGAAGATCCTGGAGATCCGCTGATCCGCCCCCCGGGCGGCCGGTCCGGTCGCCCGCGGGCGGGCCCCGGCCGGCGGGCCGCCGTCAGGCTCCCAGTGCCGCCAGCTCCGCAGTGATCGCGGCCGCCTCCGCCGGCGACTGCGCCCGCTCGACGCGCACCGCGTCGCAGCCCACCCACAGTGCCGCCTCCCGCAGGGCCTGCGCCATCGCGGGCGCCGCCTTCGGCGTCGTCAGGGACACCTGCCGGGCCACCAGCGTCCGCCCCTCGCGGGCCGGGTCCACCCGGCCCTGCAGCCGTCCGCCGGCCAGCAGCGGCATCGCGAAGTACCCGTGCATCCGCTGCGGCTTGGGCACGTACGCCTCCAGGCGGTGCGTGAACCCGAAGATCCGCTCCGTCCGCGGCCGGTCCCAGACCAGCGAGTCGAACGGCGACAGCAGGGTCGTGCGGTGGCGGCCGCGCGGCACCGAGGCCAGCGCCTGCGGATCCGCCCAGGCGGGCTTCCCCCAGCCCTCGACCTCCACCGGCACCAGCCCGGAGTCCGCGATCACCGCGTCCACCTGGTCGCCCTTGAGGCGGTGGTAGTCCGCGATGTCCGCGCGGGTACCGACCCCCAGCGACCGCCCGGCCAGCGCCACCAGGCGGCGCAGGCACTCGCGGTCCTCCAGGTCGTCGTGGAACAGCGCGTCCGGGACGGCCCGCTCGGCCAGGTCGTAGACCCGCTTCCAGCCGCGCCGTTCGGAGCAGACCACCTCACCGGTGTCGAGCAGCCACTCCACCGCGATCTTGGTCTCGGACCAGTCGAACCACTCGCCGCCGTTCTTCGTGCCGCCCAGCTCGGACGAGGTCAGCGGGCCGTCGGCCTTCAGCCGGTCCAGCACCGCCCCCGTCGAACGCGCCTTGTCCTCCAGGAGGTGCCAGCGGTGGCCGCGCGCCCGGTTGGCCCGGCGGCGGAACGCGAAGTGCGGCCACTCCTCGATCGGCAGGATGCACGCCGCGTGCGACCAGTACTCGAAGGCGTGACTGTCCGACCAGTACGCCCGCTCCACCGCCTCCCGGCCCACCGCGCCGAGGCGCGCGTACGGGATCAGCTCGTGCGAGCGCGCCAGCACCGAGATGGTGTCCAGCTGCACGGCGCCGAGGTGGCGCAGCACCCCCCGGACCCCGCCGCGGCGGTCGGGCGCCCCGAGGAACCCCTGCGCGCGCAGGGCGATCCGGCGGGCCTCGTCGGCGGACAGCGAGAGCGTCGTCATGCCGCGACCCTAGGGGGTGGCACTGACAGCGGGCAGGTACGGCAGCCGCGAGGGCAGACCGAGGTCCGAGGGCAGCAGGCCGGCGACCCAGCAGTCGCGCAGGGTGCCGCGGTGGTCGAGCGCACCCCGCAGGGTGCCCTCGAAGCGGAAACCGGCCTTCTCCGCGGCGGCCCGGGAAGCGGCGTTGCCCACGGCGGCGCGCCACTCCAGCCGGCCGGCGCCGACCTCGGTGAACAGCCACCGGGCGACCCCGGCCACCGCCTCGGACACGTAACCCCTGCCCCGGTGCTCCTTCGCGGCCCAGTAGCCGATCTCGTACCCCTGGGCGCCGCGCACGTGCACCCCCACGGCGGCCACCAGCGGCCCCTCGGCGCCCTCGGAACCCAGCCGCACCGCGAACCCGTACTCGCGGTCCTCCAGCCAGGCGCTCCGGGAGACGTGCGTGACCCAGGCCTCGGCGTGCACCCGCTCGTACGGGGAGGGCACCAGCGTCCACCGCTGGATGTCCGGGTCCTGGCAGGCCGCGTACACCTCCTCGGCGTCCGAGGGGGCGAAAGGGCGCAGCAGGAGGCGCTCGGTGGCCAGCGTGACGGGTTCCATGAACGGATTGTCGCGACCCCGGGTAACCCGGGCGAGGGGTTTTCGTCCACACCGGCACCGAATCCGTCCCCCGTACGTTCTCATTCCGGGCGCCCGTGCCCTGCGGACACGGCGGACCTCCCGACGCGACCACGTCCTCGCTTACGATGGCCGTTGCGGTGGGGCCCACCTGCCGTGCCCGGCTACGTAAAGTGCCCAGGCCCGACCGGCAAGGAGACCAGCCTCAGTGTCCGTCTTCAACAAGCTCATGCGTGCAGGCGAAGGCAAGATCCTGCGCAAACTGCACCGCATCGCGGACCAGGTCAACTCCATCGAAGAGGACTTCGTCAACCTCTCCGACGCCGAGTTGCGGGCCCTCACGGAGGAGTACAAGCAGCGCTTCCAGGACGGCGAGAGCCTGGACGACCTGCTCCCGGAGGCCTTCGCCACCGTCCGCGAGGCCGCCAAGCGCGTCCTCGGCCAGCGCCACTACGACGTGCAGATCATGGGCGGCGCGGCGCTGCACCTCGGCTACGTCGCCGAGATGAAGACCGGTGAGGGCAAGACCCTCGTCGGCACGCTCCCCGCGTACCTGAACGCGCTGTCCGGCAAGGGCGTCCACCTGATCACGGTGAACGACTACCTGGCCGAGCGCGACTCCGAGATGATGGGCCGCGTCCACAAGTTCCTGGGCCTGTCCATCGGCTGCATCCTGGCCAACATGTCGCCGGCCCAGCGCCGCGAGCAGTACGACTGCGACATCACGTACGGCACGAACAACGAGTTCGGCTTCGACTACCTGCGCGACAACATGGCGTGGTCGCAGGACGAGCTGGTGCAGCGCGGCCACAACTTCGCCGTGGTCGACGAGGTCGACTCGATCCTCGTCGACGAGGCCCGCACCCCGCTGATCATCTCCGGCCCGGCCGACCAGGCCACCAAGTGGTACGCCGACTTCGCCAAGCTGGTCACCCGCCTGACCAAGGGCGAGGCCGGCCAGCCGCTGAAGGGCATCGAGGAGACCGGCGACTACGAGGTCGACGAGAAGAAGCGCACCGTCGGCATCCACGAGGCCGGTGTCGCCAAGGTCGAGGACTGGCTCGGCATCGACAACCTCTACGAGTCGGTCAACACCCCGCTCGTCGGCTACCTCAACAACGCGATCAAGGCCAAGGAGCTCTTCAAGGCCGACAAGGACTACGTCGTCATCGACGGCGAAGTCATGATCGTCGACGAGCACACCGGCCGCATCCTCGCCGGCCGCCGCTACAACGAGGGCATGCACCAGGCGATCGAGGCGAAGGAAGGGGTGGACATCAAGGACGAGAACCAGACCCTCGCCACGATCACCCTGCAGAACTTCTTCCGCCTCTACTCCAAGCTCTCCGGCATGACCGGTACGGCCATGACCGAGGCCGCCGAGTTCCACCAGATCTACAAGCTCGGCGTCGTGCCCATCCCCACCAACCGGGGCATGCAGCGCAAGGACCAGGCCGACCTCATCTACCGGACCGAGGTCGCCAAGTTCGCCGCCGTCGTCGACGACATCGCGGAGAAGCACGAGAAGGGCCAGCCGATCCTCGTCGGCACCACCTCGGTCGAGAAGTCCGAGTACCTCTCGCAGCAGCTCTCCAAGCGCGGCATCCCGCACGAGGTGCTCAACGCCAAGCAGCACGAGCGCGAGGCCACGATCGTCGCCCAGGCCGGCCGCCGCGGCGCGGTCACCGTCGCCACGAACATGGCCGGCCGCGGTACCGACATCAAGCTCGGCGGCAACCCGGACGACCTCGCCGAGGCGGAGCTGCGCCAGCGCGGCCTCGACCCGGAAGAGCACATCGAGGAGTGGGCGCACGCCCTGCCCGAGGCCCTCGCCAGGGCCGAGGCGGCCGTCAAGGCCGAGTTCGAAGAGGTCAAGGAGCTCGGCGGCCTGTACGTCCTGGGCACCGAGCGCCACGAGTCGCGCCGCATCGACAACCAGCTCCGCGGCCGCTCCGGCCGTCAGGGCGACCCGGGCGAGTCCCGCTTCTACCTGTCGCTCGGCGACGACCTGATGCGCCTGTTCAAGGCCCAGATGGTCGAGCGCGTCATGGCCATGGCCAACGTGCCGGACGACGTCCCGATCGAGAACAAGATGGTGACCCGCGCCATCGCCTCCGCGCAGTCGCAGGTCGAGACCCAGAACTTCGAGACCCGCAAGAACGTCCTGAAGTACGACGAGGTCCTCAACAGCCAGCGCGAGGTCATCTACGGCGAGCGCCGCCGCGTCCTGGAGGGCGAGGACCTGCACGAGCAGGTGCGCTTCTTCATGGACGACACCATCGACGCCTACATCTCGGCCGAGACGGTCGAGGGCTTCGCCGAGGAGTGGGACCTGGAACGGCTGTGGGGCGCCTTCCGGCAGCTCTACCCGCTCAAGGTCACGGTGGAGGAGCTGGAGGACGCCGCCGGCGACCGCGCGGGCATCACCGCCGAGTTCATCGCGGAGTCCGTCAAGGACGACATCCACGAGCAGTACGGCGCCCGCGAGAAGGCCCTCGGCTCCGAGGTCATGCGCGAGCTGGAGCGCCGCGTGGTCCTGTCGGTCCTGGACCGCAAGTGGCGCGAGCACCTCTACGAGATGGACTACCTCCAGGAGGGCATCGGCCTGCGGGCGATGGCCCAGAAGGACCCGCTGGTCGAGTACCAGCGCGAGGGCTTCGACATGTTCAACGCCATGATGGAGGGCATCAAGGAGGAGTCCGTCGGCTACCTGTTCAACCTGGAGGTCCAGGTCGAGCAGCAGGTCGAGGAGCTCCCGGTGCAGGACGCGGCCCCCTCCATGGTCAAGGAGCCGGTCCCGTCGGCCCGCCCCGAGATCCGCGCCAAGGGCCTGGACGCCCCGCAGCGCCCGGACCGCCTGCACTTCTCCGCCCCGTCGGTCGACGGTGAGGGCGGCGTCGTCGAGGGCGACTTCGACTCCGACTCCGCCGGCGACGGCCTGACCCGCGCCGAACGCCGCCGGGCCCAGAAGGCCTCGGGCGGGCGGCGCCGCAAGAAGTAACGCGGCACGACGCGACACGACGCGACACGACGGCCGGGGCCGGACACCGAAGGGTGTCCGGCCCCGGCCGTCGCTGCGCGCGGGCCCGCTATCTCCCCCGCGACCCCCGGCCGCGGGGCGGTGGCTGCCCACCCGCCTCCCGGGTGCGGGTGGGTCGGCTGGGGGCGGTAGCCCCTTGGGCGGTCTCAGGGAGGGTTGGGGGCTTCCCGTCAGTCCATCGTCCTTCCGGTTCGCACCGGTCCCTCAAGGGCGCTCCTTCGTCGCGTCGCTACGCGATGGCCTTCGGCGACCCTTGACCGACCGGCACGAACCGGAAAGCCGAAAGACTGCCGGGAAACCCCCAAAGAAACGGTCACCGGGCAGAGGCTGGAGGGACGGGCCCGTCAGCGATGAGGCGACGGGCCGGGCGCCAGCCCGCCGGGCATCCGAGCCCCAGATCCATGATTCCGGGCCAGGGGCGCGGCTACCTGCACGAAAAGTCGACCAGAGCGGCCTGCGGACCACCCAAGCGCGACAGATCGCTACGCGCTCCTCATTTCTCAGCGTCCGAGGACCGCCTGTGGCTGGTACCCGCACCAGAGGACGAACAGAGCAGCCAGGGAGCCGGTGGGCGCGACAGATCGCTACGCGCTCCTCCGGTCTCGGCGTCCGACTGCCGTCTTGGGCCGACAGCCGCACCGATTGACGCTCAGGGCGTGCGACGGCCCTCGGATCCCCAGCATCCGCCATCAGCCCCAGGCGGCCGCCGGTCGCCGAGATCAGAGGAGCGCGTAGCGATCTGCTGCGCCTGACGGCTCCTTGCACTGCTCTGGTCGACTTTTGGTGCAGGTATCAGCCCCAGGCGGTCGCCGGACGCCAAGCCGGGAGGAGCGCGTAGCGATCTGTCGCGCTTGGGGTGCACGTCAGCGTGCTCTGAGCGACTTTTCGTGCAGGTAGTCGCGCCCCTGGTGCGGGATGAGGCTGCTGAGGGCTCGGATGTCCGGCGGGCCGGCGCCCGGCCCCTCGCCTCATCGCTGAGAGACCCGTCCCTGCTCCTCTGGACCGTGCCGTTTCTTTGGGGGTTTCCCGGCAGTCTTTCGGCTTTCCGGTTCGGGCCGGTCGGTCAAGGGTGGAGCGAAGCGACATCGCGTAGCGACGCGACGAAGGAGCGCCCTTGAGGGACCGGCCCGAACCGGAAGGACGATGGGACTGACGGGAAGCCCCCAGCCTTCTCTGAGGCCGTCCGGGGGGCTCCCGCCCCCCTGCCCCCGCCCCGCACCGTGTGCGGAGGGTGCGTGTCCCCGTCGGGTGGTGGGTGGCGTTCGTGGGGCCGGGAGGGTGATGTGGGGCAACTCCATCGAGCCCCTCGCGGCGGGGGCTGCGGCGTCCACCTGAGGGGTGTTGCGGGGGTGTTCGGGGGCTTCGGGGCGGGAGGCCGCCACACGGATAGGTGAACCTCGGGGGGTTCTCCGGTGGGGGCGTCCGGTGGTTGCGGAGCGTGTTCGGCGGTCGTAGAAAACCCGCATCAAGTTACCGCCCGGTACCGCCGGGCTCGGTGTGATCGGGGGAATCGCCATGGACACCACCACGCGCGGCACGATCGGCGGCGAGGGCAGGCGCAGCCGGCCCGGCGGGGCGGGGCGGACGCGGCCCGCCGGGCGGCGGGACCAGCGCCGTCCGGCGGGGGTGCCGCGGCAGGTGCGCCGGCTGGCCCCGCACGACTGGTTCGCCGAACGCCTGCTGGCGGTGCTGAGCGGCCAGCGCCCCGTCCACTCGCTGCTCGGCCTCACGGTGGGCGAGGCGTACGAGCAGCTGGTGACCCTGGCCCCCGCCGGGCCCTCGCGGGAGCGGCTGCGGCCGGTGCTGCGCCACTGCGGCCGTTTCCACCCCGGGCCCGGGGTGATCGAGGCCTTCGCCCGCATCGCGACGGGGGACCGGGTCTCGGCGATGGCGTTCCGGCTGGAGCAGGGCCCCGATCGCCGCTGGCGGTGCGCGGCGGTGGAGGTCCAGGGCCCGCGGTCGTAGCGGCGGCGCTGCCCGCCTCCAGGCCGGCCCGGGGCCTCGTGCGAGGGCCCCGGAGGCGGGCCGGGCGGGGCCGGCCCCGCTCCCGCATCCGGGGCGGAGGGCCGCAGTCGTATCCTGAGGGCGTTTCCGACTACCGAAAGCAGCCGGCCATGCGCGTGTACGTCCCCCTGACCCTCCCCGGGCTCGCCGAGGTGCACAAGGCGGGGGAGTTGGGGCCCGCCCCGCTCCGTGCGTACGCCGTCACGCCCGGGCTGCGCGAGTGGTACGTGTCGGACGACATCGAGGAGCTGGAGTACGCGGCACTCAGCCGGGCCGCCCTCGCCTCGCTGCGGCTGCTGGCCGCCGACGCGGCCGCCCCGCGCAAGCGGGTCGTCGTGGCGGTCGACGTGGACGACAAGGCGGCCACCGCAGTGCCCGGACTGGACGAGGCCACCCTCGGGCAGGTCACCCTCGGCGCGGCCGTGCAGCTGAAGGTGGCCGCCGCCGTGCACGCCGACGCCGATGACGCCGTGGAGGACGTCGCGGCCGCCGCCGGGGCCCTCGCGGCCGCCGACGCCGGTGACGACGACGCGCAGTTCACCGTGGACGGCGCCGAGGACCACGAGCTGCTGTGGTTCGGGGTCCAGGAGATCCCGGGCCTGCTGGGATGAACAGCGGGATGAACAGCGGGATGAGCGGTGGCACGGGCGCCGCGACGGACAACGGGACGAAGGCCGCCGGACCCCACCTCGTGTGGGACTGGAACGGCACCCTGCTGCACGACATCGACGCCGTCATAGCCGCGACGAACGCCTCCTTCGCCGAGCTGGGCTTCGAACCGATCACGCTGGAGCGCTACCGCGAGCTGTACGTCGTACCGGTGCCGCTGTTCTACGAGCGGCTGATGGGCCGCCTGCCCACGGACGCCGAATGGGTCGTCATGGACGAGGCGTTCCACCGGCACTACTGGGCGGCCGCCGAGGACGCCGGGCTCGCCGAAGGCGCGCGGGAACTGCTGCGGGGCTGGCAGGCGGACGGGCTCACGCAGTCCCTGCTGTCCCTCGCGCCCCACGAGAAGCTCGTGCCCCTGGTCCGGGCGCACGGCATCGACGGGCACTTCCTGCGCGTCGACGGGCGCACCGGGCCCTCGCACACCTCCAAGGCGGGGCACCTCGTACGCCATATGGCCGCACTGGAGTCAGCCGGTGTGACCGCCCGCCGTACGGTCCTGGTGGGGGACGCCGTGGACGATGCGACGGCCGCGCTGCACGTAGGTGCGCAGGCCGTTCTGTACACGGGCGGGTCGCACAGCCGCACCAGCCTGGAGTCCGCCGGGGTACCCGTCGTGGACAGCCTGGCCGAGGCCGTCGCCATGGCCCGTGAGCTGGCCGGATAGCCCGGTAACGGACCGTTCCGGCCAACCCTCTGGCCAGACTGTCCAGGTTTTGCCCCCGGTTTTGTACAGATGCAGTGAATGACGACCGGGGGGTGGGGCGAGATAGCCTGGACCCGTGATCAGCGCGATAGTCATCGGGGGCACTGACGCCCCCGACCCGCGCCCGGCGCGCCTCCGCGGCCGGGCCTTCGCTGATCCCCGCCGCCGGGACCTGTCGATCACGGTCGAAGCCCTCCCCGGCGGCTCTTGCGGCGCCGCGGCGCCGAAAACCGATCCGGACGGACATCCCGCCTCATCGCGGCGCTTTGTCATTCCTTCCTTCACCACCTACGTCACGCAATGGCGCGCGACAGGAGCCAGAGGACATGCAGACCAAGCTGGACGAAGCAAAGGCCGAGCTGCTCGCGCGGGCGGCACGGGTAGCTGAGAACAGCCCGGCCGGGGGGCTACTTCCGACTGGGTCCGAGCACGGTGAGCGCCCCGACCAGGGCACGACGCTCTCCTACCTCCAGCGCTACTACCTGCACACCGCCCCCGAGGACCTCGCCGACCGGGACCCGGTCGACGTGTTCGGCGCGGCGCTCTCCCACTACCGGCTCGCCGAGACCCGGCCGCAGGGCACCGCGAACGTCCGGGTCCACACCCCGACGGTCGAGGAGAACGGCTGGACCTCCAGCCACTCGGTCGTCGAGGTCGTGACGGACGACATGCCGTTCCTCGTGGACTCCGTGACGAACGAGCTGTCCCGCCAGGGCCGCGGCATCCACGTCGTGATCCACCCGCAGGTCGTCGTGCGCCGTGACGTCACCGGCAGGCTCATCGAGATCCTGGGCCCCGACTGCGACGCCCACGGTCCCAAGACCGCGCGCCCCCACGACTCCCTCGTCGAGTCCTGGATCCACGTCGAGATCGACCGCGAGACCGACAAGGCCGACCTCAAGCAGATCACCGGTGACCTGCTGCGCGTCCTGTCCGACGTCCGCGAGTCCGTCGAGGACTGGGAGAAGATGCGCGACGCCGCGCTGCGCATCGCCGACGAGCTGCCGAACGAGCCGACCGCGCCGGACCTGCGCGAGTACGAGCTCGAAGAGGCCCGTGAGCTGCTGCGCTGGCTGGCCGACGACCACTTCACCTTCATCGGCTACCGCGAGTACAACCTCGTCGACGGCGACGCCCTCGCGGCCGTCCCCGGCACCGGCCTGGGCATCCTGCGTTCCGACCCGGTCCACAAGGGCCAGGAGGACGCGCACCCCGTCTCGCCGTCCTTCAACCGGCTGCCCGCCGACGCCCGCGCCAAGGCCCGCGAGCACCGCCTGCTGGTGCTGACCAAGGCCAACAGCCGCGCCACCGTGCACCGCCCCTCGTACCTCGACTACGTGGGCGTGAAGAAGTTCGACGCCGACGGCAACGTCGTGGGCGAGCGCCGCTTCCTCGGCCTGTTCTCCTCCGCCGCCTACACCGAGTCGGTGCGCCGCGTCCCGGTGATCCGCCGCAAGGTGTCCGAGGTCCTGGAGGGCGCGGGCTTCTCGCCGTCCAGCCACGACGGCCGCGACCTGCTCCAGATCCTGGAGACCTACCCGCGCGACGAGCTGTTCCAGACCCCGGTCGACAAGCTCCGCGAGATCGCCACGTCCGTGCTGTACCTCCAGGAGCGCCGCCGGCTGCGGCTGTACCTGCGCCAGGACGAGTACGGCCGCTACTACTCGGCGCTCGTCTACCTGCCGCGCGACCGCTTCACCACCGGTGTCCGGCTGCGCCTGATGGACATCCTGCGGGAGGAGCTCGGCGGCACCAGCGTCGACTTCACCGCCTGGAACACCGAGTCGATCCTCTCCCGCATCCACTTCGTCGTCCGCGTCCCGCAGGGCACCGACCTGCCCCTGCTGACCGACGCCGACGTCGAGCGCGTCGAGGCCCGCCTGGTCGAGGCGGCCCGCTCCTGGGCCGACGGCTTCGGCGAGGCGCTGACGGCCGAGCTGGGCGAGGAGCGCGCCGCCGAGCTGAGCCGCAAGTACGGCACCTCCTTCCCCGAGGGCTACAAGGCCGACCACTCGCCGCGCGCGGCCGTGGCCGACCTGTGCCACCTGGAGAAGCTCTCGGCCAGCGAGCGCCCCTTCGCGCTGTCGCTGTACGAGCCCGTCGGCGCGGGCCCCGGCGAGCGCCGCTTCAAGATCTACCGTGAGGGCGAGCAGGTCTCGCTGTCCGCGGTCCTGCCGGTCCTCCAGCGCCTGGGCGTCGAGGTCACCGACGAGCGGCCGTACGAGCTGCGCCGCAGCGACCGGGTCAGCGCCTGGATCTACGACTTCGGTCTGCGGATGCCGCTGTCCACGGGCAACGGGGACGCGTACCTCGGCGACGACGCACGCGAGCGGTTCCAGGAGGCCTTCGCGGCCGTGTGGACCGGCGAGGCCGAGAACGACAACTTCAACACCCTGGTCCTGGGCGCCGGCCTCACCTGGCGCCAGGCCGTCGTGCTGCGCGCGTACGCCAAGTACATGCGCCAGGCCGGCTCCACCTTCAGCCAGGACTACATGGAGGACACCCTCCGCAACAACGTCCACACCACGCGGCTGCTGGTCTCCCTCTTCGAGGCGCGGATGTCGCCGGGCCGCCAGGCCGCCGGCACCGAGCTGATCGACGCCATGCTGGAGGAGCTGGACGGGGCC
Organism: Streptomyces sp. NPDC090077; assembly: GCF_044747545.1. Lineage (NCBI taxonomy): Bacteria > Bacillati > Actinomycetota > Actinomycetes > Kitasatosporales > Streptomycetaceae > Streptomyces > Streptomyces sp. NPDC090077. Next base: position 24,709 of record NZ_JBIVEG010000027.1, read on the forward strand.
CTGGACCAGGTCGCCTCGCTCGACGAGGACCGCATCCTGCGCTCCTTCCTGACGCTGATCAAGGCGACGCTGCGGACGAACTTCTTCCAGCTCAACGGGGCGGGCGAGCAGCACTCGTACGTGTCGATGAAGTTCGACCCGCAGGCCATCCCGGACCTGCCGGCCCCGCGTCCCGCGTTCGAGATCTGGGTGTACTCCCCGCGCGTCGAGGGCGTCCACCTGCGCTTCGGCAAGGTCGCGCGCGGTGGTCTGCGCTGGTCGGACCGGCGCGAGGACTTCCGTACGGAGGTGCTCGGCCTGGTCAAGGCGCAGATGGTCAAGAACACGGTGATCGTGCCGGTCGGCGCCAAGGGCGGCTTCGTCGCGAAGAACCTGCCGGACCCGTCGGTGGACCGCGACGCGTGGCTCGCCGAGGGCATCGCCTCGTACAAGATCTTCATCTCGGCGCTGCTCGACATCACCGACAACATGGTCGGCGGCGAGGTCGTGCCGCCGAAGGGCGTGGTCCGCCACGACGAGGACGACACCTACCTCGTCGTCGCCGCCGACAAGGGCACCGCGACCTTCTCCGACATCGCCAACGGCGTCGCGGAGTCGTACGGCTTCTGGCTGGGCGACGCCTTCGCGTCGGGCGGTTCGGCCGGCTACGACCACAAGGGCATGGGCATCACCGCCCGCGGCGCGTGGGAGTCCGTCAAGCGGCACTTCCGCGAGCTGGGCCACGACACCCAGACCCAGGACTTCACGGTCGTCGGCGTCGGCGACATGTCCGGCGACGTCTTCGGCAACGGCATGCTGCTCTCGGAGCACATCCGCCTGGTCGCCGCCTTCGACCACCGGCACATCTTCATCGACCCGGCCCCGGACGCGGCGACCTCGTACGCCGAGCGCCGGCGCCTGTTCGAGCTGCCGCGCTCCTCGTGGGCGGACTACGACACCGCGCTGCTGTCGGCGGGCGGCGGGGTCCACCCGCGCAGCGCCAAGGCCATCCCGGTGAACGCGCAGATGCGCGCCGCCCTCGGCATCGACGCGGGCGTCACCAAGATGACCCCGGCGGAACTGATGCAGGCCATCCTGCAGTCCCCGGTGGACCTGCTCTGGAACGGCGGCATCGGCACGTACGTCAAGGCGACCGCCGAGACGCACGCCGACGTCGGCGACAAGGCCAACGACGCGATCCGCGTCAACGGCTCCGACGTCCGCGCCCAGGTCATCGGCGAGGGCGGCAACCTGGGTCTGACCCAGCTCGGCCGCATCGAGTTCGCCCGTACCGGCGCGGGCGGCGAGGGCGGCAAGGTCAACACCGACGCCATCGACAACAGCGCGGGCGTGGACACCTCCGACCACGAGGTGAACATCAAGATCCTGCTGAACGCGGTGGTCGCGGACGGCGACATGACCGTCAAGCAGCGCAACAAGCTGCTCGCCGAGATGACCGACGAGGTCGGCTCGCTGGTGCTGCGCAACAATTACGCGCAGAACACGGCCCTGGCCAACGGCTCCTCCCAGGCCCCGAGCCTGCTCCACGCCCAGCAGCGCTTCATGCGCCGCCTGGGCCGGGACGGGCTGCTGGACCGCCAGCTGGAGTTCCTGCCCAACGACCGGCAGATCCGCGAGCTGCTCAACACCGGCAAGGGCCTGACCCAGCCGGAGCTGGCCGTGCTCTTCGCCTACACCAAGATCACGGTGGCGGACGAGCTCGTCCACACCGAGCTGCCGGACGACCCGTACCTGCGCCGCCTGCTGCACGCGTACTTCCCGGCCGCCCTGCGCGCGAAGTTCCCGGAGCAGATCGACGGGCACGCGCTGCGCCGGGAGATCATCACCACCCTGCTGGTCAACGACACCGTCAACACCGGTGGTTCGACCTTCCTGCACCGTCTGCGGGAGGAGACCGGCGCCTCCATGGAGGAGATCGTCCGGGCGCAGCTCGCGGCCCGCGAGATCTTCGGCCTGGCCGAGGTGTGGGACGCGGTCGAGGCGCTGGACAACAAGGTCCCGGCCGACGTCCAGACCCGGGTGCGGCTGCACTCGCGGCGCCTGGTGGAGCGCGGTACGCGCTGGCTGCTGAACAACCGGCCGCAGCCGCTCCAGATCACCGAGACCATCGAGCTCTTCGGGGCCCGGGTGGCGGAGGTCTGGTCGGAGCTGCCGAAGCTGGTGCGCGGCGCGGACCTGGAGTGGTACCAGTCGATCCTGGACGAGCTGACCGGTGAGGGCGTGCCGGAGGAGCTCGCGGCGAAGGTGGCCGGCTTCTCGTCGGCGTTCCCGACGCTGGACATCGTCGCCATCGCGGACCGTACGGGCGTGGACCCGCTGTCCGTCGCCGAGGTGTACTACGACCTGGCGGACCGCCTGGACATCACCCAGCTGATGGACCGCATCATCGAGCTGCCGCGGTCCGACCGCTGGCAGTCGATGGCCCGCGCGTCGATCCGCGAGGACCTGTTCGCGGCGCACGCGGCGCTGACGGCCGACGTGCTGGCGGTGGGCAACGGCTCTTCCACTCCCGAGGAGCGCTTCAAGGCGTGGGAGGAGAAGAACGCGGCGATCATCGGCCGGGCGCGGACGACCCTGGACGAGATCCGGGGCTCGGACGACTTCGACCTGGCGAACCTGTCGGTGGCCATGCGGACGATGCGGTCGCTGTTGCGGGCCCACGCGTAGTCGCTCGCGCCGGCGGTAGCGGAACGGGCCGGGCCCGGGACCCCCTTCGGGGTTCCGGGCCCGGCCCGTTCGGGTCTTCGGGTGCGGCGCCGTTGCCGGGGCTCTGCTCCCGGGCCCCCGCGCCTCGAACGCCGGCGGGGCTAGCCCTTGCCCGAGGTGTGGGCTTCGTAGGCGTCGCAGACGTCCTTCGAGGGGCCGTCCATGCGCAGGACGCCCGACTCCAGCCAGATCGCCCGGTCGCAGGTCTCGCGGACCGTGCCGATGGCGTGGCTGACGAGGAAGACGGTGCCGGCCTTGGCGCGGAGTTCCTCGATGCGGGCCTGGCTGCGGCGCTGGAAGGCGGCGTCGCCGGTGGCGAGGGCCTCGTCGATCATCAGGACGTCGTGGTCCTTGGCGGCGGCGATGGAGAACCGCAGCCGGGCGCCCATGCCGGAGGAGTACGTGCGCATGGGCAGGGAGATGAAGTCGCCCTTCTCGTTGATGCCGGAGAAGTCGACGATGCCCTGGTAGCGCTCGTGGATCTGCTGCTTGGTCATGCCCATCGCGAGGCCGCCGAGGACCACGTTGCGTTCGCCGGTGAGGTCGTTCATCAGGGCGGCGTTCACGCCGAGGAGGGACGGCTGGCCGTGCGAGTACACCGCGCCGCGGGCCACCGGCTGGAGGCCGGCGATGGCCTTGAGGAGGGTGGACTTGCCCGATCCGTTGGAGCCGATCAGGCCGATCGCCTCGCCCTTGTAGGCGGTGAAGCTGACGCCCTTGACGGCGTGGACCTCGCGGACGCCGGGGGCGGGCTTGCGGGAGAAGATCCGGCTGAGCGCGGCGGTGGCGCCGCCCTTGCGGCCGCCGCCGTGCACCTTGTAGACGACGTGGACCTCGTCCGCGATGACGGTCGGGACGCGGGTGTCGGTGTCAGCCACGGCCGTACTCCTCCTCTGCCTTCCAGAAGTAGACGAAGCCGCCGATCCCGGCGAGCAGCGCCCAGCCGATGGCGATCGGCCACACGTGGTGCGGGAGCGAGCCCGCCTTGAAGCTGTCGATCAGCGCGAAGCGCATCAGGTCGATGTAGACGGCCGCCGGGTTGGTCTTCAGCATCAGCGAGACCCAGTGCGGCAGGTGGTCCGTCTTGAGCATGGTGTCGATGGACCACATCACGCCGGACGAGTACATCCAGGTGCGGAGCACGAACGGCATCAGCTGGCTGACGTCCGGGTTCTTGCTGCCGATCCGGGCCATGACCATGGCGCAGCCGGCGCAGAAGACGGCCATCAGGAAGAGCGCCGGGATCGCGATCAGCCAGGAGGGGGCCGGCGTCTGGCCGAAGGCCAGGAGCAGGACGACCAGGGCCGCCATGGTGACGAGCAGCTGCTGGAAGAGCTGGACCACCGAGGAGATGGGCAGGCTGGCGCGGGGGAAGTGCAGGGCGCGGACCAGGCCGAGGTTGCCGTGGACGGCGCGGGTGCCGGCGTTGATCGAGCTGCCGATGAAGTCCCAGACGAAGACGCCGGTGATCAGGAACGGCACGTAGTCGGGGACGCCGTGGCTGGCCTTCATGACGATGCCGAAGACGAAGTAGTAGACGGCCGCGTTGAGCAGCGGGGTCATCAGGTGCCAGACCTGGCCGAGCTTGGCCGTGCTGTACGTGGCGTGCATCCGTGCGGTCGCGTACGCGGTCACGAAGTGGCGCCGGTTCCAGAGCTGCGCGACGTAGCGGGGGAGGGAGGGGCGGGCGCCGCTGACGGTCAGGCCGTGGGCTGCCGCCAGCTCCGCGGGGGAGCGGGGCGCGGCATGCGCGGGGTTCGCGGTGGTCACGCTGGTCACGGGATCGCTTTCGACGGGGGTCGGGGCGTCGCAGGACGACAGGACGGGTCCGTATCGTCGTAACGGCGACAGTAGGGCGTGACGCGTCGGAACGCAACCGTATCGTCGTGACGGGTGGGTGGCGTCGTCGCCGCTATGCTCTGTGCATGACCAGCGACCCCGCCGCCCCCGCGCACCCCGCCCCCGCCGCCGCCCGCCGTGCTCCGGCCGGTGCCGCCGTCCTGCGCGAGGACGTGACCGAGGCGATCCGCGCGGCCGTGGTGGAGGAACTGGCGGCGGTGGGCTTCGCCCGGATGTCCATCGAGGGCATCGCGCGCCGCGCCGGGGTCGGCAAGACCGCCGTGTACCGGCGCTGGAAGTCGAAGCTGCACCTGGTGCTGGACCTGATCGGCGCCGTCGCGGCCGACGGGATCCCGGTGCCGGCGACCGGGTCCCTCTACGGCGACGTACGCGCCCTGCTGGAGGTCATGTCACACGTGCTGCGGCACCCGGTGGCCTCGGCGGTCATCCCCGACCTGCTGGTCGAGGCCGCCCGGAACCCGGAGATCGCCGACGCCGTGCGCGGGGCGCTGGTGGAGGGGCAGCGGAGGCTCGCCGAGGGCATCGTCGCGGAGGCCGTCGAGCGCGGCGAGCTGCCGGAGTCGGCGTCCGCCGAGCGCGCGCTCGACCTGGTGATCGGGCCGCTGTACTGGCGGCAGGTGGTGGTACGGGACTCCGTGCCCGGGGCGTACCTGGACGGGCTGGCCCGCTCGGCGGTGGCCGGGCTGCGGGCCGGCTAGCCGCCGGGGCCGCTGCGCGGGGCTGGTCCCCTTCCGGCCTTTCCACCGTTCCCCGGGGCTCTGCCCCGGACCCCGAGCCTGACCCGCCGGCGGGCTGGACGAGGTCGCGGGTCGGGTGGGTCCGGCCTACGGCCAGAGGCCCGCCGACAGGGGGGTCAGGTCCGGGGCCGAGGCCGGCGGGGCCGGGCGGCGGTCCTCCAGGGGGGTGATCGCCGGGACCGGGGCGGACTGGCCCAGGAAGACGCGGCGCACCACCCGCTCGGCCGCGTGGCCGTCGTCGTACGAGCAGAACCGCGAGCGGAACGCGGCGCGCAGCTGGGCCGAGCGGGAGCCCTGCCAGTGGCCGGTGGCGAAGATGTCCACCAGCTCGTCCTCGGTGCGGGCGATCGCGCCCGGGGGACAGGAGCGCAGGTCGAAGTAGGTGCCGCGGGCGGCCTCGTACGCCTCCCAGTCGTCCGCGTGGATCACGATCGGCCGGTCCAGCGAGGCGTAGTCGAACATCAGGGACGAGTAGTCCGTGACCAGCGCGTCCGAGGCGAGGCACAGCTCCTCCACCGACGGGTGCGCGGAGACGTCCAGCAGCCTCGGGTGCGGGTCGCGGGCGTGCTCGGTGCCCGCGTACGTCAGGTGCGTGCGGGCGAGGATCGTGAAGCGCGGGCCCAGGTCCCGCAGGACCCGCTCGAAGTCCAGGTGCTCGGGCCGGCTGCGCCGGTAGTCGCGGTGGGTCGGGGCGTACAGGATCACGGTGGTCCCCGGGGCGATGCCGAGGCGCTCGCGCAGCGCGAGGACCTCGGCCTGGCCGGCCCGGTGGAAGGGGTCGTTGCGCGGGTAGCCGTACTCCAGGGTGGTGTAGGAGGCGGGCACGGCCCGCTCCCACACCAGGGTGGAGTGGCGGTTCGAGGAGAGCAGGTAGTCCCACTGGTCGGCGCCCCGCAGCAGCCCCTCGAAGTCCGTGGTCGGGGTGGCCGCCGGACGGTCCTGGAGGTCGAGGCCGACCCGCTTGAGCGGGGTGCCGTGCTGCGTCTGGAGCAGGATCTGGCCGGGCCGCTTGACGAGGGCGCGGTCGAAGTTGACGTTCGTGGTCAGGTACCCGGCCCGCGCCAGGGCGCTCCAGTACGCGGCCGAGCCGGGCCGCAGCGGGGTGGTCCCGGGCGGCAGGGTGGGGGCGTGCCGGGGGTCGCAGATCCACGCCGTGCGCATCCGCGGGGCCAGCTCCCGCAGCTTCGCCTCGATGGCCGCCGGGTTGCAGGCGTAGCCGCCGTGCCAGTACGCGGAGAACACCGCCAGCTCGGGCCGCAGCGGGAGCAGCCGCTGGACCCGGTAGTGCAGCCGCAGGGCGCTCTCGCGCAGCCCCCGCCACAGCGCCGAGCCGGCGCGGGCCGTGGCCAGGGCCCCCGCGCGGGCGGCCGAGGCCAGCCCGTAGGCGCGGCGGGCGCCCAGCCGCATCAGCGCGTGCCGGAGCCGGTCGGTGCGGGACAGCGACAGCGGCAGGGACCCGGCGGTGCCCGGGACGCGGTGGCGGCGCAGCAGGGCCGAGGCCCGCGCGAAGAACTCGGCGCGGGCGGCGCGCGGGAGGCGGCGCGGGTTCGCGTACACGGCGCAGAAGTGCTCGGCCATCCGCCGGTGCACCGCGGGCCGCCAGCGGTCCAGCTCGGGGCGGGCGGCGAGCTGGCCGAAGACCCGCTCGTACTGGTCGAAGACGTCGAGGTGGTGCCGGCTGGTGGTGGTCAGGATCGAGCCGGTGCGGCGCTGGCGGTAGTGGACGCACACCCGGTCCAGGACGGCCACGGACTCGGCGGCCAGCAGCGCCGGGTAGGTCCAGGGGGTGTCCTCGTAGAAGCCGGGCGGGAACTCCAGGCCCTCGCGCTCCACGTACTCGCGGCGGTACGCCTTGTTCCACACCACCATCAGCATGCCCAGCAGCGCCGGGCGGTCCGCGAGCCGGAAGCTGGCCGGGCCCTCCTCGGACAGCCGGTGCGCGAGGCGGTTGCGGACCGTCTCCCCGGTCCAGAAGGTGCGCGCGTAGTCGTAGACCAGGACGTCGGGCGAGCCGGTGGCCTTCAGCCGGTCGGTGATCGCCTGGAGGGCGCCCGGGGTGAGGGTGTCGTCCCCGTCGAGGAAGACCAGGTAGTCGCCGGTGGCCCGGGCCAGACCCGCGTTGCGGGCCGGCCCCAGTCCCAGGTTGTGCGCCAGGTGCACCGCGGTGACCCGGGGGTCGCGGGCCGCGTACTCGTCGATGATCGAGCCGCAGGCGTCCGGGGAGGCGTCGTCGACCGCGATCAGTTCCAGATCCGGGTACGACTGGGACAGGACCGAGTCCAGGCTCTCCTGGAGGTACGCCTGAACCTTGTACGCGGGCACGATGACGCTGAACCGGGGCACGGCACATCCAGGGGTCGGCGCGGGCATATTGCCCAGGAACCGCCCGCGCGGCGATCGGGTTACGCAGCGTGTGGCATTCGGGTTACGCAGCGTCAACTTCCCATGTCGGACCCCGTCGTTCCGGTGGCGGTGGGTTACTTCACGGCACCGGCCATCACCCCCGTCGTGAACTGCCGCTGGAAGGCGAAGAAGACCAGCAGCGGCACCACCATCGACAGGAAGGCGCCCGGCGCCAGCACGTCGATGTTGTTCCCGAACTGCCGCACCTGCTGCTGGAGCGCCACCGTCACCGGCGGGTGCGCCGCGTCGGCGAAGACCAGCGCCACCAGCATGTCGTTCCACACCCACAGGAACTGGAAGATGCCCAGCGAGACGATCGCCGGACCGCCCAGCGGCAGCACCACCCGCGCGAACAGCCGCAGTTCGCCCGCCCCGTCGAGCCGGGCCGCCTCCAGCAGCTCGCGCGGGATCTCCGCGAAGAAGTTCCGCAGCAGGAACACCGCGAACGGCAGCCCGAACGCGGTATGGAACAGCACCACCCCCGCCGTGGTCTCGAACAGGCCGACGGAGCCGAAGAGTTCCGACACCGGGATCAGCGCCACCTGCACCGGGACCACCAGCAGCCCCACCACGACCAGGAACAGCCAGTCCCGGCCCGGGAACTCCAGCCAGGCGAAGGCGTATCCGGCGAACGAGCCCAGCGCGAGGACGAGCAGCGTCGCCGGGACGGCGATCGCCACCGTGTTCAGCAGCGAGCCGGTGATGGTGTCGTTCTCCAGCAGGCGCGCGTAGTTGGACGCGGTCAGCCGCGAGGGCTCGGTCAGCGCCCGCCACCAGCCACCGCGGTCCAGGTCCTCCGGGGACAGGAGGGAGGACACCAGCAGCCCGAGCGTGGGCAGCAGCCAGAACAGCCCGGTCAGGACCAGGAAGGCGCGCACCGCCGCGCTTCCCGCGACACGCCGCAGGACGCTCACCGGGAGGCCTCCTTCCGCATCCGCCGGATGTTGATCAGCATCACCGGCACCACCAGCACCAGCAGCAGCACGGCGATGGCGCTGCCGAGCCCCGGATCGGCGTCCGTCCCGAACGAGGTCCGGTACAGCTGGAGCGCGAGCACGTTCGCGTCGTCCTGCACCGCGCCCGGCGCGATCACGAAGACCAGGTCGAAGACCTTCATCACGTTGATGACCAGCGTCACCAGGACCACCACCAGCACCGGCGCCAGCAGCGGCACCGTGATCCGGCGGAACACCTGCCACTCCCCGGCCCCGTCCACCCGCGCCGCCTCCAGCAGCTCGCGCGGCACCGCCGCCAGCCCCGCCCCGATCAGCACCATCGCGAACCCGGCCCACATCCACACGTACGCCCCGATCACCGCCGGGGTCACCAGCACCGGGCCGAGCCACTCCACCCCCGCGTACGCCGCCCGGAAGTTCGACTCCGGCAGCCGCAGCCGGGCCCCGTCCGCCGCCGCGGGCAGCGTGAACGTGCCGTCGGGGCCGGCCGTCGCCGAGGCCACCACCCGGCCGTCCTTCACCGCCTCCACCCGGATCCCGGACAGGCCCGACTCCGCCGGGTCGACCGCGTTCGGCCGTCCGCCGCCGCCCCGGGTGAAGTCCTGCCAGACGGTGCCCGTCACCTTCCCCGGCACCACCCGGGCGCTGCCCGCCGTACGGGTCCCCGCGGGCAGGGCCTCGGGCGCCACCCCGACCAGCGGCAGCAGCACCGGCTCGCCCGCCCGTACCGTGCCCCGCGTCACCAGGGCACCCCCGGCGGCAGGCTCCAGCGGGGAGTCCCGGCCCGGACGGGCCCCCGGGAACGCCGAGGACTCCGCGAACGTGTCGTGCACCCCGACCCACACCGCGTTGGCCACGCCCCGCTGAGGATCGTGGTCGTACACGAGCCGGAAGATGATCCCCGCCGCCAGCATCGAGATCGCCATCGGCATGAACACCACCAGCTTGAACGCCGTCCCCCAGCGCACCCGCTCCGTCAGCACCGCGAACACCAGCCCCAGCGCGGTCGCCACGGCCGGGGCGAACACCACCCACACCGCCGTGTTCCGCAGGGCCGTGCGGATCACCGGGTCGCTCAGGATCCGCCGGTAGTTGCCCGCCCCGACGAAGGCGTCGCCGGAACGGTCGAAGAGGCTGCGGTAGAGCGAGTAGCCGATGGGCTGCACCACGAGCGCGCCCAGCAGCACCAGGGCGGGCAGCAGGAACACCGCCGCGACCAGCCGCCGCCGCGAGGCGTCCGTACGGCGGGGCCCGGCCGGTCCTTTGGCCGTCACCGCACTACCGCCCGTACGCCTTGGCTGCTTCCGCCTCCAGCCTCTCCTGGGTCCCCGCCACGTCCGACGGGTTCGCCAGGAAGTCCTGGAGCGCCTTCCACTCGCCGGCGCCCGGCGTCCCGCCGAAGGCCGCCGGGGCCTGGTCCGACATGTCGAAGCGGAAGTCGTCGCCCGCGTACACCAGCGCCTTGGCGATGGCCCGCTGGATGTCGTTCGGATACGCCGAGGCGGGCACCGCCTTGTTCGGCGAGACGAACCCGCCCTCACGGGCCTGGACCGCCGCCGCGTCCGCCGACGCCAGGAACGTCAGCAGGGCCTGCGCGCCCTTGCCCGGCTTCAGCGCCACCGCCACGTCGCCGCCCGACACCACCGGCGCCTTCCCGCCCACCGCCGGGAAGGGGAACACCAGCGCGTCCTCGCCCACCTTCGCCTTGGTCTGCGCGATGTTCACGGCCACGAAGTCGCCCTCGAAGACCATCGCCGCCGCCGGCCGGTCCCCGCCCGTGAAGGTCTGCGTGACCGACTTCGGGAACTCCGTCGCCAGCGCCCCGCTCGGACCGCCCGCCAGGAAGTCCTTCCGGGAGAACAGCTGCCCCAGGGTGGTCAGCGCCTGCCCGACCGTGTCGTCCGTCCACTTGATCTCGTGCCGGGCCAGCCGGTCGTAGTTCTCCGGACCCGCCTGCGACAGGTAGACGTTCTCGAACCAGTCCGTGAGGGTCCAGCCGTCCGCGCCCGCCACCGACACCGGCGCGGTGCCGGACGCCGAGAGCGTGTCCGCGACCGACAGGAACTCCTTCCAGGTCGCCGGGGGCTTCACCCCCGCCGCCTCGAAAGCCTTCGCGTTGTACCAGACCAGCGACTTGTTGGCCGCCTTGTAGTAGACGCCGTACGGGGTGCCGTCCACCGCGCCCAGGTCCCGCCAGCGCGAGGAGTAGTTCTTCTCCAGCTGCGCCCGGACCTCCGGGCCCGCCGGCTGCGCCCACTTGTTCTGCACCGCCGCCGTCAGCGCCCCGACCTGCGGGAGCAGCGCCACGTCCGGCGGCTGACCGCCCGCGATCTTGGTGCCGAGGAAGGTGACGATGGGGTCCTGCGCCGGGACGAAGGTGACGCGCGCGCCCGTCCGCTTCTCGAACTCCTTCAGCACCTTCGTGAAGTTCGCCTGCTCCGGGCCCGTCCAGACCGCCGCGACCTCCAGCTTCTCGCCGTCCAGCCTCGGTAACGCGACGCCCTGCCCGTCCTGCTGTCCGGACGGCGTGGACCCGCCCGTGCCGCCGTCCCCGTCCCCGCCGCCGCACGCGGTGAGCGCGAGCGCGCCCGCCGCGGCCAGCGCCGCCCAGCCCCTTGCCGCCGTACGTTTCGTGTGGCCGGTTCCGTGCCGTGTCCGCATGGTCTCGCCCCCGATGCCGTCGTGCCCGTGGTGTGCCGCGTGCCACAAGGTCTACGCCGACCCGCGCACCCCCGCAATACCGCGCGGCGGGCCGCCACCGCGGGTCAGGGGGTCCCGGGGAACTCCACGGGTATCGCCGACACTAGGTGGGAGGCCCGGTCGAGGGCGCTGGCCAGCAGCGCGAGGTCCGTCGGGCCGTTGCCCAGCTCGCGCACCGGCCGGCGGGCCGGCGGGTCGCCCATCCGCTCCCACTCCACCGGCACCACGGTCGGCCTCAGGGTCGCCGTGCGCGGGATCCGGCCGGTGACCCGGCCCGCCTGGAACGGCACCGCACGGCCGTCGGCGTACAGCAGCCGCCCCCGGCCGGGCCCCGGCCGGTCGGGCGCCTCCAGCTCGACCCGCAGCGTCGCCAGCCGGGCCGGCTCCGTCCCGGCGGTCCGCTCCGGGCGGGCGCTGGTCACCACCAGGTGCACGCCCAGCCGGCTGCCCTCCCGGGCGATCCCCTCCAGGATCCGCACCACCGAACCGGCGGCCGGCCGTCCCGGACTGCCCAGCGCCGGGGCCACCAGCGCGTCGAAGTCGTCCACCAGCACCACCAGCCGGGGCAGCGGGGTCGGCCCGGCGGCCGGCTCCGTGCGGGTGGCGGCCGCGCGCAGCCGCAGGGTGCCGGTGCGCGGGGAGTCGAGGTCGCCGTTCAGCTCGCCGGGGGCCGGCCGGCGGGGCGAGACCATCCGGTCGGAGAGCTCGCGGCGGGCGTGCCACTCGGCGAAGGGGACGCCGTCCAGCAGCTCGTGGCGGCGCTTCAGCTCGGAGGCGAGGGCCTGCGCGAACTCCCGCATGCGCAGCGGGTCCGAGGCCACGAGGTGGCCCGACACGTGCGGGAGCTCCGTGCACGGCAGGAGGCCCTCGCCGCGCTCCCCGCCGGCGCCGTCCAGGAGCAGCAGGCCGAGGCGGTCGGGGCGGGCCGCGGCGGCCAGGGAGGCGGCGACGGAACGCAGCAGCTCCGTCCGGCCGCTCCCGGCGGGACCCTCCACGAGCAGGTGCGGGCCGTCGTGGACCAGCTCGGCGCCGACCGGCCCGCGCCGCCCGGAGCCGAGGACGACCTCCGCGAGGCCGCCGACGTCCTGGCCCTGCTCGGTGGACTCCGCCCAGCGGGCCATCAGGGAGGCAGGGGTGGCACGGGCCAGCCCCAGCTCGTCCAGCAGCCGGGACGCCGCCGGGAGGGTCGCCGCGGCCGGGCGGGACGCACCGCCGCCGGGCTGGGCGCCGTCCGTGCGCAGCGGGGCCAGGGCCCGGGCGAACCGCTCCGCCCAGGCCGCCGAGACCCCGTCGGCCACCGCCGTGCGGCCGGAGGCGACCGGGCGGCCGCCGCTGACCGCGAAGCTGCGCACGGCCGTGGCGACGTCACCGCTGAGCAGGGCGGCCCGGCCGCAGTCGCGGAACGCGGCGGTGGCGGAGCAGGCCGTCTCGTACGTCGCGGCGACCGGGGAGGCGGCGGTGGCGGCCGGGGTCTCGGCGAGCACGAGGAGGTGGATGCCGGCGGCGGCGCCGTGCGAGGCGAGCCGTCCGGTGAGGTCGCGCAGCGCGGCCGTGCCCGGGTCGCCGTCCAGGACCACGAGCGTGCGCGGGCCCTCGTACGCGGCGGCGGCCTGCCGCAGCGCCGCGGGGTCGGCGGACGCCCAGCCGGTGCCGAGCGGGCCGTCCTCCAGCCGCCGGGTCAGCTCGGCGGTGCGGGCGGCCGCCTGGTCGCGGTCGTAGGCGAGCAGCAGCCGGCAGTCCTGGCCGTGCGCCGGCCGGACGTGGGGCAGCCAGCCGAGCCAGCCCCAGTCGCGGCGGCGCTCCGCCACGGGCCGGGCGCGGTCGGCGGCCAGCAGGACGATCTCCAGCCGGGTCGGCGCGTGCAGTCCCGCGAGCTGGGCGACCACCGACCGGGCCACGCCCGTCAGCCGGGCCCGGGGCCCGGCGAGGCCGAGCGAGCCGCAGTCGGGGAACGCGACCCGGCTGCCCGCGCCGAGGCCCGCCTCCAGGAACCGGGGGTGTCCGGGTCCGCGCGACCACAGCCGTCCGGTGGGCCCGAGCGCCGCCAGCAGCAGCGCCGCGGGGTCGTCCTCGTCCGGGGCCGCGGCCGCGGGCGCCTCGGGCCCGGCGGGCTGCCCGGGGTCGTCCTCGTCGCCGCGCACCCACTTGCGGGCCCAGGCGCCGATCCCGCCGCGGCGGCGCGGCTTGGCCCCGCCGTCCAGGGGTGCGCCGGGGTACGCCTGGTCCGGGCCGGCCGGGCGGCCGGTGCCGGTGCCTTCGGGGGCGCCGGTGCGGCCGGTTCGTGCCGGGCCCGCTGCGGGCGGGGCCGGGGGGACGGAGCCGGTGGCGCGGCCGGGCGCGCCCGGGCCGGCCGGTGTTCCGAGGACGGGCGGGCGGTGGGTGCCGGGGCGGAGTTCCGGGGTGCCGTCGGGGCCGGTGTCCCCGGCCGCGCGGGTTCCCGTACCCCCGCCGGGGGCGTCCGGCAGGCCGAGGTGGCCCTCCAGGTCCGGGACCACCGCCAGCGGCCGTTCGCCGCCCGCGGGGGCGAGGCGGAGCGTGGACTCGCCGATCCGCAGCAGCGCGCCGGGCGCCAGCGGGACCGAGGAGGCGCCGACGTCGGCGCCGTCGAGGGTGGTGCCGTTGGTCGAGCCGAGGTCGGCGACCGTGACCCGGCCGTCGGCCAGCACGGTCACCGCGCAGTGCAGCCGGGACACGTCCGGGTCGTCGAGCGGCACGTCGGCGTCGGCCGAGCGCCCGATCCGCACGGACCCGGCGTGCAGCAGGTGGACCCCGCCCGCGTCGGGGCCGGACACCACGTGCAGCTGCGGGGTGCCGGGGCCGTCCGCGGCCGGGACGGTGGCGGTGTCCGGTCCGGGGACGTGCAGGTGCAGCACCGCGCCGTCCACCAGGGGCGGTTCGCCCAGCACGGCGCGCTGCGGGTCGAGGCGGCGCGAACCGGCGTACAGCACGGTGGTGCCGCCGGTGTCGGGGCCGCCCGCGGCCGCCGCGAGTCCGGAGGCCACCGCGGCCAGCGCGGTCCCGGCGGGCGCGGTGACGAGTACGTCACAGCCGGCGGGCGCGGTGGCGGCCTGGTGGCCGCTGCGCGACCCGAGGACGGTCAGCCGGATCTGCATCGCCGTCAGCGGTCCCTTCTGCGCGGAGCGCAGTGCGCGGTGCGTGCGTGCGCCCGGCAGGGGAACGGCGGTAGCTGCCCCGCCCGATCGACCCCCGCCCGGCACGGACGCCTCGTCCGTTCAGGTCTGCCGGAAGGCAGGGCTCCCGTCCCGGCCGTTCCGTACGGGTGCATCCTCGCACCTGTCACCCGCAACACGCCCGGCGCCCGCCAATAAATGATCTTGGATCTGAGTGGCGCGGTTCGCCCACCGGTGCGAACGCGGCCACTCGGGCGGGGGGAAATCCGGTAAATGAGCCCCCGGCATACCCCGCAAAACTCACCCTTCGCACATATGTACGGCAACCAACCTCCGTCGGCCCGCGTCTTCCACGGGGACACCCCCTAGAGTTGGGCCGGAAACCCACTCGGCGGAATCAGCCGGAAAGACGACAGCAGGGAGCGCGAGACGTGCGGCCAGTCGGCAGCAAGTACCTGCTCGAGGAGCCGCTCGGACGCGGCGCCACGGGCACCGTCTGGCGCGCCCGCCAGCGGGAGACCGCCGGCGCGGAGGCCGCCGTCGCCGGCCAGCCCGGCGAGACCGTGGCCATCAAGGTCCTCAAGGAGGAGCTGGCCCAGGACGCCGACATCGTCATGCGCTTCCTGCGCGAGCGCTCGGTCCTGCTGCGGCTGACCCACCCCAACATCGTGCGCACCCGCGACCTCGTCGTCGAGGGCGACCTGCTCGCCCTGGTCATGGACCTCGTCGACGGCCCGGACCTGCACAAGTACATCCGGCAGAACGGCCCCTTCAGCCCGGTCGCCGCGAGCCTGCTGACCGCCCAGATCGCGGACGCGCTCGCCGCCAGCCACGCCGACGGCGTGGTCCACCGCGACCTCAAGCCCGCCAACGTGCTGCTCGACGAGAGCAACGGCCAGATGAAGCCGATGCTCACCGACTTCGGCATCGCGCGCCTGGCCGACTCCCCGGGCCTGACCCGCACCCACGAGTTCGTCGGCACCCCCGCCTACGTGGCCCCCGAGTCCGCCGAGGGCCGCCCGCAGACCTCCGCCGTCGACATCTACGGCGCCGGCATCCTCCTCTACGAGCTGGTCACCGGCCGCCCGCCGTTCGCCGGCGGCACCGCGCTCGAAGTCCTCCACCGCCACCTCAGCGAGGAGCCGCAGCGGCCGCCCTCCGTCCCCGAGGCGCTGTGGATCGTCATCGAGCACTGCCTGCGCAAGGAGCCCGACGAGCGCCCCAGTGCCGAGTCCCTGGCCCGCGGCCTGCGCGTGGTCGCCTCCGGCATCCGCGTGCACTCCTCGCCCGACGAGGTCGAGGCCGCCCTCGGCGTCGCCGCCCTGCTCGCGCCCGACCCCTCGCCGGCCCCGGTCCCCGGTGCCCCGGTGGCCCCCGGCTCCGCCGCCACCGCGCAGGCCGAGGCGTACGACCCGAACGCCATGACGAGCGTGCTCCCGCCGGTCGGCGGGGCCGACGCCACCACCGTGCTGCCGGCCACCGCCGGCGCCCCCGGGGGTGCGCCCGACCCGACCTCCGTCATGCCCCCGGTGCAGCAGCCCGACGCTCCGCACCCGTGGCAGTCGCAGATGCGGGCCGCCCGCGACCGCAACGAGCAGACGCAGATGCGCTACCTCGACCCCGCCGAGGACCCCCTGCGCCGCCGCCCCCAGCGCCCGGCCCCGCAGATGCCGCCGCCCCCGCAGCAGCCGCCCCGGCAGCCGCAGTACCGCCCGGCTCCGCCGCCGCAGCAGCAGTACCAGCCGCAGCCCCCGCCGCAGCAGTACGCGCAGCAGCCGCCGCAGCACTACCAGCCCCAGCAGTACCAGCAGCCGCAGCCGCCCCAGCAGCAGCCGCAGTACCGCCAGCCCCAGCCGCCGCCCCAGCAGCAGCCCCCGCAGCCTCCGCCGCAGCAGCGCCCGCCGCAGCAGGCCCCGCGCGAGCCCCGGCCGCCGCGCGAGCCGCGCCGCCGCAGCGCCAACCCGGTCCGGATCCCGGGCCTGGGCTGCCTCAAGGGCTGCCTGGTGCTGATCCTGCTGCTCTTCGTCGGCGGCTGGCTGGTCTGGGAGCTCACCCCGCTCCAGGAGTGGATCGGCACCGGCAAGGGCTGGTGGGACCAGGTCTGGAGCTGGGGCTCCGACGCCGTCGACTTCGTGAGCTCCTTCGGCAGCTCGTCGGAGGGCGGCGGAAGCGGCGGGACTCCCTGAGGCACCCCCTGACGGGCCCCCGTAGCGCCGACCTTGTGGATTTGTCGACATCCAGGACGTGATTTCGCCCGCAGAAGTGAAGGTCGCCGCGATCCGGCGACCTCAACCCCCACTCGGCCGCGTAGTTTTGGTCCGTTACGCCAGCCGCTGAGGGAGCAGTCGTGGCACGGAAGATCGGCAGCCGGTACACCGCCCACCAGATCCTGGGGCGCGGCAGCGCGGGCACGGTGTGGCTCGGTGAAGGCCCGGACGGCCCCGTCGCCGTCAAACTCCTGCGCGAGGACCTCGCGTCCGACCAGGAACTCGTCGGACGCTTCGTCCAGGAACGCAGCGCGCTCCTCGGCCTGGAGCACCCGCACGTCGTCTCCGTGCGCGACCTCGTCGTCGACGGCAACGACCTCGCCCTCGTGATGGACCTCGTCCGCGGTACGGACCTCCGCACGCGCCTCGACCGCGAGCGCAGGCTCGCCCCCGAGGCGGCCGTGGCCATCGTCGCCGACGTCGCCGACGCGCTCGCCGCCGCCCACGCGGCCGGCGTCGTCCACCGCGACGTCAAACCGGAGAACGTCCTGCTCGACATGCAGGGACCGCTCGGCCCCGGCGGCGCGCACCCCGCGCTGCTCACCGACTTCGGCGTCGCCAAGCTCATCGACTCCCCGCGCCGGGCCGCCGGAGGCCGCACCACCGCCCCCACCACCCGGATCATCGGGACGCCCGACTACCTGGCCCCGGAGATAGTGGAGGGCCTGCCCCCGCGGGCGGCCGTCGACATATACGCCCTGGCCACGGTGCTGTACGAGCTGCTGGCCGGCTTCACCCCCTTCGGCGGCGGCCACCCGGGCGCGGTGCTGCGCCGGCACGTCACCGAGACCGTGGTCCCGCTGCCGGGCATCCCCGACGAACTGTGGCAGCTGATGGTCCAGTGCCTGGCCAAGGCCCCCGCCTCGCGGCTGCGCGCCTCCGAGCTGTCGGCCCGGCTGCGGGACCTGCTGCCGCTGCTGGCCGGGATGCCGCCCCTCGACGTGGACGAGCCGGACGACGCCGACCCGGAGCCCGAGCCCGAGCGGGAGCCCGACACCGCCGCCGACCCGGTGCGCAGGCGGGGCGTGGTCCCGCTGGTGCCCGGCTCCGCCACCGACTCCAACCGGGACACCCACACCTCCATGCGGGTCCCGTGCCCGGACGAGCTGGCGGGCGGGGCGCTGGGCACCGCCCGCGTCCCCCGCCCGGCCGGAGGGCACCGGCCCGGCTCCGCCCGGCACCGGGCCGAGGCCGTCCGCAAGCGGCGCCTCGTGCTCTCCGCGTCCGCGCTGGCCCTGGTGGCGGCGGTGGGCCTGGGCAGCTGGATCGCCGTCTCCGGCGACGAGCCGACGCCCCCGCCGCGCGACGGCAAGGGCGGCCGGTCGGCCCCGTCCCAGCCCAGGTAGGACCGGCAGGGGCGGGCGCCCGGACTACACCGCGGTGAGGTCCGGGTGCCAGCGGCGGGCGACCTCCGGGTGGGCGCGGACCCAGCCCTTCAGCTCGTTGCGGCCGTACTCGGCGTGCAGCGGGTTCGAGGCGTCGTGCGCCACGCCCGGCGCCGCGTGCAGGTAGTCCCCGGGGACGGTCTCCACCACCGCGTCCAGTCGCGGGTTGTAGAAGAACGGCACCGAGAACCGCTCCACCGCCCCCGGCGGGCTGACCACCCGGTGGTCGGTGGCCCGCAGGTACCCCTCGGTGGCGATCTCCAGCAGCTCGCCCAGGTTCACCACGAACGCCCCCGGCCG
Organism: Streptomyces sp. NPDC090077; assembly: GCF_044747545.1. Taxonomy (NCBI): domain Bacteria; kingdom Bacillati; phylum Actinomycetota; class Actinomycetes; order Kitasatosporales; family Streptomycetaceae; genus Streptomyces; species Streptomyces sp. NPDC090077. The sequence continues at coordinate 43,154 of NZ_JBIVEG010000027.1, forward strand.
CGGCTCGATGTCGACGTAGCCGCCGTCGCGGACCACCTGGAGCCCGCCCACGGAGTCCTGGAGCAGCAGGGTCAGGAAGCCGTAGTCCTTGTGCGCGCCGACGCCCTGGTCGGCGCCGGACGGGGCGGACCCGGGGTAGCGGATCAGCTTCGTGTGCAGGTGGGGGCGGTCCGCGAAGGCCGCGTCGAAGAAGTCCGGGGGAGCACCGATCGAGGCCAGCAGCTCCCGGAGCAGCCGGTGCGCCACCCCCGCCAGCCGCTCCTGCCAGCCCAAGACCGCCTCCCTCAGCTCCGGCAGCGCCGCCGGCCACTGGTTCGGGCCCTCCAGCCACAGGTACGCGGGGTCCTGCGGCCCCAGCACCGGCGCCGGCCGCTCCGCGCCCACGTCCAGCTGGTCCCGCCAGTCGGAGGCTCCGCCGGTCAGCTCGTGGCCGATGCGGGTGTAGCCCCGGAAGTGCGGCGAGTTCAGGTTGCTCACGGCCAGCCGGTCCGCCTCCGGGAGCGCGAAGAAAGCCCTGGTCAGCTCCAGGATGCGGGTGGTCTCCGCCTCGGTTATGCCGTGCCCGGTCAGGTACAGGAAGCCGGTGTCCCGGGCCGCGGCGTGCAGCTGCTCCAGGAAGTCGGGGCGCTCGGCGGGGTCGTCGGCCCGCGAGAGGTCGATGACGGCGAGGGCGGGCGCGGTCGCGGCGGCGGAGGCGGAGGAAGGGGAAGAGGGGTGCGCGGACGGCATGACGGCTCCGTTTCGGATGTCACAGGGTCCTGTGCCCCAGAGATGGCGGGGCGGGCGGGACGGACCGCCGGCAGGGATGGCGCCGGAGCCGCGGAACCGCGTGCAGGACCGAAGTCGGATCGGGGTTGATCAGGCTTGTGCTTGGTCCGGCGGCAGACAGCTCGTCGTGGTGACACGCATGTGGTCCACATGGCGGCGCTTCACGAGTAGAACGGTCATACGAGGAGCGTACGCCCGTATCGACGCTCCTCCGTACGCCCCGATCCGGCCTGGCCGGACAGTGCCGTCCGAGGACCGGCTAGGCTTGACCCTGTGGCAGTCGTCGATGTTTCCGAAGAGCTGAAGTCCCTCTCCTCGACCATGGGGTCGATCGAGGCCGTCCTGGACCTCGACAAGCTGAGGGCAGATATCGCCGTGCTCGAGGAGCAGGCCGCCGCGCCGTCCCTGTGGGACGACCCGGAAGCCGCCCAGAAGATCACGAGCAAGCTTTCGCACCTCCAGGCCGAGGTCCGCAAGACCGAGACCCTGCGCGGCCGCATCGACGACCTCGCGGTGCTGTTCGAGCTCGCCCAGGAGATGGACGACGCCGACACCCTCGCCGAGGCGGAGGCCGAGCTGGTGTCCGTCCGCAAGGCACTGGACGAGATGGAGGTCCGGACCCTGCTCTCCGGCGAGTACGCCGAGCGCGAGGCCCTGGTCAACATCCGTGCCGAGGCCGGCGGCGTCGACGCCTCCGACTTCGCCGAGCGCCTCCAGCGCATGTACCTGCGCTGGGCGGAGCGCCACGGCTACCCGACGGAGATCTACGAGACCTCGTACGCGGAAGAGGCCGGCATCAAGTCGACCACCTTCGTCGTCAAGGCCCCCTACGCCTACGGCACCCTCTCCGTCGAACAGGGCACCCACCGCCTCGTGCGCATCTCGCCCTTCGACAACCAGGGCCGCCGCCAGACCTCCTTCGCCGGTGTCGAGGTCCTGCCGGTCGTCGAGACCAGCGACCACGTCGAGATCGACGAGTCCGAGCTGCGCATCGACGTGTACCGCGCCTCCGGCCCCGGCGGCCAGGGCGTCAACACCACCGACTCGGCCGTGCGCATCACGCACATCCCGACCGGCATCGTCGTCTCCTGCCAGAACGAGCGCTCGCAGATCCAGAACAAGGCCAGCGCGATGAACGTGCTCCAGGCCAAGCTGCTGGAGCGGCGCCGCCAGGAGGAGCAGGCCAGGATGGACGCCCTCAAGGACGGCGGCAGCTCCTGGGGCAACCAGATGCGGTCCTACGTCCTGCACCCGTACCAGATGGTCAAGGACCTGCGGACGGAGTTCGAGGTCGGCAACCCGCAGGCGGTCCTCGACGGCGAGATCGACGGCTTCCTGGAGGCCGGCATCCGCTGGCGCAAGCAGCAGGAGCAGACCGCGTAACCCGCGCGACGCGTGAGCACGAGGAAGGGCCCGGACACCAGGTGGTGTCCGGGCCCTTCCCCATTACGTGTGACCCACGCGGTCACACGGTGATGCCTGCTGATCGGAACGTGCCGCGGGCTACGCGGTCCGTGCCACCAGAGCCAGCGCGGCCACCAGCACCACCAGAAGCGCGATGAGCGTCGCCGGGTTCAGCCCGGCGAAGGGGCCCTCCTGCTGGAGGCGCTCCCGGTTCGCCCGGCACACCGGACAGCGGCCCTGGCTGACGGGTGCGGCGCAGTTCGCGCACACGAGCCGGTCATATGTCATGCGCTCCTCCTCTCGTCCCCTCGTCATGGTCAACGGCACGGGGACGCGGTCCGTTCCCCCTACCACTGTGCCAGCTCCGCCGACATTCGGCGCGGCCCGTCCGGGCAATCACGGTCCGGCTCCTCCCACACCCGGGGATTTATCGGGCAACTACCGATGGCCGGGTCCCCACCCGGCGTCCGGTCGCGTATGGTCACGGTCACCTACTCCCGGCGACCGTGGTGCTCCCGTGATCCGATTCGACAACGTCTCCAAGTCCTACCCGAAGCAGAACCGGCCCGCACTCAGAGATGTCTCCCTCGACATCGCCAAGGGCGAGTTCGTCTTCCTGGTCGGCTCCTCCGGCTCCGGCAAGTCCACCTTCCTGCGGCTGGTCCTGCGCGAGGAACGGGCGACCCACGGCCAGGTGCACGTCCTCGGCAAGGACCTCGCGAAGCTCTCCAACTGGAAGGTCCCGCACATGCGGCGCCAGCTGGGGACCGTCTTCCAGGACTTCCGCCTGCTGCCCAACAAGACGGTCGCCGAGAACGTCGCCTTCGCCCAGGAGGTCATCGGCAAACCGCGCGGCGAGATCCGCAAGGCCGTCCCGCAGGTCCTGGAACTGGTCGGCCTGGGCGGCAAGGAGGGGCGCATGCCGGGCGAGCTGTCCGGCGGCGAGCAGCAGCGCGTCGCCATCGCCCGCGCCTTCGTCAACCGCCCGGCCCTGCTGATCGCCGACGAGCCGACGGGCAACCTCGACCCGCAGACCTCCGTCGGCATCATGAAGCTCCTGGACCGGATCAACCGGACCGGCACCACCGTCATCATGGCCACGCACGACCAGCAGATCGTGGACCAGATGCGCAAGCGCGTCATCGAACTCGAACAGGGCCGGCTCGTGCGCGACCAGTCGCGCGGCGTCTACGGCTACCAGCACTGAAAGGCCCCTGAGACGTCATGCGCGCCCAGTTCGTCATGTCGGAGATCGGCGTCGGCCTCCGCCGCAATCTCACCATGACCTTCGCGGTCATCATCTCCGTGGCCCTGTCCCTGGCCCTGTTCGGCGGCTCCCTGCTCATGCGCGACCAGGTCAGCGCCATGAAGGGGTACTGGTACGACAAGGTCAACGTCACCGTCTACCTCTGCACGAAGAACGACGCCCTGGACGCGGCAGGCGCCGCCGCCCCGGCCGCCGCCGGGGCACCGGCCTCCTCCGGCACCACCGCGGTCAGCGGCCGGCCCTGCTCCAAGGGGGCGGTCACCCCCGAGCAGAAGCAGGGCATCGAAGCCGAGCTGAAGAAGATGGACCTCGTCCAGACCGTCATGTACGAGTCCTCGGACGAGGCCTACAAGCACTACAAGGAGCGCTTCGGCCACACGGCCCTGGCCTCCGTCGTCACCCCCGACCAGATGCCCGACTCCTTCCGGGTCAAGCTGAAGAACCCGGAGAAGTACGAGGTCATCACCTCCGCCTTCGCCGGGCGCGACGGCGTCCAGTCGGTCGCCGACCAGTCCACCGAGCTCGACAACCTCTTCGCCCTGCTCGGCACCCTGAACTGGGCGGCGCTCGGCATCATGCTGGTCATGCTGATCGTGGCGCTGCTGCTGATCGTCAACACGGTGCGCGTCTCGGCGTTCAGCCGTCGGCGGGAGACCGGCATCATGCGGCTGGTGGGGGCCTCCGGCTTCTACATCCAGGTGCCGTTCATCATGGAGGCGGCCGTGGCCGGCCTCATCGGCGCCGTCTTCGCCTGCGGGATGCTCGGCACGGGCCAGTACTTCGTGATCGACCACGGCATCGGGCTCCGCGACAAGCTCCAGCTGATCAACTTCATCGGCTGGGACGCGGTCCTCGCCAAGCTGCCGCTGGTGCTCGTCATCGGGCTGCTGATGCCCTCGCTCGCAGCGTTCGTCGCGCTGCGCAAGTACCTGAAGGTATGACGAGCGCCTCCTGCGGTCTCCCGGCAACCGGGCCTGCCGCAGCGGGGCTTGTCCTAGACTCGGCGACATGCCGGGTCTGCCCGCCTTCTGTCTCCGGCCCCGCGACCTGCGTCGCGGGGCCGTCCTGACGCTGGTCTTCGCCGTCTGCGTGGGGACCGCCGCGGCCACCGGATGCTGGTCCCCGCACGAGGCGGACGAGCCGCACACGGCCTTCCTGGCGGGCGTCGGCGAACCCGACCCGACCCCCGTGCCCGGCCCGGGCACCGGTACCGGCACCGCCGACCGGGAGGCCGTCGCCCGCGCCGCCGCCGAGGCCGTCGCCGAGGGCAAGTCGGGCAAGAAGGCCGCCCAGGAGGTCGTCAGCCGCAGTGGCGACCGCTGGGGCACCGTCTACGACCGGGGCGAGTACGCCGCCTTCGCGGAGGAACTCGACGGCCGCTGGACCGGGGTCGGGCTCTGGGCCGGACGTCGCGGCGACGGCCGGATCGAGGTCGACCGGGTCCAGCCGGACAGCCCCGCCGACCGGGCCGGCCTGCGCGCCGGGGACCGGCTGCTGAGCGTGGACGCCCGCAGCGTGACCGGGCTGGCGGTGCCCGACGTGGTGGCGCTGCTGCGCGGGGAAGCCGGCACTCCGGTGGTGCTCGGCCTCAGCCGGGACGGCGCCGACCTCACCGTCGGCGTCCGGCGCGCGCAGCTGCGTACCGAAGCGGTGACCGTACGCCGCCTCGCGGGCGGCATCACCGTGATCAAGGTGTCCTCCTTCACCCGGGGTTCGGGGGAGCGCGTCAGGACGGCCGTCCGCGAGGCACCGCCCGGCGGCGGGGTGATGCTGGACCTGCGCGGCAACCCGGGCGGGCTGGTCACCGAGGCGGTGGCCGCGGCCTCCGCGTTCCTGGACGGCGGGCTCGTGGCCACGTACGACGTACGCGGCTCCGAGCGCGCCCTGTACGCGGACCCGGGCGGGGACACCGCCCGCCCCCTGGTGGCGCTGGTCGACGGCGGCACGATGAGCGCGGCCGAGCTGGTCACCGGCGCCCTCCAGGACCGCGGCCGGGCGGTGACGGTGGGCACCCGCACCTTCGGCAAGGGCTCGGTGCAGATGCCGACCGAGCTCCCGGGCGGCGCGGTCGCGGAGCTGACGGTGGGCACGTACCGCACTCCGGCGGGCCGCAGCCTCGACGGCGGGGGCATCACCCCGGACCTGGCGGCCGGCGACGGGGCGGAGGAGCGGGCCCGCACGGTATTGGGTGGCCTCGGGGTGGGGTCGTAGTGCGAAAATGACCGCACTATGGCTAAGGAAAAAGGGCGCAAGCTGATCGCCCAGAACAAGAAGGCCCGGCACGACTACGCGATCATCGACACCTACGAGTGCGGGATCGTCCTGACCGGCACCGAGGTCAAGTCCCTGCGCCAGGGCCGGGCCTCGCTGGTGGACGGCTTCGTGTCGGTGGAGGGCCGCGAGGTCTGGATGTACAACGTGCACGTGCCGGAGTACAGCCAGGGCACCTGGACCAACCACAGCGCCCGCCGCAAGCGCAAGCTCCTCATGCACCGCGAGGAGATCGACAAGCTGGAGCGCAAGTCGGAGGAGTCGGGCCACACGGTCGTCCCGCTGTCCCTGTACTTCAAGGACGGCCGGGCGAAGGTCGAGATCGCGCTGGCGAAGGGCAAGAAGGAGTACGACAAGCGCCAGACCCTGCGCGAGAAGCAGGACACGCGCGAGACGCAGCGGGCGATCTCGGCGGTCCGGCGCAAGCAGCGGGGCACGGTTTAATCTCCTGGCACCCGGTGGTCCACTTCGCGTACCATGGGGTTCAGCACCGCCCCTCCGGGGTCGGCGCTGTTTGATAACACAACATGGGGATGATCGGTTTCGACAGCGGCTGTCGATGCAGGGGAAGCGAGCCGAGGAAGCGGCAATGATCTCGCTAACCACATGTCGCAAAAAATAATCGCCAACTCCAAGAGCGATAACTCCCGCTTCACCCTCGCTGCCTAATAACAGTGAGCTGAAGCCTCTGTGAGGAGCGTCAGCCCGGAAGTGGTCCCGGTCCGGATCCTGGCGTCAACTAGGGATCTAAACCTCTAGCCCCGGTCACGGGGGTTGGAGGGAAATCAAACAGTGACTGAGCCCGTCGGAGACTTGTCCGTGTGATCTCCGGGGCCGAGAAAATCGCAGCGGACTGCGCTCGGAGAAGCCCTGCTTCTGCACCGTTGGACGCGGGTTCGATTCCCGCCATCTCCACTCATCCCATGTGGGCGAAGGCCCCGCAGCCGCTTGGCTGCGGGGCCTTCGTCATGCCCGGTTTCAGTCCGCGTAGTGGTAGCGGGCCTTGAGGACCTTCACTTCCTTGTCATCGGCCCGGTAGACGAGGCGGTGCTCGTCGTCGATCCGGCGGGACCAGTAGCCGGAGAGGTCGCCCTTGAGCGGTTCCGGCTTCCCGATGCCGTCGAAGGGCGTCCGCTGGATCTCGCCGATCAGGCGGGTGATGCGCTTGGCCATCCTCCGGTCCGCGGCGAGCCAGTAGAGGAAGTCCTCCCAGGCGTCGGGGTCGAAGTGGACGCTCCTCACTCCTCACCGGCCAGGGCGCGTAGCTCCTCCATGCTCTTGGCGACGGCGGCCGTGCCCTGCCGGTCGCGCGCGACCGCCTCCATGAGGCGGCGGGCGTTCGCCGGCGAGCGCAGCAGGTACACGGTCTCCTGCCAGGAGTCGTAGTCCTCCGCCGACATGAGGACGGCGTCACCGTTCTTCGAGCTGATGCGCACCGGGGTGTGGTCGTTGTTGACGCGCTCGATCAGGGGGAACAGCGTCTTGCGTGCCTCGCTGGCGCTGATGGGCATGGGCCACACTCCCTCGCACTGGTACCGGAACCCGGTACCGATTATGTACCCGATTCCGGTACGGGTCCATATCCGGGCCCGAGTGCGGTGACGGCGAAGGCCCCGCAGCCGACCGGCTGCGGGGCCTTCGTCATGCCGGGGTGCCGGGCCGGGGGCTCAGCAGTACGGGACCTTGTTGAGGTTCAGGGCGTAGCGGGCGGCGATCCAGCCGCGGCCGTCGGCGAGCTTGTACCAGATCGCGTTGTCGCCGACGGTCTGGCCGTTGACCTTGCACTGGAGCTTCACGACGGTGTTGGCCGGGATCTTGCCGGTCTGCTTGTAGCCCGTGCCGGGGCCGGAGCGGATGCCGAGGCCGTGGCCGGAGGTGACGATGCGGGCCTTCGGGCCGTCCTTGTGGTCGCCCTTGTCGCCCTTCCCGCCCTTGCCGTGGTGGTCGTCCTTGCCGTGGTGGCCGCCGCACTTCTTGCAGGTGCCGTCCTTGCCGGGCTTCCCGGGCTTTCCGTCCTTGCCGGGCTCGCCCTTGGGGCCCTGGGGGCCGGGAGCGCCGTCCTTGCCGTCGTGGCCGTCCCGTCCGGGCCTGCCGTCCTTGCCGGGCTGTCCGGGCTTGCCGTCCCGTCCGGGCTTTCCGTCCTTGCCGGGCTGTCCGGGCCTGCCGTCCTTGCCGTTCTTGCCGTCCTTGCCGGGTTCGCCCTTGTCGCCCTTGTCGCCCTTGGGGCCGCCGCCCGGGCCGGGCTTGCCCTCGGGGCCCTGGGGGCCCTGGGGGCCGGGCTTTCCGTCCTTGCCGTTCTTGCCGGGCTGTCCGGGCTTGCCGTCCTTGCCGGGCTCGCCCTTGTCCCCCTTGTCGCCCTTCTCGCCCTGCGGGCCCGGGCGGCCCGGCTTGCCGTGGTGGCCGGGCTTTCCGTCGTGGCCGTCGTGGCCCGGGCGGCCGTCGTCGCCCTTCGGGCCCGTCACCGGGGTGGACACGGCGAACAGGGCAGGGGCGTCCGTGTCGTTGGACCACTCGCCGCCGTCCAGCGTCGTGCCCTGCGGGGCCTTCGGGTCCACCTTCACGGTCACCGCCAGCCGCGTCTGGGTGTCCGCCGGGAAGGCGAAGCCCGCGCGGGTGCCCGCGTCACAGGTCAGCTGGCGCGCGTCCGCCGAGCGGGAGCACGAGGCGGCCGCCCGCTGCCCGTTCCAGTAGAAGCGGGCCTCCGGGAAGGTGGTCCGCTCCGGGGCGGTGATGCGGAAGGTGCTGCTGCGCGCCGGTTCCTGGCCGTTCACGGCCGCGATGACCACGCGGCCCGTCTGGCCGGGGGCGATGGAGGGGACGTACGGCTGGAAGAACCGGATCTGGGAGGTGTCGGCCAGGGCCGGTACGGCCGGCACCAGGCAGGACGCGGTGACGGCTGCGACGACGAGGGCCGAGGAGACGGAGCGTGAAGCAGGCAAGGGGAGTTCCTCCGCGAAGGGAAGGGCGCTGGGGGAAAGCACCCCCAGTTATGCGGGATCGCGCGGAGGAGTGGTGCGTACCACGCGGGCGCGTCACTCGCCCGCCGGAACAATACGGATAAATCGGGATGTTGCTACCGAGAAGGCCAGGGCGAGCAGGGCCGCGGCGGCCGGGAGGGCGTAGGCCGCCGTGGAGCCCAGCCGGTCGACGGCCTGGCCCGCGCCGGCGGCGCCGACGGAGATGCCCGCCATGATCGCGGTGACGGCGAGGCTCATCCCCTCGTTGAGGCGGCCGCGCGGCGTGGCCCGCTGCACCAGGGCCATCGCGCCCACCATCACCGGCGCCGTCGCCACCCCGGCCAGCAGCAGGGCCCCCGCCAGCAGCGCGAGGGAGCCGGTGGCCGCCGCCGCCCAGGGCAGGGCCATCGCCGCGGCCAGCGCGACCAGGCAGGTCCGCAGGCTCCGCGGGCGGCGGGTGCCGTAGAACAGCCCGGCGGCGCAGGAGCCCGCCGCCTGGAGCGCCAGCACCGGGCCCGAAGCGCCGCCGAGCCCCAGGGCGGCGAGGTGGGCGATCGAGGCCACCTCCATCGAGCCGAACACCGCCCCGGCGGCGAGGAGCGGGCCCAGCAGCGGGAGCAGGGCGCGCAGCGGCGACGGGCCCGGCCCGGCGGCGGGCACCCCGGTCGCCGGGGGCTCGGTGGCCCGGTGCGCGGTGAACACCAGCATCCCGTTGAGCAGCAGGGCCGCCCCGGCGAGGGTGCCCGCCTCCGGGAAGGCGGCGGTGCACAGGAACGCCGCGAGGACCGGGCCCAGCATGAAGCACAGCTCGTCCGCGGCCTGCTCGAACGACATCGCCGTGTGGTGCTCGGACGGGGGCAGCAGGTGGGTCCAGCGGGCCCGGGACATGCCCCCGATGTTGGGGGTCGTCGCCGTGGCCGCGTACGAGGCGAACAGGGTCCACGCCGGGGCCTGCGTACGGACGCACAGCACCAGCGAGAGCGAGCCGAGCACGGCGATCACGGTGGCCGGTACGGCGACCCGGGCCTGCCCGTGGCGGTCGACCAGCCGGGCCGTCCACGGGGCGACGAGGGCGGTGGCCGCCAGCCCGGTGGCGGTGACCGCACCCGCCAGGGCGTACGAGCCGCGCTGCCCGGCGATCATCATCACGGCGCTGACCCCGAACATGCCCATGGGCAGCCGGGCCAGCAGGTTCCCGGCGGTGAACCCGCGCGCGCCGGGGCGGGTGAACAGCCGGGCGTACGGGCCCCGGACACGGGCCGCCGGGCGCGACGGCGGGGAAGGCTGAGGGGAAGACGGCGGGGCGGGTGCGGAGGGCGGCGCGGCCAGGACGAGGGTGCTGCCGGTCACGGTCATGAGCGGGGATTCCTGCGGCATGCCCCGAGCCTGCGGCCCGCCCCCGGCGCCGGTCCAACACCTGTTCCGGGGCCATTCACGCGCCCGCGTTGTTAATCTCCGGGGATGACCGCCCGTGACGTCGACCCCCGCCTGCTGCGCGGCTTCCTCGCGGTCGCCGAGGAACTGCACTTCTCCCGCGCCGCCGCCCGCCTCTACGTCGCCCAGCAGGCCCTCAGCCGCGACGTCCGCCGCCTCGAACAGACCCTCGGCACCCCGCTGTTCCTGCGCACCACCCGCGCCGTCGAGCTCACCGCCGACGGCGAACGGCTGCTGCCCCACGCCCGCGAGGTCCTCCACGCCCACGAAGCCCTCGCCGCCGCCTTCGCCGGATCGCCCCGCGCCCTCCTCGTCGACATGAACACCGACGGCCCCAGCACCGGCCGCCGCATCCTGGAACGCGCCCGCGAACTCGCCCCCGGCTGCGAACTGATGGCCCGCTTCGAGAGCGGCCTCACCCACGCCGCCGGCGAGATCGCCGCCGGCCGCCTCGACGTCGCCTTCGGATACGCCCACGGCCTCGCACCCGCCCTCCGCGCCCGGCTCGACCACCGCCCCGTACGCCACGAACCCCTCGCCGTGCTGCTGCCCGAGGACCACCCGCTGGCCGCCCTGGACCGCGTACCGCTCGCCGCCCTCGCCGGCGAGAGCGTGTACGCCGGAGCCGGGAACCCGCGGACCCTGGAGTGGACCGGGCTGGCCCGCGAGCTCTTCGCCGGGCGCGGCATCGCCGTCGCCCCGCCCGCCCCCGTGGCGATGGGCAAGGAGGAGTTCGTCCGGGTCATGGCCAAGACCCGCACCCCCGTCCTGGCGGCCGTCGGCTTCCTCGACATGCCCGGCAGCGTCAAACGCCCCCTCGTGGACCCCGTACCGCTGTCCCCGCTGTCGATGGTGTGGCGCAAGGGCCTCGACCACCCCGGCCTCGACGCCCTCCACCGCGCCGCCACCGAACTCCAGAACGCCGGCGGCTGGCTGGAAGTCCCCCCGGACAGCTGGCTCCCGGCAGCGCTCACACCCGGCCGGGGCGGCGGGTGAGTGCAAGGTTTCCCCCCGGTCATCCGGCGGGAACCGGGGCCGAAACGCGACCTCCCTAGCCTCCTCACCACGGAGCACGACAGCTGTGGAGGGTGGAGGCGTGTGATGACCGGTACGACGACCGCACCGCGCAGGGGAGGCCGCTGGATCGAGCGGTGGGACCCCGAGGACGAGACGTTCTGGCGGGAGGGCGGGGAGCGGATCGCCCGCCGCAACCTCCTCTACTCCGTGGTCTCCGAACACATCGGCTTCTCGATCTGGTCGCTGTGGTCCGTGATGGTGCTCTTCATGGGCCCGCAGTACGGCATCGACCCGGCCGGCAAGTTCTTCCTCATCGCCACCGCCACCCTCGTCGGCGCCCTCGTCCGCATCCCCTACACCTTCGCCGTCGCCCGCTTCGGCGGACGCAACTGGACCGTCGTCAGCGCCCTCCTGCTGCTCGCGCCGACCATCGCCGCCCTCGTCGTCATGGAACCCGGAACCTCCTACGGCACCTTCCTCGCCGTGGCCGCCCTCACCGGCGTCGGCGGCGGCAACTTCGCCTCCTCCATGACGAACATCAACGCCTTCTTCCCGCTGCGCAAGAAGGGCTGGGCCCTCGGCCTCAACGCCGGCGGCGGCAACATCGGCGTCCCCGTCGTCCAGCTCGCCGCCCTGCTCGTCATCGGCACCGCCGGAGCCGGACACCCCCGGCTGCTGCTGTGGACCTACCTCCCGCTGATCGTGCTCGCCGCCGCCCTGGCCCTCGTACGCATGGACAACCTGGCGCCGGTCAGCAACGACGGCGGAGCCGTCCGCGAGGCCGCCCGGGACGCCCACACCTGGATCATGGCCTTCCTCTACGTCGGCACCTTCGGCTCCTTCATCGGCTACGGCTTCGCCTTCGGGCTCGTCCTCCAGACCCAGTTCGGCCGGACCCCCCTCCAGGCCGCCTCCCTCACCTTCATCGGCCCGCTCCTCGGATCCCTCGTCCGGCCCGTCGGCGGGGCACTCGCCGACCGCTACGGCGGCGCCCGGATCACCCTCGCCACCTTCGTGGCCATGGCCGCCGCGACCGGAGTGGTCCTGCTGGCCTCCGTACGCGCCTCCCTGCCGGTGTTCCTCGTCGGATTCACGGCGCTCTTCGCCCTCAGCGGCCTCGGCAACGGCTCCACCTACAAGATGGTCCCCGGCATCTTCCAGGCCAAGGCCCTCGCCCGCGGCCTCGACGGCGAAGCCGCCGCCGCCCACGGACGGCGGCTGTCCGGTGCCGCCATGGGCCTCATCGGAGCCGTCGGCGCGCTCGGCGGACTCGGCATCAACCTGGTGTTCCGCGCGGCCTTCCAGCAGTCCGGCTCCGGAACGGCCGCCTTCACCACCTTCCTCGGCTTCTACGCGGTGTGCTGCGCGGTCACCTGGGCGGTATACCTTCGCCGGCCCGCCGCCGCCCCGGCCGCCGTCGCCGACGACGGACAGGGGGAGAGGAAAGCCCAGCTCACCTCGGTGTGAGCGGAGACCGGGCTGCTCGCGGGCTGGTTAACCCACCCGAAATGCCGTGGAACCGAGCCTGACACGCCGCGTTGGCAGGCTCGGAACACCCCGGCGCGAGGCACGTCCCCGACCCCGCCGGAACACCCCGGACGGACCCGGCGGCGGCCCCCGACGCAGGACCCCCCAGCGCAAGGCAGGTCACCACGATGGACGACGCTACGCACGGCCCCCTGGCCGGATTCACCGTCGGAGTCACCGCCGCCCGACGGGCGGACGACCTCATCGCCCTGCTGCGCAGGCGCGGAGCCGCCGTCGTCCACGCCCCCGCCCTGCGGATCGTGCCCCTCGCCGACGACAGCGAGCTGATGGCCGCCACCAAGGACCTCGTCGACAACCCGCCCGACGCCGTCGTCGCCACCACCGCCATCGGATTCCGCGGCTGGATCGAAGCCGCCGACGGCTGGGGCACCGGCGAACACCTCCTCGAACGGCTGCGCACCACCGAACTGCTGGCGCGCGGCCCCAAGGTCAAGGGCGCCGTACGCGCCGCCGGACTGGTCGAAGCCTGGTCCCCGCAGTCGGAATCGCTGGCCGAGGTACTGGACCGGCTGCTGGCCGGCGGCGTCGCCGGCCGGCGCATCGCGCTCCAGCTCCACGGGGAGCCGCTCCCCGGATTCGTGGAGGCCCTGCGCGACGGCGGGGCCGAAGTAGTCCCCGTACCCGTCTACCGGTGGATGCCGCCCGAGGACCTCGCACCGCTGGACCGGCTGCTGGACGCCGTCGCCGTCGGAGCCGTCGACGCCGTCAGCTTCACCTCGGCACCCGCCGCCGCCTCCCTGCTCTCCCGCGCCGCCGAACGCGGCCTGCGCGAAGCCGTGCTCGACGCGCTCCGCGGGCCCGTGGCAGCCGCCTGCGTCGGGCCCGTCACCGCCCTGCCGCTCCAGGCAGAAGGCGTCGACACCGTCCAGCCGGAGCGGTTCCGGCTCGGGCCCCTGGTCCAGGTGTTGTGCCGCGAACTCCCCGGCCGGGCCCGGGTCCTGCCCGTCGCCGGACACCGGCTGGAGATCCGGGGCCACGCGGTGCTCGTCGACGACGCGCTGCGCCCGGTCCCGCCCGCCGGGATGGCCCTGCTCGCCGCGCTCGCCCGGCGCCCCGGCTGGGTGGTGTCCCGGGCCGACCTGCTGCGGGCGCTGCCCGGGTCGGGCACCGACGAACACGCCGTCGAGACCGCGATGGCCCGGCTGCGGGCGGCCCTGGGGGCCCCGCGGCTGATCCAGACGGTGGTCAAGCGGGGGTACCGGCTCTCGCTGGACCCGGGGGAGGGCGAGGGCTGGAGCACGGGAACGGGCGTCCGCTAGCGTGCCCGCATGATCATCGACGGGGTGGAGATGAAGGGCCTGGCGGTCGGGCACGCCGCCGCACTGGCCGACGTGCTCACGCGCAACCGGGCCGCCATGGCACCGTACGAGCCCTCGCGGACCGAGGCCTTCTACACCGAGGCCGGGCAGCGCGCACGCATCGAGGCGATGCTGGAGGAGCGCGACGGGGGACGGCTCGTGCCGTACGTGTTCGTGGAGGCGGGCAGCGGTGCCGTCGTCGGGGCGATGAACCTCGGGAGCATCGCGCACGGCCCCCTGTGCAGCGGCGGCGTCGGCTACTGGATCGACCGGGCCTGGCACGGCCGGGGACTGGCCACCGCCGGGCTGGCCGAAGTCGTCCGCGCCGCACGCGAGGACCACGGGCTGCACCGGGTGGAGGCCCAGACCCTCGTCGACAACCGGGCCTCCATGCGCGTCCTCGCCAAGAACGGCTTCACCGAGATCGGCCTCGCGCCCCGCTACCTCCACATCGACGGAGCCTGGCGCGACCACCGCCTCTTCCAGCGCGTCCTGCACGACGAACCACCCGCCTCCTAGGCGCCGCCCGGCCCGCGCGGGGGCTTCCGCTTCACGGCGGCCGACGGCACTCTGGGGAAGGTCCCAGTCCCACGGCGACGAGGCGGTGACGGGCATGTGGACGGGCATGTGGTTCGACTCCGGGCGGGTCTGCCTGGACCTGCTCGCGACGGAGGGCGCCGAAGGGGCCGGTTCCGGATGCCGGGAGGGGATCCGCGACGGCGACGCACTGCGGCTGTGGCTCGTCGGCGCCGGCCTGGTCCCCGACCGGACCCCGCTCACCGGGCTCGGCCCCGACTGGGTGGAGGCCTTCCGCTCGCTGCGCGACGACGTGGGCACCCTCGTCCGCGCCGAACGGGCCGGCACCGCCCCGGACGAGGACGCCCTGGCCCGGGTGAACGCGGCCGCCGCGGGACCGCCCCCGGGCGTGTGCGCGGTACGGGACCGGGAGGGCCACCTGGTCCGGGAACTCTGCGGCGGGGTGGAGTGCGCCGGGATGCTGGCCGCGGTGGCCCGGGACGCGGTGGAGCTCCTCACCGACCCCGGCGACCTGGCCCTGATCCGGTCCTGCGAGGGCGACGGCTGCGGCCGCCTCTACCTGGACACCTCCCGCGGCCACCGCCGCCGGTGGTGCTCCAGCGAACTGTGCGGCAACCGGGAGCGGGTGGCCCGCCACCGGCGCCGGGTGCGGGAGGTGGCGGGGGTGGCGGGGGAGGGGTAGGGGTAGGGGGCTCGCGGTGCGGGCCCGCCATCTCCCCCTCGACCCCCGGACGCCGATCGGCGCCTGCCCACCCGCCTCCCGGGTGCGGGTGGGTCGGCTGGGGGCGGTACTCCCCTGGGCGGTCTCAGGGAGGGTTGGGGGCTTCCCGTCAGTCCCATCGTCCTTCCGGTTCGTGCCGGCCTGTCAAGGGCGCTCCTTCGTCGCGTCGCTACGCGATGGCCTTCGGCCACCCTTGACAGGCCGACCCGCCCCGGAAAGCCGAAAGACTGCCGGGAAACCCCCAAAGAAACGGCACGGTCCATGATCAAGGGACGGGTCTCTCAGCGATGAGGCGAGGGGCCGGGCGCCGGCCCGCCGGGCATCCGAGCCCTCAGCAGCCTCATTCCGCGCCAGGGGCCCGACTACCTGCACGAAAAGTCGATCAGAGCGGCCTGCGGACCACCCAGACGCGACAGATCGCTACGCGCTTCTCTCGTCTCAGCGTCCGGCGACCGCCTTGGGCCGATACCTGCACCAAAAGTCGACCAGAGCAGCGCGGGAGCCCATGAGCGCGTCAGATCGCTACGCGCTCCTCCCGTCTCAGCGTCCGGCAGCCGTCGTGGCTACCACCTGTCAGCCAGCCGCCTGTACCACCACAGCTCTACGCGCCACATGCGCCGGTGGGCGAAGGGATCAGGGAGGGTGCGGCGCAGGAACGTCGCGTCCAGGGGGCGCAGGAGCCGGAGGAGCTCGGCGCGGGCCGGGTGTGGCAGGTTCCCTGAGACTTCGTCGAGCACGTCGCGGGCGTGCCTGACGTCGTCGAAGGAGCAGCCGGAGCAGGAGCACTCCGCCTCCTGCGGGTACAGGGGGCGCCTGCCCGGAGCAAGGAAGTCGCGGTAGCAGCGCAATGCCCGGGCAGTGGCACCCGGGTACAGGTAGTAGTCGGTACTCAGGCGCTCGACGCGGTGCACGGCCAGGCTCGTCCTGGCAGAGAGCCCGTGAATGCGGGGTGGTGGTGCCGGTCTCCAGAGGCGGGGAAGCGGTCCTTCGGCGCGTAGCGCGCCCGGCCGTCTACGCGGCATCGGCCTTTCGACGAATGATCACGCCAGTCATCGTGCCAGTCCGTCTTCCCTCGCGCACCAGGGTTACGCCCCCGGAGGCAGCACCATGGCGTCGTAGACCGGGGATTCCGGGGCGTGCTTGATGCGGCCGATCACCTCGTAGCCCCAGCGCGGGTAGGCGGAGCGGGCGGGCTCGTTGTCGGTGATGCAGGTCAGGGTGGTCCAGGACTCCCTTCGGCCGTGCACCATCGCGTCGTGGAGGGCGCGGCCGAGCCCTTGGCCTGTGTGGGTGGGGAGAACCATCAGCTCCCTCAGCCAGAACACGTCACCTGCGGCGGCAGCCTTCTCGGCTGCTGCGGGGACTTTCTCCTCCTGCAGGAGTGATTCCCACCAAGCCCGGTCCGGGGTGAGGGTCACGCCGTGGACGTATCCGGCCATGGCGCCGTCCGGGAGGTGCGCCGAGACCACCTCGAAGCCCTCCATGTCGTAGGCGGCCTGGAGACGCGATGCGTACGTCGTCACCGCGAAGAACGGATCACCCACGTACGGAGGGGTGTCGTAGACCTCGGAGTACACGGCCAGCAGCTGATCCGTAAGGGAAGAGGCCTGCTCGGGGGCGCGGCGAGTGAAGGTGATCGTGGGATGCGTCCATGCGGTCATGAGAACTCCGTCCAGGCGTCGTATCGGACGACCAACATCGTCCTGCCGAGCGCCCAAGCGCGACAAATCTCCGCGCGCTTCGTTCTTGGTACCCATGGGGAGATACACCCTCGCAGGGGCTGGCCGGTTTGGCGTCCGGGCTGCCCTTGCGCTCTCTACGATCGGGGGCATGGCCTCTGAGTGGGAAGTGCAGTTCCGGTCGCTGGACGGTACGAAGCTGGAGGGAACGGTGGCGGCTCCGTCCACCGTGGGCGCGGCGGGAACGGCCGTGCTGGTGCACGGAGCCGGTGTGACCAGGGAGGAAGGGGGCTTCTTCCGTCGGCTGGCCGAGGGGCTCGCAGCAGTGGGCGTACAGTCCCTGAGGTTCGATCTGCGGGCGCACGGGTCGAGCGGGGGCCGACCCCAGGACATCACCATCGCGGGGGTCGCCAACGACATCCGGGCTGCCGGAGACCACCTTCGCCGGGAGACGGGAGCGGCCGGCCCGCCGCACGTGATCGCAGCGTCCTTCTCGGGTGGAGCGGCCGCCCTGCACGCGGCGTCGAGGCCGCAGGATGTCGAGCGGCTGGTGCTCTTGAACCCGCGCCTGGACTACCGGGACCGCTACGTCGACAGCCGCCCGTACTTCGAGCATGACTACATCTCGGCCACGGCCGCACATGATCTGAACGAGCGCGGCTTCACCGAGAAGTCGCCGTTCGAACTGGGCAGGGCCCTGCACAACGAAGTGTTCCACCTGGATCCGGACACCTACCTGAAGTCGGTCCGGGCGCCGGTCCTCCTGGTGCACGGGACGAAGGACACCTTCGTCCCGGTGGAATCCTCCCGCCGGTACCTGCCCGTCTTCGCCTCCGCAGAGCTGCTGGAGCTGGACGGCGCCCAGCACGGCTTCGCGGTCCACGACGATCCCGGCTACGCCGATCCTCAGACACAGATCTGGCAAGCCCAAGTCATCGACCGGGTGAGCCGGTTCCTGACCGCCTAGACGGTCAGCGCCGTCAACGCCTGCCGAAGTTCGCGTACGGCGGGCCGTCGAGCGTGGGAACGTAGCTGGGCGGCGGTGCGGCGCAGCTCGCCGAGGGCCTGTCCGAAACCGGGAGCAGCGGCGAGGCGCAGCGCGGACATCCCGATGGCGGCAGCCTGCTCGGGTTCACCTGCGGCAGCGAGGGCGCCTGAGAGGTGGGCGGTGAAGAACGCCCGGTCCCTAGGGGCGAACGTGCCATCGGCGAGATGCCGTTGGAGGAGGTCGACGGCGCGGCCCGGCTGGCCGGCCTCGCGGTGGCTGATCGCGCTCTGCGCCATCAGCCGGTCCCGGGTGTATCCCCCGCACAGAGGTCCGGTGCAGCTTGCGGGTTCTGCTTCTCCTGCTCGGTCAAGTGCCTGATGGGCTCGGTCTAGGGTGCGGGCGACGGCGTCCGGTGGTGCTCCGGTGAGGGCCAGAGCGCGGGCTTCCTGCTGAAGGGCCTCGGCCTGGGCCCGGGGCGGCAGGTTCCAGGGGCCGTGGGCGGCTGCATGGGCGAGGTCGAGCATGCGGAGCGCGTCATGGCGATCGGTGGCCTGCGCCTTGCGCAGGAGAACGTAGGCGTGCATGGGACCGTCGCCGGTCACGGTCGCCCACTCGACGGCCCGGTCGTGGAAGAAGACCGTGACGTGCGCCGGGGCACCGGCGTCGCGGTGAAGCCATGCCGTGAACTCCGCCGCCCGCGCGCCGACTGCCAGTAACTCCCTCCGTACGGAAGGGGACGCGTCGCAGGCAAGGTGCTCGACGACCGCCAGGATCTCCATCGCAGCCGGCAGAGCCTGCCGAGGTCCGGTGTTCCCGTCGGCACGCGCCGCCGCGTCCAGAGCTGCACGAAGGTGCCCGGCCAAGGAGTGGTCGCTGTAGCGGCGGGCTTGGGCCAGCGCGGCGACCAGTTGGTCCTGCCCGGCCGGCCCGAGCAGGTGCGCCGCGCTGAGCACGCCCTGCAGGAACGAACGCCTGCGCACCCCACCCTCCTCGGCCTGGTCTGGAATCCCAGTCCTCTCCCTGTGGGGCGGGAGGAAGCCGAGCTGTTCCAGCGGCAGCCCGAACATGGCGCGCAGCACCTTCCTCGCCCCTGTGTTGGGCCAGCCCGGTTTCACCGACTCCCATCGCCGCACCTGCCGTACGTCGATGGTGCCCGGCTCGCCCAGCGCGGCAGCGTGGGCGGCGTAGGCGGAGGCCACGTCGGCCTGGCTGTGCCATCCGCGTTCCAGGCGGGCGGTTCGGAAGGCCGGGTTTCCAGGGCTCCGGGACATTGCTCTCCAAGGGCGTGCTGCAGCTGATCCGCCAGATGCGGAAATGACGCTACTCCCGCGAGATGTCCTCTGATGTGTCCTCGTTGCAATCTGCTGCCGCGCATACGGTCCCGGATGAGAGATCCCCTCCGAGAGAGGCACCGGATGACCCCCGACACCGAGCAGCAGCCTTCCCCGTCGCCTGGCTGCTGCCAACCGTCCGGCCAATTGATCGCCCGTGCCGCGCATGGCCTGGAACGGTTCATCGCCACGTTCCCTCAGCCGAATGACGACAACGGAGAGCTCCCCACCTGCGAAGGGCCGACCGGTGTCTGACTGTTACGAGTACGTGCCGCACCGTCTTCTCCACCGCCGTGTCCGTGACATTGCATCCGGCGTCGAAGGCAGGCTGATGGCCGTGATCAACGAAAACGTCTCCGACAGAGGTGTCGAACGCTGGATGGAGCTGGCTTACATCCGCAACGCCTCGGGCCTCGAATTCACCACCGCTGTCGACAACGTCGAACCCGTCCCAGACCAGCCCAGGACGGTCGGTGGACGCCGAGATCAGAGAAGCGCGTAGCGATCTGTCGCGCTCATGCGTTTCCGCGCTGCCCTGGTCGACTTTTGGTGCAGGTATCAGCCTCGGGCGGTCGTCGGACGCTGAGACGGGAGGAGCGCGTAGCGATCTGTCGCGCTTGGGTGCACGTCAGCGTGCTCTGATCGACTTTTCGTGCAGGTAGTCGCGCCCCTGGCCCCGGACTGGGGCTGGACGGGCCCGGCTGGCGGGCCGGCCGGGGCCCGGCCCCTCGCCTCATCGCTGACGGGCCCGTCCCTGTTCCTCTGGACCGTGCCGTTTCTTTGGGGGTTTCCCGGCAGTCTTTCGGCTTTCCGGGGCGGGTCGGTCTGTCAAGGGTCGCCGAAGGCGATCGCGTAGCGACGCGACGAAGGAGCGCCCTTGACAGGCCGGCACGAACCGGAAGGACGATGGGACTGACGGGAAGCCCCCAACCTGCTCTGAGACCGCCCGAGGGGGTCCCGCCCACCCGGGCACCCACCCGCACCCGGGAGGCGGGTGGGCAGCCACCGACCGGCCGGCGGGGGTCGAGGGGGAGATAGCGGGCCCGGACCGTGAGCCCCCGCCCCTACACCCGCCCCAGGAACCCCGCCGCCGCCTCTCGGACCTCGGCCGCCGTCCAGGACAGGCCCGGCTCCGTGACCTCGACCTCCGTCACCGACAGGCCCGGGGGGCCTTCCGCCGACCAGCGGCGGAACAGGGCCGTGCCCGTTTCCTCCGCCAGGCGGGCGCCCGCCTCCGTGAGGCGGTCGGCGTCGTACGGGAGCCACACCTGGAACTGGTGGGTGTGCGGCACCTCCGGATGGACCCGGGACCACGGGACGCCCGCCTCCGCGAAGGCCTCCCGCAGCGCGCCCGCGACGACCCGGGCCTGCTGCGCGTACGCCGGCAGCCGCGGCAGTTCCCGTTCCAGTCCGGCCAGGGCCGCCAGGGCCTGGGGGAACTGGCGGAAGACCCGGCCCCCGTACCGGTGGCGCCACACCCGGGTCTCCTCCACGAAGTCCCGGGGTCCGGCGAGGCAGGCCCCGCTCAGCCCGCGCAGCGACTTGTAGAAGGAGACGTACACCGAGTCCGCGAGCTGCGCGATCTCCGGCAGCGGCCTGCCGAAGTGGACGGTGGACTCCCACAGCCGGGCCCCGTCGAAGTGGACGACCGCGTCCCGCTCCCGGGCGGCCTCCACCAGCCCCTCCAGCTCCTCCCAGGACGGCAGCAGGAACCCGGCGTCGCGCAGCGGCAGCTCCAGCATCAGCGTGCCGAACGGTTCGGGGTGCTCCCGCACCTCCTGCGGGGTCGGCTGGCGGGGCTCCGTGACCGGGTGGGTGGTCCGCAGCCCGGCCAGCGCCGTCAGGGCCCCGCCCTCCCACTGCTCCGGGTGGCTCATGGGGTGCAGGGCCACGACCGGGTTCCCGGTGCGTCCGGCCCAGCAGCGCAGCGCGATCTGCTGGGCCATCGTCCCCGACGGGAAGAACGCGGCGTCCTCGGTGCCGAGCAGCCCGGCGACCCGCTGCTCCAGGTCGGCGACGACCCCGTCGCCGTAGACGTCCGCCGGGGCGTCCAGGTCGTAGGGGGCGTCGGCGAGTCCGGCGAGCAGTTCCCGGACGGTCTCCTCCCGCCCGCCGTGCGTCAGGGCCCGCCGGGCCCCCTTCCAGGCCGCCACGAGCCGCTTCGTCAGCTCCGCGTCATCGCTCATGCCCCCGATCATCGCGGAAGCGCCCCGGCCCGCGGGGCCCCTTTCCGCCCCCGGCGGGCCTGACCGGCACCGGGCCGGGGAAAGGGCCTAGCATGGCGACGTATCGTCCGGTACCCCCCGCGGACTGGAACGGAAGGCCCTCACCGCGTGAACTCATCCCAGGAACCGCGCCCCGCCCGGCTCACCGTCGGAGTCGTCGGCGCGGGCCGCGTCGGCCCCGCGCTGGCGCGTGCGCTGCAGCAGGCCGGGCACCGTCCCGTCGCCGTGTCCGGGGTGTCCGACGCCTCCCGGCGCCGGGCCGAGCGGATGCTGCCGGACGTGCCGCTGGTGTCCCCGGCGCAGGTGCTGGAGCGGTCCGAGCTGGTGCTGCTCACGGTGCCCGACGACGCCCTGCCGGGCCTGGTGGAGGGCCTCGCGGAGACGGGTTCCGTGCGTCCCGGGCAGCTCCTCGTGCACACCTCGGGGCGTTACGGGGCGGCCGTGCTGGACCCCGCGCGGCGCGCGGGTGCGCTCCCGCTGGCCCTGCACCCGGCGATGACCTTCACCGGTACCGAGGTGGACGTGCAGCGCCTGGCCGGGTGCTCCTTCGGCGTGACCGCCCCGGGCGAGCTGCGGCTGGCGGCGGAGGCCCTGGTCATCGAGATGGGCGGGGAGCCCGAGTGGATCGCGGAGGAGAGCCGTCCGCTCTACCACGCGGCCCTCGCCCTGGGCGCGAACCACCTGGTCACCCTGGTCGCCCAGGCCATGGAGCTGCTGCGCACCGCGGGCGTCGAGCACCCCGACCGGATGCTCGGCCCGCTGCTGGGCGCGGCCCTGGACAACGCCCTGCGCTCCGGCGACGCCGCCCTCACCGGGCCGGTGGCCCGCGGGGACGCCGGCACCGTCGCCGCGCACGTCTCGGAACTGCGCAAGCACGCTCCGGCCACCGTCGCCGGATACCTGGCGATGGCCCGTACGACCGCGGACCGGGCCCTCGCGCACGGCCTGCTCAAGCCCGAACTGGCCGAGGACCTCCTCGGCGTGCTCGCGGACCCCGCCGACCCGAAGGACTCCGAGCGATGACCGGCCCGCTCCAGCTGCTGAACACCGGCGAAGAGCTCCACAAGCTCCCGCGCACCGGCCGCCGGGCCGTGGTGATGACCATGGGCGCCCTGCACGAGGGCCACGCCACCCTCGTCCGCACGGCCCGCGAGGCGGTGGGGCCGGAGGGCCAGGTGGTGGTGACCGTCTTCGTCAACCCCCTCCAGTTCGGGGCGAACGAGGACCTCGACCGCTACCCGCGCACCCTCGACGCCGACCTGCGGATCTCCGAAGAAGCCGGTGCCGACGCCGTGTTCGCGCCCTCCGTCGACGAGGTCTACCCGGGCGGCGACCCGCAGGTGCGGATCACCGCCGGGCCGATGGGGGAGCGCCTCGAAGGCGCCACCCGTCCCGGGCACTTCGACGGCATGCTGACCGTCGTCGCCAAGCTGCTCCACCTGACCCGCCCGGACCTGGCCCTCTTCGGCCAGAAGGACGCCCAGCAACTGGCCCTGATCCGGCGCATGGTGACCGACCTGAACTTCCCCGTCGAGGTGGCGGGCGTACCCACGGTCCGGGAGGACGACGGGCTCGCCCTGTCCTCCCGCAACCGCTACCTCGGCCCGGTGGAGCGCCGTACCGCGCTGGCCCTGTCCCGGGCCCTGTTCGCGGGCCGGGACCGGCTCGCCGCGCAGGCCGCGCTGTGCGCCCGCGCGGAGGCGGCCCCCGCCAGCGACGGGCGCGCCACCGCCCTGGCCCGGCTCGGCGAGATCCGTGCCTCCGCCGACGCCCACGCCGTGTCGGCGGCGGGCGGCGGCACCGGTCTGCCGGACGCCGTACGGGCCGCCGCGCGGCACGTGCTGGAGGAGGCGGGCCGGCAGGAGCCGCCGCTGGTCCTGGACTACCTGGCCCTGGTGGACCCGCAGGACTTCACCGACGTCGGCCCCGACTTCACCGGACACGCCGTACTGGCCGTCGCGGCGAAGGTCGGCACGACCCGGCTGATCGACAACATCCCATTGGAGTTCGGAGCACACGCGTGAGCACCACAGGCAACCCAGGCAACGCGGCCGCCGCCGGTACCGGCATACGGCTGCACGCCCCCGCCCCCGGCTGGTCCGTCGACGCGGACGTCGTGGTCGTCGGTTCCGGCGTCGCGGGCCTGACGGCCGCGCTGCGCTGCGCCGCCGCGGGCCGCCGTACGGTCGTGGTCACCAAGGCGCGGCTCGACGACGGCTCCACCCGCTGGGCGCAGGGCGGCATCGCGGCCGCGCTCGGCGAGGGCGACACCCCCGAGCAGCACCTGGACGACACCCTCGTCGCGGGCGCCGGCCTGTGCGACGAGGCGGCCGTACGGCTGCTGGTCACCGAGGGGCCGGACGCGGTGCGCCGGCTGATCGCCGCGGGCGCCGTCTTCGACACCTCCGCCGAGACCGGCGAGATCGAGCTGACCCGCGAGGGCGGGCACCACCGCCGCCGCATCGCGCACGCGGGCGGTGACGCGACGGGTGCGGAGATCTCCCGCGCCCTGGTCGAGGCCGTGCACGCGGCGGGCATCCGCACCGTGGAGAACGCGCTGGTCCTGGACCTGCTCCAGGACGCGGAGGGCCGTACGGCCGGCGTCACCCTGCACGTGATGGGCGAGGGCCAGCACGACGGCGTCGGCGCCGTCCACGCGCCCGCGGTGATCCTGGCGACCGGCGGCATGGGCCAGGTGTTCTCGGCGACGACGAACCCGGCCGTCTCCACGGGCGACGGGGTGGCCCTGGCGCTGCGGGCCGGCGCCGAGGTCTCCGACCTGGAGTTCGTCCAGTTCCACCCGACGGTCCTCTTCCTCGGCCCGGACGCCGAGGGCCAGCAGCCGCTGGTGTCGGAGGCGGTCCGCGGCGAGGGCGCGTACCTGGTCGACGCGGACGGGGTCCGCTTCATGGTGGGCCAGCACGAGCTCGCCGAGCTGGCGCCGCGGGACATCGTCGCCAAGGGCATCATGCGGCGCATGCAGGAGCAGGACGCCCGGCACATGTACCTGGACGCCCGGCACTTCGGGGCGCAGATGTGGGAGAACCGGTTCCCCACGATCCTGGCGGCCTGCCGGGCCCACGGCATCGACCCGGTGACCGAGCCGATCCCGGTCGCCCCGGCCGCGCACTACGCCTCGGGCGGCGTACGCACCGACCTGCACGGCCGCACGACCGTGCCCGGCCTGTACGCCTGCGGGGAGGTGGCCTGCACCGGTGTCCACGGCGCGAACCGGCTGGCCTCCAACTCCCTGCTGGAGGGCCTGGTCTTCGCCGAGCGGATCGCCGAGGACATCGCCGCGCACCCGCCCGTGGGCAGCGGCCCGGGGATACCGGTGCCCGCCACCGGTCCGCTCCAGCCGGCCGAGGCCCGGTACGAGGTCCAGCGCATCATGACGGACGGCGCGGGCGTGCTCCGCTCCGCCGGGTCCCTCGCGGCGGCCGCGGAGGCGCTGGAGACCCTGTACACGACGGCCCTCGGCGAGCTGGAGAACCGGGGCAAGACCGCCGTGCCGGGCGTGGAGACCTGGGAGGCGACCAACCTGCTGTGCGTGGCCCGCGTCCTGGTGGCCGCCGCCCAGCGGCGGGCCGAGACCCGCGGCTGC
Source organism: Streptomyces sp. NPDC090077 (assembly GCF_044747545.1). NCBI lineage: Bacteria > Bacillati > Actinomycetota > Actinomycetes > Kitasatosporales > Streptomycetaceae > Streptomyces > Streptomyces sp. NPDC090077. Next base: position 68,203 of record NZ_JBIVEG010000027.1, read on the forward strand.
CACTGGCGCGAGGACCACCCCGACCGGGACGACGCCGGCTGGCGCCGCCACCTCGTGGTGCGGCTGTCGAGCACCGAGCGGCGGGCGCTGGTCGTCACCCCCACCGACTCCGCGGACTTCCCGTCCGTACACCACCCCCTCAGCCTGGAGAAGTGACCGTGAGCACCCCCGAACTCCCCCTGATCGAGCAGAACGAAGGCGGCTGCGGCGACGACTGCGGCTGCGGCGACGGCGAGGAGACCGGCCTGGACCCGGCGCTCGCCCAGCTCCTCGTCGACGCGGGCCTGGACCCGATCGAGGTCGAGGACATCGCGCACATGGCGCTGTCCGAGGACCTGGACGGCGGGGTCGACGTGACCACCGTCGCGACCGTCTCCGAAGAGGCCGAGGCCATCGCGGACTTCGTGGCCCGCGAGGCCGGCGTCGTGGCGGGCCTGCGGATCGCCGAGGCCGTGTTCTCCGTCGTCTGCACGGAGGCCTTCGAGGTCGAGCGGCACGCCGAGGACGGCGACAAGGTCGAGGCCGGCCAGCTGCTGCTGTCGGTGCGCTCCCGCACCCGCGACCTGCTGACCGCCGAGCGCAGCGCCCTGAACATCCTGTGCCGGCTGTCCGGCATCGCGACGGCCACCCGCCGCTGGGCGGACGTCCTGGAGGGCACGAAGGCCAAGGTCCGCGACACCCGCAAGACCACCCCGGGTCTGCGGTCGCTGGAGAAGTACGCGGTCCGCTGCGGCGGCGGCGTCAACCACCGCATGTCGCTGTCGGACGCGGCGCTGGTCAAGGACAACCACGTGGTCGCGGCGGGCGGTGTCGCGCAGGCCTTCAAGGCCGTGCGCGAGGCCTTCCCGGACGTGCCGGTGGAGGTCGAGGTCGACACGATGCACCAGGTCCGCGAGGTCGTGGACGCGGGCGCCGACCTGATCCTGCTGGACAACTTCACCGTCCCGGAGACGGAGGAGGCCGTGACCATCGTCGCGGGCCGCGCGGTCCTGGAGTCCTCGGGCCGGCTGACCCTGGAGACGGCCCGCGCGTACGCGGAGACCGGTGTGGACTTCCTGGCGGTCGGCGCGCTGACGCACTCCTCGCCGATCCTGGACATCGGCCTCGACCTGCGCGAGGCGGTGTAAGCCGATGCTGCTCACCATCGACGTGGGCAACACCCACACGGTCCTGGGCCTGTTCGACGGCGAGGAGATCGTCGAGCACTGGCGGGTGTCGACCGACCCGCGCCGCACGGCGGACGAGCTGGCCGTCCTGCTGCAGGGTCTGATGGGGATGCACCCGATGCTCGGCAGCGAGCTGGGCGACGGGATCCACGGCATCGCGATCTGCTCGACGGTGCCGTCGGTCCTGCACGAGCTGCGCGAGGTCACCCGCCGCTACTACGGCGACGTGCCGGCGATCGTGGTGGAGCCCGGCGTGAAGACGGGCGTGCCGATCCTGATGGACAACCCGAAGGAGGTCGGCGCGGACCGCATCGTCAACGCGGCCGCGGCGGTCGAGCTGTACGGGGGTCCGGCGATCGTCGTCGACCTCGGTACGGCGACCACCTTCGACGCGGTGTCCGTGCGGGGCGAGTACGTGGGCGGGGTGATCTCCCCGGGCATCGAGATCTCGATGGAGGCGCTCGGGATGCGCGGCGCCCTGCTGCGCAAGATCGAGCTGGCCCGGCCGCGGAACGTGATCGGCAAGTCCACGGTCGAGGCGATGCAGTCGGGCGTGGTCTACGGGTTCGCGGGCCAGGTCGACGGGATCGTGCACCGCATCGCCCGGGACCTGGTGGGCCCGGACGGCGACCCGGACGACGTCCGCGTCATCGCGACGGGCGGGCTGGCCCCGGTCATCCTCGGGGAGACCACGGTGATCGACGAGCACGAGCCGTGGCTGACGCTGATCGGGCTGCGCCTCGTGTACGAGCGCAACGCGCCCAGCTTCGGCTGACACGGCCGCCGGTCCGGCCGCCGGTGGGGTCCCGCGTACGGCGGGGCCCCACCGCGCGGTTGCGGTCCGTCATGCGGAATCCTCAGCTTGAACCTGATCGGTTAGCTTGTCGGCGTCGGACGCACACCCTCGCGCAGCGGCACAGCCGAGACGGCACAGGACGGCCCAAATGCCCCGTAAATCACCGTACTTGCAGGTGGTCGCATCACTCCGGACCCGCATCGAGGCGGGTGAATGGGCGATAGGCGACAGGCTCCCCTCGCGCGCCCGGTTCGCGGAGGAGTACTCCGTCGGGCAGGGCGTCACCCAGCGGGCCATGGAGCAGCTGATCATCGAGGGCTTCCTCGAAGGCCGCGCCGGCTCCGGCACCTACGTGCGCACCCCGCGCCGGCGCATGCGGATGCTCCGCACCCGCCGCCGGGTCCCCGGCTCCGGCAACACCTTCCGCTCCGAGGCCGCCGCGCACGGCATCGCGGCGTCCTGGGAGTTCAAGACCCTGCCGCAGGTCCCGGCACCCGACCGGATCGCGGCCCGGCTGGCCGTCGAGCCGGGCTCCCCCTGCGTGCTGACCCGCTACGAGTTCATGGCCGACGGCAGCCCTGCCGAACTCTCCGAGTCCTGGGAGCCCCTGGCCATCACCTCCGGGACCCCGATCGTGCTGCCGGAGGTGGGAGAGCTCCGCGGCGCCGGGGTCGTGGCGCGCATGCGTTCCATCGGCATCAACGTCACGTCCGTGGTGGAGGTTCCGCGCCCCGCCCGCGCCAACCAGAACCAGGCCAACCTCCTGGGGATCAGCCTCGGCGCCATGATCACCCGGGTCGAGCGCACCTACCTCGACTCCGACGGCCGCCCCGTGGAGACCGCCGACCTGGTCATCCCCGACTCCCGCTACGAGATCGCGTACGCCTTCCCGGTGGAGTGACCGGGGGCGCGTATTGTGAACGGCCGTACTTTCCGACGACCGGGTTTTTTTACCGGAACTGGCCGGAGTGTGCCTCTCGTGGAGATAGCGTCACGCTCGAGAAGCACCGCGACCTCGTCCACTGCGGAGGAGACACCATGACCGCGAACGCTCGACCCGACTGGCGCAAATCGTCCTACTGCGGCGCCGGCGACGCCTGCGTCTACGTGGCGGCCGCGCCCGGCACCCTGGTGCGCGTGGCCGACCGGGCCGACCCGGCGCACCTGGTGATGGCGACCACCCACGCCGCCTGGGCGCAATTCGTGGAAGCCGTCAAAGAGTCCGGCTGATCCGCCCGGAGGGGGCGGCGTGGATCCACGCCGCGCCGCAATCCCGCACCCTCAGGGGATTTTGTCCGATTAGCGCGTATCTTCGCCCCATGCCCACGCCCTACGGATCCCGCGGCGGCATGGCGTTCAGCGCCGCCGAGCTGCACGTGCTCAGGCGTTCCCTCGCCCACGCCCTCCAGTCCTCCACGGCCCCCCTGACCGCTCCCGAGGTCCAGGACTGCCTGCGCCTCGCGGCGTCGGTGGACGACGCCGTCCTGGAGGCGGGCCGGCTCAGAGCCTTCCTGCTCGACGATCTCGCCCGGTACCGGGCGGCCCTCCCCGGGAGCCTGTCCGGCTATCTGGAGCTCCTCCAGGACGCCCTGGCCGCCGGCTACGAGCCCCTGCCCGACGACCTGGCCGCCCTGCGCGCCCTGCGGGCCAACCCGGTCGCGGGCGCCGTGCTGGAACGGGCCCGGGCCGTCGCCGGGCACTCCGTGCGCCGCAGGCTCGCCACCGGGACCGCTCCCGCGGCCGCCCCCGCGCCGCGCACCCGGCTGCTGGCCCTGGCCGGCGGCAAGGAGCAGCCGACACCGCCCCCGCCGAAGCCCGTCCCGGCGAAGGAGCCGCCGGCCCGCCCGGTGCCCACGCCGGGCGAGGTGTTCCCGCCGCGCCGCAAGCCCACCCCGCCCCCGGCGGCCGGACGCGCGGCGGTGTAGCTACGCTTGGGGGCATGGACTACGTCTCCGCGCTCGTGCCCCCCTTCGTGATGGCCGCGTTCTTCATCGCACTCGTCGTGACGATCGTGAAGACCCAGGGCGGGGCCAACAAGGCCAAGGAAGACGAGGCCGTCGACGCCGCGCTCGCCCGCGCCGAGTCCGGCCAGCAGTCGCAGAAGTGAAGTAACCCCGGCCGGGTTTTCCACCGCGCGTTGCGGCGAATAGTCGGGCAATTCGCCGCAATCGGCACTATTGTGCTGCTGTGCCTCGCCCCTTGGGAGAACTCGAAGACGCAGTGATGACGCGGGTGTGGCAGTGGAACCGCCCGGTCACCGTCCGGGAAGTCCTGGAAGACCTCCAGCAGGAACGGTCCATCGCGTACACCACGGTCATGACCGTTATGGACAATCTCCATCAGAAGGGCTGGGTCCGCCGGGAAGCCGAAGGCCGCGCCTATCGATATACGGCGGTCTCCACCCGCGCCGCGTACTCGGCCGCCCTCATGAACGAGGCCTGGTCGACCAGCGACAGCCCCGCGGCCGCCCTCGTCGCCTTCTTCGGCATGATGTCCCCCGAACAGCGCGAGGCCCTCCGGGACGCCGTGCGCATCGTCCAGCACGACGAACCCGAACACGCACCCGAACACGGGAACGCACCGGCCGGCGAGGACCCGTCGAGGGCCGCGCCGGAAGGGGACTCCGGCGCGCAGGAGACCGACCCGGGGCGATAGCGTCCGGGTATGGGAGAGCTTTCCACCACAGACGACGCGAAAACAGTGACGATCCGCCGTGCGCGGACCAGTGATGTTCCGGCGCTGCGCCGCCTGCTCGACCAGTACGTGCAGCAGCGGATCCTCCTCGACAAAGCCCCCGTGGTCCTTTACGAGGACATCCAGGAGTTCTGGGTCGCGGAACGCGACTCCGACGGGCAGGTCGTGGGCTGCGGGGCCCTCCACGTCATGTGGGAAGACCTCGCCGAAGTGCGCACGCTCGCCGTCGACCGCGACTTGAAGGGCGCCGGTGTCGGGCACCTGGTGCTCGCCAAGTTGTTGGAGACCGCCCGCCGCGTCGGGGTGAGCCGGGTATTCTGCCTGACCTTCGAAGTGGACTTCTTCGCGAAGCACGGCTTCGTCGAGATCGGCGAGACCCCGGTGGAGACCGATGTCTACATGGAGCTCCTGCGTTCCTATGACGAGGGAGTCGCCGAGTTCCTCGGTCTCGAACGAGTGAAGCCGAACACCTTGGGCAACAGCCGGATGCTGCTGCACCTCTGATCGATCGCGACAGGCTATTACGGGCCCCCGTCCACCTGTGGCCTATGTCCGAATCGCGCACGTTTCCCGCCTTGTTGAGGTCCTGAACCTCTCGACGGGGGTTTGTGTTTTCCAGGCAAAAGCGGTTTCCTTTCCGCGTACTGCATTTTCGATGAAAGGAAATCCGGTGGCACAGAAGGTTCAGGTCCTTCTTGTCGACGACCTCGACGGTGGCACGGCGGACGAGACCGTGACGTTCGCTCTGGATGGCAAGACCTACGAGATCGACCTCACCACCGCCAACGCTGAAAAGCTCCGCGGTGCGCTGGAGGACTTCGTGAAGGCGGGCCGCCGCACCGGCGGGCGCGCCTCCACCGGCCGCGCCAAGGGCCGCGCCGCCGTCGCCGCGGGCAGCCCGGACACCGCCGAGATCCGCGCGTGGGCCAAGGCCCAGGGTCTCAGCGTCAACGACCGCGGCCGGGTCCCCGCCGAGATCCGCGAGGCCTACGAGAACGCCAAGGGCTGAGGCGTACGCCGCCCCAGGCGGGCGCGGTGGCATTCCGTCGCCGCCGCGGCCACCAGGCGTACGAGATCGGGCCCGGCCGGCTCCGCACAGAGCCCGGGCCCGGCCCCGGCACCCTGCCCCGGACCGGGCAGGGCGGGCAGCGATGCCTCACAACCCGGCTCGGGGGGCCGCAGCCAGACGGCGGCCCCCCGAGGGCATTCCCCCGGCGCCCGTCCGGGCGGCACGGGAGCGGTGATCCCGCCCCCCGCGCCCAGGGCGGTCAGGTCCAGCGCCACCCCGCCCCACTCCAGCCAGTCGAGCAGCCCCTCCAGCTCCTCGGCACCGCCAGGAGCGATCAGGAAGCGCATCCTGCGCCCGGCCACGGCCACCGGACCGGTGGCGGCGAATCCGGGCCGGCCGAGCAGCGCGGCCCCGGCGTCGAGGGGGAGCTCCAGCACGTCGAAGCGGACCCCGGTGACCAGCCGCGGCGGCGGCCCCCCGGCACAGGGCCAGCCGAGCACCCGCTCGTACCAGGTGCGGGTGTCGTCCTCGGACGGGACGCGGGGCGAGGGGACGCTCACGGTGCTGAGGGACATGACCGGAGCAACTCCGGTGGCGACCGGCGGGTTACGCGACGCGCCCATACCGACGCGTAGCGTAAACATCGGCCGAGTGGAGTCCCACATTCGGGACACAAGCGTGTTCGCCCGTAGCGGAGGGAACCATGCGTACCGGCATGGAGTGTCAGTCCTTACGGGTAAGACATTCCTAGTGGATCGGGGCGACACGCTGATTTGAGCGTGTTCCGTTCGCCATCGGCGTACACCTGTGACGGGTATCTGCCTGGCCTGCGGGAACATCGTCTCGCACCATCGAGTTGGAGCAGTAGTCGGCTCTTACAGCCGGTTTTCCTCACCGACGTGGGGGTGAGCCGTGGACGGATGTCGGCAGTTGGAATGAGCTGTCCCGTCCCGCGGGACTAGCATGCGGAAGGACAGGGCGGGGACCGACCCCGAACTGCCCGACCGCTCTGAGGAGCGATAAACGATGTTCGAGAGGTTCACCGACCGCGCGCGGCGGGTTGTCGTCCTGGCTCAGGAAGAAGCCCGGATGCTCAACCACAACTACATCGGCACCGAGCACATCCTCCTGGGCTTGATCCACGAGGGTGAGGGTGTCGCCGCTAAGGCCCTGGAGAGCCTCGGGATTTCGCTCGAGGCTGTTCGCCAGCAGGTTGAGGAGATCATCGGTCAGGGCCAGCAGGCCCCGTCCGGGCACATCCCCTTCACCCCGCGGGCGAAGAAGGTCCTGGAGCTGTCGCTCCGAGAGGCCCTCCAGCTCGGCCACAACTACATCGGCACCGAGCACATCCTGCTCGGCCTGATCCGCGAGGGCGAGGGCGTCGCCGCCCAGGTCCTCGTGAAGCTGGGCGCCGATCTGAACAGGGTCCGGCAGCAGGTCATCCAGCTGCTCTCCGGCTACACCGGGGGCGGCAAGGAGTCGGCCACCGCAGGCGGCCCGGCCGAGGGCACCCCCTCGACCTCGCTGGTCCTCGACCAGTTCGGCCGCAACCTCACCCAGGCTGCCCGCGAATCCAAGCTCGACCCGGTCATCGGGCGCGAGAAGGAGATCGAGCGGGTCATGCAGGTCCTGTCCCGCCGGACCAAGAACAACCCGGTCCTCATCGGCGAGCCCGGCGTCGGCAAGACCGCCGTCGTCGAGGGCCTGGCGCAGGCGATCGTCAAGGGCGAGGTCCCCGAGACCCTCAAGGACAAGCACCTCTACACGCTCGACCTGGGTGCCCTGGTCGCCGGCTCCCGCTACCGCGGTGACTTCGAGGAGCGCCTGAAGAAGGTCCTCAAGGAGATCCGCACCCGCGGCGACATCATCCTGTTCATCGACGAGCTCCACACCCTCGTGGGTGCGGGCGCCGCCGAGGGCGCGATCGACGCCGCCAGCATCCTCAAGCCCATGCTGGCCCGTGGCGAGCTCCAGACCATCGGTGCCACCACGCTGGACGAGTACCGCAAGCACCTGGAGAAGGACGCGGCCCTCGAGCGCCGCTTCCAGCCCATCCAGGTCGCGGAGCCGTCGCTGCCGCACACCATCGAGATCCTCAAGGGTCTCCGTGACCGGTACGAGGCCCACCACCGCGTCTCGATCACGGACGAGGCCCTCGTCCAGGCCGCGACCCTGGCCGACCGGTACATCTCGGACCGCTTCCTCCCGGACAAGGCGATCGACCTGATCGACGAGGCCGGCTCCCGGATGCGCATCCGCCGGATGACCGCGCCGCCGGACCTCCGCGAGTTCGACGAGAAGATCGCGGCCGTCCGCCGCGACAAGGAGTCGGCCATCGACTCCCAGGACTTCGAGAAGGCGGCTTCGCTCCGTGATTCGGAGAAGCAGCTGCTCGCCGCGAAGTCCAAGCGCGAGAAGGAATGGAAGGCCGGCGACATGGACGTCGTCGCCGAGGTCGACGGCGAGCTCATCGCCGAGGTCCTCGCGACCGCGACCGGCATTCCCGTCTTCAAGCTGACCGAGGAGGAGTCCTCGCGCCTGCTGCGCATGGAGGACGAGCTCCACAAGCGCGTCATCGGCCAGAAGGACGCCATCAAGGCCCTTTCGCAGGCGATCCGCCGTACGCGGGCCGGCCTGAAGGACCCGAAGCGCCCCGGTGGCTCGTTCATCTTCGCCGGTCCGTCCGGTGTCGGTAAGACCGAGCTCTCCAAGACGCTCGCCGAATTCCTCTTCGGTGACGAGGACGCGCTGATCTCCCTCGACATGTCGGAGTTCAGCGAGAAGCACACGGTTTCCCGCCTCTTCGGTTCGCCCCCCGGCTACGTGGGCTACGAAGAGGGCGGCCAGCTGACCGAGAAGGTCCGCCGGAAGCCGTTCTCCGTCGTCCTCTTCGACGAGGTCGAGAAGGCGCACCCGGATATCTTCAATTCCCTTCTCCAGATCCTGGAGGACGGTCGCCTGACCGACTCCCAGGGCCGGGTCGTGGACTTCAAGAACACGGTCATCATCATGACGACCAACCTGGGTACGCGGGACATCTCCAAGGGCTTCAACCTGGGCTTCGCCGCCCAGGGCGACGTCAAGACCGGCTACGACCGGATGAAGGCGAAGGTCAACGAAGAGCTCAAGCAGCACTTCCGGCCCGAGTTCCTGAACCGTGTCGACGACACGGTCGTCTTCCACCAGCTCAGCCAGGAAGACATCATCCAGATCGTCGACCTGATGATCGCCAAGGTGGACGAGCGCCTCAAGGACCGCGACATGGGCATCGAGCTCAGCGGTGACGCGAAGCAGCTCCTGGCCAAGCGCGGCTACGACCCGATCATGGGTGCCCGCCCGCTGCGCCGGACCATCCAGCGCGAAATCGAGGACCTGCTGTCGGAGAAGATCCTCTTCGGCGAGCTGCGCCCCGGCCACATCGTGGTCGTCGGCGTGGAGGGTGAGGGCGAGGACGCCAAGTTCACCTTCCGCGGCGAGGAGAAGTCGGCCCTGCCCGACATCCCCCCGATCGAGGCCACGGGCTCCGGCCCGGACCTCTCGAAGGGCGCGTAAGCGGTAGCCGGTAGGCAGTAGGCAGTACCGAGGGGCGGCCCCGGGACCACAAGGTCCCGGGGCCGCCCCTTTGCGTGGGCGGGGCGGGGGCCCGCTATCTCCCCCTCGACCCCCGTCGGTCGGGCGGTGGCTGCCCACCCGCCTCCCGGGTGCGGGTGGGTCGGCTGGGGGCGGTAGCCCCATGGGCCGGATCAGAGAAGGTTTGGGGGTTTCCCGGCAGTCCATCGTCCTTCCGGGGCGGGTCGGCCTGTCAAGGGCGCTCCCTGCGGTCGCGTCGCTTCGCGATGGCCTTCGGCCACCCTTGACAGACCGACCCGCCCCGGAAAGCCGAAAGACTGCCGGGAAGCCCCCAAAAGAACGGTCACGGGGAGAAGGAGCAGGGGCGGGCCCGTCAGGGATGGGCGAGGGGCCGGGGGCCGGCCGGCCTGTCATTCGGCCCCGCGTCAGCGATCCCGGGCCAGGGGCGCGGCCAGGACGCAGCAGATCGCTACGCGCTCCTCCTATCTCAGCGTCCGACGACCGCCCTGGGCTGATACCTGCACCAAAAGTCGATCAGAGCAGGCCAGGGATCCGACAGGCGCGACAGATCGCTACGCGCTCCTCTCGTCTCGGCGACCGGCGGCCGTCCTGGGCTGGTCACAGGCACACAGAAGGCCCGCACGCCGTCTTTCTCGCCCATCCCAGCCCCAGACGGCCGCGGGACGCCGAAACGGGAGAAGCGCGTAGCGATCTGACGCGCCCCTGCGCTCCCACGCTGCTCTGATCGACTTTTGGTGCAGGTATCAGCCCCAGGCGGTCGCCGGACGCCAAGCCGGGAGGAGCGCGTAGCGATCTGTCGCGCCTGTCGGCTCCCTGGCCTGCTCTGATCGACTTTTCGTGCAGGTAGCCGTGCCCCTGGCCCTGGGCCGGGGCTGGACGGCCCGGATGCCCGGCGGGCCGGGGCCCGGCCCCTCGCTCGTCGCTGACGGGCCCGTCCCTCCAGCCTCTGCCCGGTGACCGTTTCTTTGGGGGTTTCCCGGCAGTCTTTCGGCTTTCCGGTTCGTGCCGGTCGGTCAAGGGTGGCCGAAGGCCATCGCGTAGCGACGCGACGAAGGAGCGCCCTTGAGGGACCGGTGCGAACCGGAAGGACGATGGACTGCCGGGAAGCCCCCAACCCTCTCTGAGACCGTCCGGGGGCTACCGCCCCCGGACGCCGGCCCGCCCGTGCCGCGCCCCCGACTGCCCCCGCCCCCTCCCGGTTCCAGGCCTTGGGCCTGTTCGGGGTGGGGCAAACGTCCTGGGGGCGGTGACAAGCCGCACAGGGCAAAACGGACCTACTAGGAGCTCTCGTAGATTTTGGTGTCCTGTTTTGTCCCTGTGTCGGCCCAGTACGGGTGCCGTCAAGAGCGGGGAGATCCATCGGGCGGCTACGAGTCGGGGTAGTAAAAGGGACGTTTGGGGAAGCCCGGGGGCACGGGTTACCAAGGTGGGGCAAGCCCGGCAGTGGCGGTTCGGTCCGCAGCGCCGGGATCTTTCTTGCCCGAACACGCCCTTGTCCCCGGCCCCGGAGGTCTCCACATGTCCGCGAAGCGCGTCAGCACCCGTCGTACCCGTACCGCCCTCGCCGCCACCGGTCTCGGTGCGCTGCTGGCTCTCGGGGCCGGGACGACCGCCGCCTTCGCAGACGAGGCCCCCAGCACCCTGTCCGCCTCCGCCGAGGTGGCCGCCGTCCAGGCGCAGGCCGAGGCGCAGGCCAAGGCCGCGGCCGCGGCTGCGAAGACCTCCCTGTGGGCGAAGCCCGTCGACAGCTACACGCTGTCCGCGACCTTCGGCAAGGGCGGCAACATGTGGGCCCACAAGCACTCCGGCCAGGACTTCGCCGTCCCGACCGGCACCAAGGTCAAGGCCGCCGGCGCCGGCACCGTCGTGAAGGCCGGCCCGAACGGTGGCGGCGACGGTCCCGCGTACGGCAACGCCATCGTGATCAAGCACGCGAACAACACGTACTCCCAGTACGCGCACCTCTCGAAGATCCAGGTGAAGATCGGCCAGAAGGTCTCCGCCGCCCAGCAGATCGCGCTGTCCGGCAACACCGGCAACAGCAGCGGCCCGCACCTGCACTTCGAGATCCGTACGACCCCGAACTACGGCTCGGCCGTCAACCCGGTGGCCTTCCTGCGCAACGCCGGCGTGACCGTCTGATCCTGACCCCGGTCAGATCAGCCAGGAGTGGGTGGGCTTGGCCTTCCCGATCTTGTTGTTCTTCAGGCCCGTGACCTGTTCCTGGTTCAGCGCCTGGTTGAAGGTCCGGATGTGGTCCAGCGGACCGTCCCACGCGGCGCTCCAGATCCCGTGGTGGCGGGCCCGGCCCAGCTGGAGGGGGCCCGGACCGGCCCAGATGCCGGAGACCTGTGCCTGGCCGGCCTGCTTGTCGTCCACCCACAGCGCGATGGTCTTCTTCTCCGCGTCGTAGGTCCCCGTCAGCAGCGTCCACTGCCGCGTGGTGTCCACGTTGTCCGCGACGACCTGCTGCGCCGTGGCCCCCTGGCCCTTGTCGCCGGTCTGCACGCGGAACACCCAGGCCTTCTTGCCGTTCACGACCTCGAAGCCCAGCTCGAAGGAGTACGAGTCCCCGTCGCCCTGGCTCACCGCCATGCGCGAGCCGGACTCGGCCACGTTGTAGGCGCGGGTGGAGACGGTGAAGCTCTTCGTGACGTCCACTGCGGGTTCGGCGCCCTGCGCGTAGGAGTCCGCGGTGCCCTTGAAGCGGACCTCGGTCCGCTTGGCCAGTTCGCCGAGTGAGGCGCCCGGCCCCAGGGCTATGCCCATCTTGCCGCTGCGGTCGCGCAGCAGGTTCGGTTCGCCCGGCACGGTGGGGGAGTCGTCCTCGGGGGTCTTGCCGTCCGGGGACTGGGCGGAGGGGCTGCCGGAGGCGCTCGGCGAGTCCGAGGCGGCGACCGCCGGAGGGTCCTTCGGGTCGTCGTCGGAGCCGTTCAGGACGAGGAACCCCGCGCCGCCCGCCACCAGGACGAGCGCGAGCGCCCCGATGCCGATCGTCAGCCGCTTCCGCTTGCGCTGCTGCACCTCGGTGGCGTCGGCCATCGCCTGCCAGTCCGGTGTGGACGGGGAGGGGAGGGGCGTGGTGGCGGCGGGGGGAAACGCTTCCTCGGGCGGGCCCGGGGGCGGGCCGAAGCCGCCGCCGGCCGGCTGCCCCTGTGCGGGGCCCGGCTGGTAGGGGTTCGGGGTCTGCGGCGGGAATCCGTAGCCGCCGCTCCCCGGGGCGGGGCCGGGCTGGGGGCTGTTCGGGCGATCCGTACCGTCAGTCATGGCACGGATGCTAGAACATCGCCGGGAACGGCCGTCAGCCCGGGAGCTGGATGATCGGGAAGCTTCCCGTCGCCGTCGGGGCGTGTTCCGGCAGCCACAGCACCGCCACCGCGCCCGCGGCGGCGCCCTCGTTCTCCGCTCCGCCGCGCGCGGCGACGTTGCGGAACGTCAGCCGGGCGCCGAGCACCCGGGCCTGCCCCTCCGCGATGGTCAGGCCGAGTCCGTGGCCGACGCCGGCCCGGTCCGTGGACCCGGTCCGGAAGCGGCTCGGGCCCTCGCGCAGCAGTGCCTCGGGGAAGCCCGGTCCGTGGTCCCGGACGCGGACGACCCGGCCCTCCACGTCGACCTGGATCGGGGCCCGCCCGTACCGCATGGCGTTGGCCAGCAGGTTTCCGAGGATCCGCTCCAGCCGGCGCGGGTCCGTGCTGACGATCTCGTCGGCGACGACCCGTACCGAGGCGTCCGGCATCAGCGAGGCCACCCGCCGGGACACGAACTCGCCGAGCGCCACGTCCTGGAGTTCGGCCCGCTCGGACGCGCCGTCGAGTCGGGCGACTTCCAGTACGTCCTCGACCAGGGCCCGCATCGCCTGCGCCCGGTCGCGCACCAGCTCGGTGGGCCGGCCCGGGGGCAGCAGTTCCGCGGCCGTGAGCAGGCCGGTGACGGGGGTCCGGAGTTCGTGCGCGATGTCCGCCGTGACCCGCCGCTCGGCCTCCAGCCGCTGCTGGAGGGCGTCGGCCATGGCGTCCACGGCCCGGGCCAGGTCGTCGGTCTCGTCCCGTACGACACCGCCCACGGCGTCCCGTACGCGTACTTCGGGGTCCCCGTGCGCCACCCGCTGTGCGGCGGCCGCGGCCTCGCGGAGCCGGCGCGAGATCTGGCCGCCGATGAGGACGCCCATGGCGGAGCCGCCGATCACCACGGCCAGGGAGCCGACGACCAGGGCCCGGTCCAGGTCGCGCACCATGTTGGCGCTCTCGCGGAACTGGTGGTGCATGGACAGCACCTGCCCGTTGCCGAGCGGCACGGCCGCCCACACCTCGGGGGCCCGCTTCGGGTACTCCTGCACGTAGGTGCCGCGCCGCCCGGAGCGGGCCTTCTCGCGCAGCTCGGCGGGGAGCTCGGGGTCGTTGATCTTGGCGCCCCAGATGGGCTTGCGCCCGGCGTCGGGGGTGCGGGCGATGTACTGGACCCGCTCCAGTTCCTGGTCCCGGGCGCTCTCCATCATCGACACGCGGGCAGCGCTGTGCACCACCAGGCTCAGGGCGAGCGCGGTGAGCGCGCCGACGGCGGCGATGGCGAGCGTGATCTTCCAGCGGATCCCCGTGCGGAGGGTGATGCGCCTCATGCGGTTCTACTCATGCCTTGAGCTTGTATCCGAAGCCTCGGACCGTCTCGATCCGGTCCTGTCCGATCTTGGTGCGCAGCCGCTGGACGTGGACGTCCACGACGCGGGTGTCGCCGCCCCAGTCGTAGTCCCAGACCCGCTCCAGGAGCCGGTCGCGGGACAGGACGGTGCCGGGCGCGGAGGAGAACTCCAGCAGCAGCCGCATCTCGGTGGGGGTCAGGGCGACGGGGGCGCCGGCCTTGCGGACCTCCATGCCCTCGGTGTCGACCTCCAGGTCGCCGAAGGACAGGACGCCGCGTTCGCCGGAGCCGTCGGTGTCGGAGGAGCCGTTCGCGCCGTTCTGCGGGCCGCCGGCGTGGCCGAAGCGGCGCAGCACGGCGCGGATGCGGGCGACGAGGACCGAGCCGTCGAAGGGCTTGGTGACGTAGTCGTCCGCGCCGGCCTCCAGGCCGAGGACCACGTCGATGCTGTCGGCGCGCGCCGACAGCATGATGACGGGGACGGTGGACTCGTCGCGGATGCGCCGGCAGAGGCTGACGCCGTCCATGCCGGGGACCATCACGTCGAGCAGGGCGATGTCGGGCCGGTCGGCCCGGAAGGACTCCAGGCCGGACAGGCCGTCGGGCATGGCGGTGACCACGAACCCGTCGCGTTCCAGCGCCAGGGTCGTGGCCTCGCGGATGACGTCGTCGTCCTCCACGAACAGCACGTGGGTCTCGGCCATGCCCAGCCTCACTCCGGTTCCATCGTCGGTACGGTCAGTCGTTCTTGGGGGTGACGGCCGGGGCCGGCTGCAACCCGGGGTTGTACACGTTGCTGTACTCCGAGTGCACCCGGTCCTGTTCGGCGAAGCGCTCGCCGTTCCAGCGGTACGTGATGATGTCCTCGCCGGAGGGTTCGGAGGGCGCGGCGTCGTGCCCGTAGACGGGCTTGCTGACGATGAGGTCGCCGCGGTCGATCTCCGCGTAGACAGGCTTCTGCTCGTCCGCGAAGACGTTCTCGTACGTGGTGCCGTCGGACCGGTAGACGTAGGAGCCCCGGCCGAGCGCGTCGGCGCAGGACAGGACGTTGACGACGACGTCGACGACGGTGCTGCCGGTGATCTTCCCGTAGCTGACGTCGATCGGGTACTCCTTGCCCGTGCAGGGCTTGAGGTCCCGTTTGATCTCGGCGCTGACCTTGGGGTCGGCCTTCAGCAGGGCCACCGGGTCGACCCGTTTGACCGGGCTGCCGGTGGACGCGGCGGCGGAGTGCCCGGGGGCGGGCGCTTTGGAGGGGCCGCCGGTGGGCTGGTTGCTGCGCGCGACCGGGTCGGTGCGCGCGGGCCCGCCGTCGCGCAGGCCGGTGCCCCCGGCGGAGCACCCGGCCGCGAACAGCACTGTGCCGACGAGGACCGAGGTCCCCGCCGACATGAGTACCAGCGAGCTTTTGCCGCTCAGGCTTTGGCCGTTCAGGCCGCGCACCGCTCCCGCCCCTCGTAGCGCATGGTGTGGTCACCGCGTTCCAGGGCACGCATGTCCAGGTCCCGGCTCTCCAGCTCCTGACGGAGCCGGGCCAGGGCGCGGTGCAGTGTGCTCTTCACGGTTCCCGCCGACATACCGAGCGCCGCGGCCGTCTCCTCGGTGCTCATCTGCTCCCAGTGTCGCAGCACCACGACACTGCGCTGCTTGGGCGCGAGCACCTTGAGGATGTCCATCAGCAGGGCGCGGTCGGCGCGCTGGTCGGAGCCGTCCTCGACGGAGGCGTCCGGGAGCTGTTCGGTGGGGACCTCGTCGAGCTTGCGGGCCCGCCACCACTCGGTCCGCGTGTTGATCATGACGCGGCGCAGGTAGGCGTCGGCGAGGGACTTGTCGGCGATGCCCTCCCAGCGGCCGTAGGTGCGCACGAGGGCGGTCTGGAGCAGGTCCTGGGCGTCCGTGGGGTCCGGGACCAGGCGCCGTGCGCTGCGCAGCAGGGCGTCCTGCCGAGTGCGTACGTACTCCTCGAACTCGAGTACCTCTCCGTGCGCCATTCCGACCGCCTCCACTGCGTTCCCCGTACCCGCTGTCTTACGGATCCGAAGTTACGGAGGGGTTGTCACGGCACTGTGCGGGTCAGCCTGCGGTGGGCGCACGGACACCCGTAGGTTGTGTAACAGTGCCCGTGAGCTGCGGTTTCCCGGCCCCAAACGGAATCATCGAGTCAACTTCGAGTGAATTCCGAGGGACGCGGAGCCGGGGGCCCGCCGGCCGCGCGTCAGCTCTGCGGCAGCCGGTACATCCCGTGCGCGAGGGGCTCCACCAGCCCGTCCGACACCAGCCCGTCCAGCGCGCGGGCCCGCTGGACCGGCTCGTCCCACACCGTGTCCAGCACCGCCTGCGGAACCGCGCCCACCGCCTCCCGGAGCACCGCCAGCAGCTTGCCGCGCACCTGGCGGTCGGTCCCGGCGTACGTCTGACCGCGCCGCGGCGGCCCGTCGTGCGGGGGCTTCCCCGCCAGCCGCCACGCGCACAGCCCCGCCACCGGGCAGCGGACGCAGTCCGGGCTCTTCGCGGTGCACACCAGCGCGCCGAGCTCCATGGAGGCCGCCGCCCAGCGGGCCGCCGTCGGCTCGTCCCCGGGCAGCAGCTCCCGGGCCAGCCGGCGTTCGGCGGCGGTGGTGGCGTTCGGCGGGTACTCGATCCCGGTCGCGGCGCGCGCGAAGACCCGGCGCACGTTGGTGTCGAGCACCGCGTGCCGCTGCCCGTACGCGAAGGAGGCCACCGCGGCGGCCGTGTACTCGCCGATCCCGGGCAGCGCGAGCAGCTGGGCGTGGTCCCGGGGCACGTCGCCGCCGTGCCGTTCCGTTATCGCCGAGGCCGCGCCGTGCAGGCGCAGCGCCCGCCGCGGGTAGCCCAGCCGCCCCCAGGCCCGTACGGCCTCGCCCGGCGCCTCGGCGGCCAGGTCGGCGGGCCGGGGCCACCGGGCGAGCCACTGCTCGTACACCGGCAGCACCCGGCTGACGGGGGTCTGCTGGAGCATGAACTCGCTGACCATCACCCCCCAGGGGCCCGCCTCGGGGCGGCGCCAGGGGAGGTCGCGGGCGTGCTCGTCGAACCACGCGATGACGGGGGCGTGCAGCGCGGAGGTCGGGGGTGCGGGGGACGCGGAGGTGTGCGAGGGGGATGCAGTCATGGCAACGGCATCCTGGCACGTTTCAGGGCCGGCGCGCGGGGCCCGGACCGGTGAACCAGACGGCCAAGCGGTTGCCGCTCCCCTGTACGGCGGTGATGAGCCTGATCATCGGACCGGTCAGCGCCGCCACGGCGAGGACGGCCAGCGAGGCGCCCAGCAGCAGGCCCATGCCGACGTCGTGGGGGTAGTGCACCCCGACGAAGACGCGGGAGAAGGCCATCAGCACGCCCATCGGCACCGTCAGCCACGCCAGGCGGGGCACGGCCAGCGCCAGGGCGACGGCGGCGGCGCCGGCGATGGCGGAGTGGTTGCTGGGGAAGGACCAGTCGCCGTAGGGCGGACAGGGGATCAGGGAGGCGGCCGCCCCGGCCACCGCCCGGCAGGGCCGCTCCTCGTCGACGGTGGACTTCACCATCTCGGACGCGACGTACACGAGCGCGGTCACCAGCGGCGCGAGCACGGACAGGGCGAGGGCCCGGGGCTCCCCGCCCTGTTTCCCGCGCGCACGCCACCAGACGGATATGTAGAGCAGGCCGAACACGAGGAGGCCGTACTCGGTCCAGACCTCGACCACCTTCTGCACCCAATGGGGCGTGGTGTGGGCGAAGTCGGTGATGTCGCGATAGAGGTCGGAGCTGTCCATGGTCACCGACCGTACTCGGCGCCCCGTCGCGGCCGTGTCAGCCCCCTGGCCTGATATGGGCGTTCCCGGGTAGTCCCGCAGGATGATCATCGGCAAAACCTGCCGGATGTGCGGCATGTGGGGCGCTGAACGCGGCACGAGTTCTCGTAAGGTTCGGTGCGTGGGATCTCTGCGCAATCCGGTCGGGCCGCTCCCCTCCTCCATTTACTGGCGGCGGAGGGCCGTGCTGGCGTCCGTCGCCGCGCTCGTCGCGCTGCTCGCCGTATGGTTCGTCAGTTCCGGTGCCGGCAAGACGAGTACGAACGGCAAGGGCGGCGGCGACGGCTCCGGACCCGTGCGCACCATCACCCCCGGCCCCTCCGGCAGCGGCCCGGCGATCAGTCAGGCCCCCGGCGGCCGCGCGGAGTCGGGCGGGGGTGCGGGAGCCACCGGCCCGGCCAAGAACGGCGACGCGGGCGGCACCGGGGCCAACTCCGGTGCGAGCGGCGGTTCGTCCGCCTCCGGCGGCTCCTCCCAGGCCCAGGTCCCGGCGGACTCCCCGCTGCCGACGTGCCCGGCGAGCGCGCTGCAGTGGGAGGTGAAGAGCGTGAAGAACGAGTACGAGACGAACGAGAAGCCCCGCCTCGAACTGCTCGTCCGCAACACGTCCGGCAGCACCTGCAAGTTCGGGCTGGGCCCGAGGCAGGCGGTCGTGACCATCTTCCAGACGACGGGCGCCAAGGCCGTCTGGTCCTCCGCCGACTGCCCGACGGGCGCGGCCAACGCGTTCTTCCGGCTGCCGGCGCAGGGTGAGGCGAAGCAGTCGGTGGAGTGGGACCGGAAGCCGAGTGCGGCGGACCAGTGCCAGAACCCTCCGCAGGGGAACCCGGCGCCCGACACGTACGTGGTCGAGGTCAAGGCTCCGGGGCTCCCGGTGGCCCGCACGTCCTTCGTCCTGAAGCAGGACTGATTTCTTGACGCGCCGCTTGCGCGGTGCGGCCGCGGGCGGCCTCCCCGGCTTCGCGCCACTGCGCCGGACTCCGTCCGGCGGCCTGCCGGGCGGGGCCGGTTCGGGTGGCCGGTGCCGGTTGGTCGTCTGCGGGTGCGTTGCCGCTGCGCGGAACGGGTCCCCTACCCGCCCTTCCACCGTTCCCCGGGCGCTGCCCGGACCCGCGCCTCAAACGCCGGCGAGGCTGAAATCAGCCTCGCCGGCGTTTGAGGCGCGGGGGTCTGGGGGCGGAGCCCCCAGGAGGGGGTCCGGGGTGCAGCCCTGGGGAACGGGCGAAGGGTGGGGAGGGGCAGGCTCCGCGCAGCGGCACACCACCCGCACCCCGCAGGGGAGCGGCTAGACGTACCGCTCCAGGATCGAGGACTCCGCCAGGCGGGACAGCCCCTCGCGGACGCTGCGCGCACGGGCCTCGCCGACGCCGTCGACGGTCTGGAGGTCGTCCACCGACGCCGCCAGCAGCTTCTGCAGCCCGCCGAAGTGCTCCACGAGCCGCTCGATGATCGCCCCCGGCAGCCTCGGCACCTTCGCCAGCAGCCGGTACCCGCGGGGCGACACCGCCGAGTCCAGGGTCTCCGGGGAGCCCGTGTACCCGAGTGCCTTCGCGACGATCGCCAGCTCCAGCAGTTCCGGATGCGACAGGGCGTCCAGCGCCGGGAGCGCCTCCTCCACCGTGCGGGAACGCTTCGCCGTCGGTTCCGGAACGTAGTCCCGGATGACCAGCTCCCGCTCCTGCTCGATGCCGACCGTCAGCTCGTCCAGCTGGAGCGAGAGCAGTCGCCCGTCCGTGCCCAGTTCGACCACGTACTCGGCGATTTCCGTCGCGATCCGGCGAACCATTTCCAGCCGCTGCGCGACGGCGGTCACGTCGCGGACGGTGACGAGGTCCTCGATCTCCAGTGCCGACAGCGTGCCCGCGACCTCGTCCAGGCGCAGCTTGTACCGCTCCAGCGTCGCCAGCGCCTGGTTGGCCCGGGACAGGATCGCCCCGGATTCCTCCAGGACGCGCCGTTCGCCGTCCACGTACAGGGCGATGAGCCGCATCGACTGGGACACCGACACGACCGGGAAGCCGCACTGCTTGGAGACGCGGTCCGCCGTGCGGTGACGGGTGCCCGTCTCCTCCGTGGGGATCGACGCGTCGGGCACCAGCTGTACGCCGGCGCGCAGGATCTTGGTGATGTCCTTGTCGAGGATGAGCGCCCCGTCGAGCTTGCACAGCTCGCGCAGCCGGGTCGCGGTGAACTCCACGTCCAGCACGAAGCCGCCGGTGCACATCGCCTCGACGGCCTTGTCCATGCCGAGGACGATCAGGCCGCCCGTGTTGCCGCGGACGATCCGCTCCAGCCCGTCGCGCAGGGGCTGACCAGGCGCGACCGCGCTGAGCGAAGCGCGCATCAACGCCTCGTGCTTGGAGCTCGCGCCGGACTTCCCGGATGCTGCTGCCCCGTCCTTGGCTGCCACTGCACTCCTCCGGTCGCGGGTTGCGCCGCCGCGTACGGCCGGGCGGACCAGCACAAAGTCTACCGGCGCACGCTGTGCGCCCGCCGGGGCTTGGCCCGTACCGCCGCCACGAGGCCCCGTACGGGCCTTGCGGCCCACCCGTCGGGGGACCCCAGCCGGGTGGCGGGTCCGGTCCGCGTCCGGCTCGTGTCGGCCCGCTGACCTGCCGTTCGGCCCCGTCGGCGGAGGGGAGCGTTCCGCCTGGCGGGCCGGCTCGTGCGGGTCCGCTCCGCCCTACTCCGCCGCCGCCCGCTCCCTGGACGGCGTACGCGAGCGCCCGCGCGGCAGCACCCGCAGCGCGTCCCCGACGTCCGCCACCTCGGTCACCTTCATGCCCGCCGGTACCTTCCCCGGATCCGCCGGGACCAGCGCGTGCGTGAAGCCGAGCCGGTGCGCCTCGGCCAGGCGCCGCTGCACACCGGTCACCCGCCGCACCTCCCCGGCGAGGCCGACCTCCCCGATGGCGACCAGGTTCTTCGGCAGCGGCACGTCACTCGCCGCCGAGGCCAGGGCCAGCGCGATCGCCAGGTCGGCGGCCGGCTCGGTCAGCTTCACCCCGCCCACGGTCGCGCTGTAGATGTCCCGCTTGCCCAGTGCGGTGATCCGCCCGCGCTGCTCCAGCACCGCCAGCATCATCGAGACGCGCGAGGTCTCCAGGCCCGAGGTGGTGCGGCGCGGGGAGGGGATCTGCGAGTCGACGGTGAGCGCCTGCACCTCGGCGACCAGCGGGCGCTTGCCCTCCAGGGTCACGGTCAGGCAGGTGCCCGGCACCGCCTCGGCCCGGCGGGTCAGGAACAGCCCGCTGGGGTCGGCGAGCCCGGTGATGCCCTCGTCGTGCAGCTCGAAGCAGCCGACCTCGTCCGTGGCCCCGTAACGGTTCTTCACGCCGCGCACCAGGCGCAGCCGCGCGTGCCGGTCGCCCTCGAAGCTGAGCACCACGTCCACGAGGTGCTCCAGCAGGCGGGGGCCGGCGATGGCGCCGTCCTTGGTGACGTGGCCGACGAGGAGGGTGGCCATGCCCCGCTCCTTCGAGGCGCGGATCAGCGCCCCGGCGACCTCGCGGACCTGGGCCATGCCGCCGGGTGCGCCGTCGATCTCGGGGGAGGCGATGGTCTGGACGGAGTCCAGGACCAGCAGCGAGGGGTTGACCTGGTCGAGGTGGCCCAGTACGGCGGACAGGTCGGTCTCGGCGGCGAGGTAGAGGTGGTCGTTGAGGGCGTTGATCCGGTCGGCCCGCAGCCGCACCTGGCTCGCGGACTCCTCGCCGGTGACGTAGAGGGTGCGGTGGTCGCCGGTGGCCGCCTTCGCGGCGACGTCCAGCAGCAGCGTCGACTTGCCGACGCCCGGCTCGCCGGCCAGCAGCACCACCGCGCCCGGGACGAGGCCGCCGCCGAGGACCCGGTCCAGCTCGTCCACGCCGGTGCTGCGGGCGGTCGCGGTCTTGCCGTCGACCTGGGCGATCGGCAGCGCGGCGGACGAGACGCGGCCGGCCGCGGTGGTGCGCACGGCGGGCGCGCCCATCTCCTCGATGGTTCCCCAGGCCTGGCACTCGGGGCACCGGCCGAGCCATTTCGCGGTGGTCCAGCCGCATTCGGAGCAGCGGTAGGACGGGCGGTCCTTGGCGGACGAGCGGGAGGTACGGGCAGCCATGCCGCCCACGGTAGCCGTCGCCGCCGACAACGGGCGCGGGCCGGCGTCAGGGCCGCTGTCAGCGGAGTGGCGATCTGTTCACCCTTAAGGGCTAAAAGCCCGGAAGGCTTCCGGAGGGTCACCGGCGCGCCGCCTACGGTTCGCCGAGTGAAGAGCAGCGACCAGGGAGACCCCGTATCGCGCACCGGCGCACACCGGGCGCACGGGGGCACGCCCCGAGCGGACCGGACGGATCCGGCAGGCGGAACGGGTGAGGCGGGGGTGACACCTGTTGCCGGTGATGCGTCCTTTGAGGTAGGAGCCGAGGCCGGTGCGGGGGGCGGTGACGGAGCCGGCGGAACCCTTCGCACGGAGGTCGCGGAGGCCCCGGAGCCCCAGGCGCCCCCGCCCTTCCGGCACGAGCCCTACCTCGACGGGCTCTTCACCTACTGCCTCTCCGTCCTCTGCGACCACGACGCCGCCGCCGACGTGCTCGGCGACGTCCTCGCCGTGGCCGAACGGCACCCCGGCCGATGTCCGGACGAGGGCGACCGGCGGGCCTGGCTGTACGCCCTGGCCCGCTGGGCCTGCCTGCGCCGGCTGGCCGAGCGGCGGCGCGTACGCCAGGGCGCGCATTCCGCACGACGCACACCGGACCAGCGCACACCGGACCAGCGCACGCCGGAGCACACCGACCCCGAGCATGCGCCCCGGGCACACCGCCCGCTCGACGTGAGCGCGTACCGCCGGACCGAGCTCGCCCGGCTCGCCTGGCCCGAAGCCGCCGGCACCACCCCCGAGCAGCGCGAGGCCCTCGAACTCGCCGTCCGCCACCGCCTCGGCGTCACCGAACTCGCCGCCGTCCTCGGCACCGCCCCCACCACCGCCCGGGACCTGCTCTCCGGCGCCGCCTGCGAGGTCGAACGCACCCGCGCCGCCCTCGCCGTCGTCGAGACCGCCAACTGCCCGTCCGTCTCCCGCATCACCGGCGACGACGACGGCGACGGCCCCGGCCAGGTGCTGCTGTCCGCACCCCTGCGCGCCGAGCTCGTCCGCCACGTCGACGACTGCCCGCGCTGCCGACGCGTCGCCGAACGCGTCGGCGCCGGCGCGCCCTGGCCCGGCTCCGGCGGCATCAACGCCGCCCTGCCCCTCGTCCCCGCCCCCCGCACCGCCGTCCACGCCGCGATGCTGCGCTCCGGCCGGCGCCGCGGCGGCCGCCCCGGCCCCCGCTTCGACCGCACCGGCTTCCCCATGGACCCCAAGGACCGCGCCGCCCGCCGCGACCGGTTCCGGGCCCGGGCGGTGACCACCACCGTCGTGGCCACCGTCGTCGCGGCACCCGTACTCGCGCTGTGGGCCGCGTACCGGGGCGCGCCCTCCACCGCCGAACCCGTCGGGGGAGACGGCACCCGCATCTCGGCCAGCGAATCGCAGATCCCGCCCCCGTACGCCGCCGGCCGCCCCCTCACCGGGTACGAGAACACCGGGAACACCGCCCACACCACCGGCGAGCCCGGCTTCGCCCCCGGCAGCGAAACCCCCGACGTCTCCGTCGAGGTCATCAGCGCCGGCGCCCCCGCCACCCCCGAGGCCGGCGGCCCCGGCGCGCCCGGCCGCCTCACGGTCGCCGCCGCCACCCGCGGCGCCACCACCCTGCTCACCCTCACCGCCTCCGGCGGCAGCCCGGTCGACTGGCGGCTCTGGTCGGACGCGCCCTGGCTGCGGGCGAGCCAGACGGCGGGCACCCTCGCGCCCGGAGAATCGGTCACCCTCCGGATCACCGTCGACACCGCGGCCCAGCCCGTCGGCGCCTGGACGGCCCGGGTCGGCGTCGACCCCGGCGGGGCGGTGATCTCCATCCAGGGCCGCGGCCGCCCGGCGCCCACCACCGAGCCGACCCCGCCCGCCCCCGACCCCACGCCGACGCCCCCGGCGCCGGACCCGACTCCGACCCCGACGCCCACGCCGACCCCCCCGGCGCCGGACCCCACCCCGACCCCGACGCCCACGCCGGCTCCGACGGACCCGGCGACCCCGGCACCGTCCTCAGGAGGAACGGTTTCCCCCGACCCGGGGGCCTCCGGCGGCTGAGGAGCGCCGAGGGGACCCGGCTACTGCGGGTCGGCGGGGTGCGGGGCCATCGGCAGCAGCGAGGCCAGCCGCGCCTCGCACAGCTTCACCAGCTCCGCGTAGCCCTCCTTGCCCATCAGCTCCGTCAGCTCCGCCCGGTACGACACGTACACCGGGTCGCCCGCACCGTGCGCGGACGTCGCCGACGTGCACCACCAGTGCAGGTCGTGGCCGCCCGGGCCCCAGCCGCGCCGGTCGTACTCGCCGATCGACACCTGGAGGACGCGGGTGTCGTCCGGCCGGTCGATCCAGTCGTACGTCCGCCGGATGGGCAGCTGCCAGCACACGTCGGGCTTCGTTTCCAGCGGCTCTTGGCCGCTGCGCAGCGCCAGGATGTGCAGGGAGCAGCCCGCTCCGGCGGGGAACCCGGGCCGGTTCAGGAAGATGCAGGCGCCGTCCCAGCGGCGGGTCTGCTTGTCCCCGTCGTCGTCCAGCTGGGTCCAGCCCGACTCGCTGCCGACGTCGTGGAACTGCCACAGCTCCGGCGTGAGCCGGGCGACGTGCTCGGCGACCCGCTTCTCGTCGTCCTCGTCGGAGAAGTGCGCGCCGAGGGTGCAGCAGCCGTCGGAGGCACGGCCCGCCTGGATGCCCTGGCAGCCGCTGCCGAAGATGCACGTCCAGCGGGAGGTCAGCCAGGTCAGGTCGCAGCGGAAGACCTGCTCGTCGTCGGCGGGATCGGGGAACTCCACCCAGGCCCGGGGGAAGTCGAGGCCCTTCTCGTCCGACACCTTGTTCTTCTTCTTGATCTCGGTCCTGCTCTTGCTGGCCTTCTTCGTATTTGGCACAAGCCCAGCCTAAGCGCCCCTTCCTCCACCGCTCCGCGTTCGGCCCAGTAGCGTTTCCCGTATGAGACTCGGTGTCCTTGACGTGGGTTCGAACACGATCCATCTGCTGGTGGTGGACGCGCACCCTGGCGCGCGCCCGCAGCCCGCGCACTCCCACAAGGTGCAGCTGCGGCTCGCCGAGCTGCTCGACGAGCACGGCGCGGTCAGCCCCGAAGGCGTCGAACGCCTCGTCGCGGCGATCGCCGGCGCGGTGCAGGCGGCCGAGGACAAGGGCTGCGAGGACGTGCTGCCCTTCGCGACCAGCGCGGTGCGCGAGGCCCCGAACGCCGACGAGGTCCTCGCCCGGGTCAAGGCCGAGACCGGCGT
Source organism: Streptomyces sp. NPDC090077 (assembly GCF_044747545.1). NCBI lineage: Bacteria > Bacillati > Actinomycetota > Actinomycetes > Kitasatosporales > Streptomycetaceae > Streptomyces > Streptomyces sp. NPDC090077. The sequence continues at coordinate 93,271 of NZ_JBIVEG010000027.1, forward strand.
CGAGCTGCCGGTGCTCAGCGGCGAGGACGAGGCCCGGCTGACCTTCCTCGCGGTCCGGCGGTGGTTCGGCTGGTCGGCCGGGAAGCTGCTGGTCCTCGACATCGGCGGGGGCTCGCTGGAGATCGCGTACGGCATTGACGAGGACCCCGACGCCGCCGCCTCCCTGCCGCTGGGCGCGGGCCGCCTCACCTCGGCCTGGCTCCCGGGCGACCTCGCGGACCCCGCCGACGTGCGGGCGCTGCGTCGGCACGTCCGGGCGCAGATCGCCCGGACGGTCGGCGAGTTCAGCCGCTTCGGGGCGCCGGACCACGTGGTGGCGACGTCGAAGACCTTCAAGCAGCTGGCCCGCATCGCCGGCGCGGCCCGCGAGGCCGACGGCCTGTACGTGCAGCGCGACCTGACCCGGAAGTCCCTGGAGGAGTGGGTACCCCGCCTCACGGCGATGACCACCGCCGAACGCGCCGCGCTCCCGGGCGTCTCGGAGGGCCGCGCCGCCCAGCTCCTGGCGGGCGCGCTGGTGGCGGAGGCGGCGATGGACCTCTTCGGCGTCGACCAGCTGGAGATCTGCCCCTGGGCCCTCCGCGAGGGCGTCATCCTGCGGAGGCTGGACCACCTGCCGTAGGGGGCGTACGGGGCTTGCGGCGCGGGCGCGCTCGTACGGGGCTTGCGGCGCGGGGCGGGTCTGTAGGGGGCTTGCGGTGCGGGTCTCCCGTGCGGGTTCTCCGCGACGGATTCACGGTGCGGGCCCGCCATCTCCCCCTCGACCCCGGCCGCCGGTCGGCGCCTGCCCACCCGCCTCCCTGGGTGCGGGCCGGGTGGTGGGAGCGGGATTCCCCGGGGCGGTCTCGGGGAGGGGCGGGGGTTTCCCGGCAGTCCATCGTCCTTCCGTGTCGGGCCGGTCCGTCAAGGGCGCTCCTTCGTCGCGTCTCTTCGAGATGGCCTTCGGCCACCCTTGACCGACCGACCCGCCCCGGAAAGCCGAAAGACTGCCGGGAAGCCCCCGAAGGAACGGTCACGGGGCAGGAGCGGGAGGGGCGGGCCCGTCAGTGACGAGGCGGGGGGCCGGGCTTTGGTCTGCCGGGCAGCCGGGCCCTGGAGAGCCCCGCGGAGCACCCCGGCGCGATGGATCGCTACGCGCTCCTCCCGGTTTGGCGTCCGGCGGACGTCTGGGGTTCCAGGGGGTGGGCCGGGTCGTCCAGCCAGGCGTGCTGGTGGTCCCGGTCGACGCTGATGCCGAACCGGGTGATGTGCGGGCGGTCGTGCAGCTCGTACCAGTTGAGCGCGGCTGTGACTTCTGCCCACAGGTCACGGGAGCCGAATACGGTGACGGCGTCCTCCTCCCCCCAGTCGGTGTAGCGGACGATCGTGGCGGAGGTTCCGGCTCGGAGCACGGCAACTGCCCGACCCTGCGGGCCGATTGCCGTGGATTGCCGCGTTCGGGCGGGCAGCGCCGATTGCGCGCAATGATGCGGACCCACTCACCGTGAGTAGGTCAACGGGGTGCGTCCGACGCTGCGTCCCACGCCTCCGGGCTGCGGTAGTGGTTGGCGTGGCCCGCCGTGAGGACCGTGCGGAGGCGGGGGAGGTGTTCCGTGGTCGGGGGGAGGGTGAGGGAGTCCAGGAGGGTGAGGGCCTGGGCGGGGTGGAGGTCGCCGTAGGCGTCGTGGTAGCCCGCGAGGAGGGCCTTGAAGAGGGGTTCGTGGAGGGCCGGGAGGCGGTGGGCCGTGAGGTAGGCCGGGTGTTTGGTCTCCCAGGGGACCGGGCCCGAGTCGGCCAGGACGCGGGACGCGCGGCGGAGGGTGGCCGGGGTGGGGGAGGCGGCGATGGCCTCGATGTCGTTGCCCAGGACTTCCGCGAAGGCCTCGGCGGAGGTGGCGCGGTTCTCGAACCAGTCGACCCAGAGGGAGTAGCGGACGGGCTTTGGGTTCCGTTCCCTTTCCAGGCGGGTGCGGTAGCCCTTCCAGAGGGGGGCCTTCGGGCGCGGGCCGCCGTAGAGGGTGCCGTGGAAGGTGAAGTGCAGCTCGCAGGTGACCCAGTACTCGTCGAGGAGGTCGACGAGGGCCAGGGCCAGCTCCGCCTGCGCGGTGTCGTCGAGGTCGTCCTCGGTGAGGGCGAGGGCGGCCCACGTGTGGGCGACGTCGCTCGCGGTGAGGAGGCGGCCCGGGTGGTCGGGGTCGGTCCAGCCCCCTGGGGTCTCCACCACGCCCTGTTCCGCCAGCCAGCGGCGGGCTTCGGCCATCGTCCCGGTTTCCATTCGAAAAGTATGACGAAAGTGCCGCCACTTGCGTTCCGCCGGTGAGGGGCCCCGTAACCTGTCACCGTGGCAGATCCGCTCCGTATCCCGAACAGCCGGACCCCGAAGGTCGCCCTGTCCACCGCCTCCGTCTACCCGGAGTCCACGGCGACCGCCTTCGAGATCGCCGCCCGTCTCGGCTACGACGGGGTGGAGGTCATGGTCTGGACGGACCCGGTGAGCCAGGACGTCGACGCGCTGCGCCGCCTGTCGGACCACCACCAGGTGCCGATCCTGGCCGTGCACGCGCCCTGCCTGCTCATCACCCAGCGGGTGTGGTCCACCGACCCGTGGACCAAGCTCCAGCGGGCGCAGGCCGCCGCCGAGCGGCTCGGGGCGTCGACCGTCGTGGTGCACCCGCCGTTCCGCTGGCAGCGGCAGTACGCGCGGGACTTCGTCTCCGGGATCTGGCGGATGGCCGACGAGACGGATGTGCGCTTCGCCGTCGAGAACATGTACCCGTGGCGCTACCGGGACCGCGAGATGCTCGCGTACGCGCCCGAGTGGGACGTGACGAAGGACGACTACCGGCACTTCACCGTCGACCTCTCGCACACCGCCACCGCCCGCACCGACGCCACCGCGATGATCGACCGGATGGGGGACCGGCTGGCGCACGTCCACCTCGCCGACGGCAACGGGTCGGCGAAGGACGAGCACCTGGTCCCCGGACGCGGTACGCAGCCCTGTGCCGAGCTGCTGGAGGGGCTGGCCCGGACCTCCTTCGACGGGCACGTGGTCATCGAGGTCAACACGCGGCGCGCCATGTCCTCCGCCGAGCGGGAGGCCGACCTCGCCGAGGCGCTGGCCTTCACCCGGGAGCACCTCGCGAAGCCGGCCGGGCGCCGGTGACCGAGCCCGTGAAGCGGCGCCGCGGCCCCGGCCGGCCCCGCCAGGACGAGGCCGACGACGGCCCCGGCACCCAGGAACGGATCCGGCTGGCGGCCCGCGAGGTGTTCGCGGAGCGCGGGTACGACAAGACGTCCGTGCGCGGCATCGCGAAGGTCGCCGGGGTGGACCCGGCGCTGGTGCACCACTACTTCGGCAGCAAGGACGACCTGTTCGCCGCCGCCATCGAGGTCACGATGGAGCCCGCCCTGGTGCTCCCGGCCGTCCTCGGGGCTGGCGCCGACGGCATCGGGGAGAGGCTGGTCAGGTACTTCCTGGGGGTGTGGGAGAACCCGGTCACCCGGGTGCCGATGCTCGCGGTGATCCGGTCGGCGCTCACCCACGAGGCCGCCGCGAAGGTGCTGCGCACGCTGCTGCTGCGCCGGCTGCTGGAGCGGATCGCGGCCGATCTGGACGTCCCGGATCCGACGTTCCGGGCGGAGCTGGCGGCCTCGCACATGGTCGGGATCGCGATCCTGAGGTACGTGGTCCAGGTCGAGCCGCTCGCGTCCGCGGACCCGGAGGACATCGTGGCCCTGGTGGCTCCCACGCTCCAGCGCTACCTGACCGGCGAGTGACCGGGGAGCGGGCCGGGAGCGGGCCGGGAGCGGGCCGGGAGTGGCCGGGGGAGTGACCGGGGAATGACCCTGCCGTCCCGGCATCCGGACCGACTGTCCGGATCGCGGGCGGGGGGCGTAGCCTCGTAACCGAGCCATATCCGCAGTCGCGGCCGTCCGCGTACGGCCGCACTCATGGGGAGTGAAACCGCATGCCCGAGCTGAGGTCCCGCACCGTCACCCACGGCCGCAACATGGCAGGCGCTCGTGCGCTGATGCGCGCGTCGGGCGTAGCGAGCGAGGACATCGGCAAGCCGATCATCGCGGTGGCCAACTCCTTCACCGAGTTCGTCCCCGGCCACACCCACCTGGCGCCGGTCGGCCGCATCGTCTCGGACGCCATCCGCGCCGCCGGAGCCATCCCGCGCGAGTTCAACACCATCGCGGTCGACGACGGCATCGCCATGGGCCACGCCGGCATGCTGTACTCCCTGCCGTCGCGCGACCTGATCGCCGACAGCGTGGAGTACATGGTCGAGGCGCACTGCGCCGACGCCCTGATCTGCATCTCCAACTGCGACAAGATCACCCCCGGCATGCTGATGGCCGCGCTGCGCCTCAACATCCCGGTGGTCTTCGTCTCCGGCGGCCCGATGGAGGCCGGCCAGGCGACCCTGGTGGACGGCACCGTCCGCAAGCTGGACCTGATCGACGCGATGGTCGACGCCTCCAACGAGAACGTCTCCGACGAGGACGTCCTGCGCATCGAGGAGAACGCCTGTCCGACCTGCGGTTCGTGTTCGGGCATGTTCACCGCCAACTCGATGAACTGCCTCGCCGAGGCCATCGGCCTGGCCCTCCCCGGCAACGGCTCGGTCCTCGCCACGCACACCGCCCGCCGCGCCCTGTACGAGGACGCCGGCCGCACGGTCGTGGAGATCACCAAGCGCTACTACGAGGACGGCGACGACTCCGTCCTGCCGCGCAACATCGCCTCCCGCGAGGCCTTCGAGAACGCCATGGCCCTGGACATCGCCATGGGCGGCTCGACCAACACGATCCTGCACCTGCTGGCCGCCGCGCAGGAGGCGGGCCTGGACTACGACCTGAAGGACATCGACGCCGTCTCGCGCCGCGTGCCCTGCCTGGCCAAGGTCGCCCCGAACGTCGCGCCCGGCGGCACGTACTACATGGAGGACGTGCACCGCGCCGGCGGCATCCCCGCCATCCTCGGCGAGCTGCACCGCGGCGGGCTCCTCAACAAGGACGTCAGCACCGTCCACTCCAAGGGCCTGGACGACTGGCTCGGCGAGTGGGACGCCCGCTCCGGCACGGCGTCCGAGGTGGCCATGGAGCTGTGGCACGCGGCCCCCGGCTGCAAGCGCTCCGCGACCGCCTTCTCCCAGTCCGAGCGCTGGGAGAGCCTCGACCTCGACGCCGAGGGCGGCTGCATCCGCTCCGTGGAGCACGCGTACTCCAAGGACGGCGGCCTCGCCGTGCTGCGCGGCAACCTCGCCGTCGACGGCTGCGTGGTGAAGACCGCCGGCGTCGACGAGTCGATCTGGACCTTCGAGGGCCCGGCGGTCGTCTGCGAGTCGCAGGACGAGGCCGTCGACAAGATCCTCCGCAAGGAGGTCCAGCCGGGCGACGTCGTCGTCATCCGCTACGAGGGCCCGCGCGGCGGCCCCGGCATGCAGGAGATGCTCTACCCGACGTCCTTCCTCAAGGGCCGCGGCCTCGGCAAGGTCTGCGCCCTGGTGACGGACGGCCGCTTCTCCGGCGGCACCTCGGGCCTGTCCATCGGCCACGCCTCCCCGGAGGCGGCCTCGGGCGGCGACATCGCGGTGGTCCGGGACGGCGACCGGATCCGCATCGACATCCCGAACCGGTCCATCGAGCTGCTGGTCTCCGCGGAGGAGCTGGCCGCCCGTCACGCGGAGCTGGGCGGCGTGTACGCGCCGAAGAACCGCGAGCGCACCGTCTCGGCGGCCCTGCGCGCCTACGCGGCGATGGCCACCAGCGCCGACAAGGGCGCGGTCCGCGACGTGACGAAGCTGGGCTGAGTCCCCTGTACCGCCCGAACCCCGCCGGTGTGGGTCACCACCCGGCGGGGTTCCGCGCGTCCCCTTTCCGACGCGTTCCTCGCACCGCTCGGCGCCGGGGCGCCTCCCGGGCTTCGGAGCGCTGCGCCGGACCCCGTCCGGCGGCGGCCGTGGCCTACCACCCCGCCGGGTTCCGCGCGTCCACCGCGAAGACCGTGCCGTCGGGGGCGGAGGAGTACACCCGGCCGTCGGCGACGACGGGGGCCGGGAGGGTGGCGCTGAAGGTGCCCTGGGCGCCGGCGGCCATGCGGGGCTTGGTCTGGCCGACGAGCCGCCCCGCGCCGGCGTCGACGGCCAGCAGGCGGCCGTCCCCGGCCGACAGGTAGACCCGCCCGTCCGCGAACACCGGCCGGGAGGCGAACGCCGCGCCCGACTCCAGCCGCCACAGCTCCTTCTCGGCGCCGATCGCCACGAGACCGCCCCGCGTGCCGAAGGCGTACACCGTCCCGTCGGGGCCCACCGTCGCCTCCGTCTCGTACAGCGGGGCCGACAGCTGGACCCGGCGCAGGGCGTGGGTGGCCGTGTCCACCCGTACGATCCCGGCCGTCCTGACGCCGGCGGCGTTGTCGAGCAGGTGCAGCGCGCCGCGGGACACGCCGATCGGCCGGAGCTCTCCGGTGGCCCGGGTCTGCCAGCGCACGGCACCGGTGGCGGCGTCGATCTCGACGAGCTGCGTCGAGCTGCCGTCGAGGTCCGCCGTCGCGGCGAAGAGCACGGGCGCGCCCGCGGCTCCGGCCCCGCCCCACCACACGGACCCGGCTCCGGCGATGTGGCGGCTCCACTTCTGGGTGCCGCCGGCCCCGTCGAGGGCGGTGACCGTGCCGTCCGACGCGACCAGGACCACGTAGGGGCCCGCCGTCACCACGCGCGTGCCGCCGGACAGCTTCCGCTGCCAGCGCTCGGCGCCCGTACCCGGATCCAGCGCCTGGACCAGTTCGCTGCCGGGTGCCATCACCACGACCGCTCCGGCCGCGTACGACGGGGCGGTGCTGCTGGCCACCCCCGAAGAGGGCGCCTTCGCGCGTACGGTCCAGGCCGTCGAACCGTCGGCCGCGCCGAGCCGGGTGCCCGCCAGCCCCGGCCCCGAGCAGAACAGGCCGTCGGCCGCCGCCGAGCAGGACACCGGGGGCGTGCCCGGCGAGGCCGACCACGGGGTGAACGCCCCGCCCGGTCCCGCCGACGTGCCGGCGGCGGGCCGCCGGTCCGGCGCGTCCGAGCCGGCGGCGTGCCACAGGTACCCGCCGACGCCCCCCGCCGTGAGCAGCACACCGAGCCCGGCCGCCAGCAGCGCCGGCCGGATCCGGCGCCGGCGCGGGGCGGGCGGCGGCTCCGCAGTGAGGGCGACCTGCCGCCGCTGGTGGGTGAGTTCCTCGGCCGCCGCCGGCAGCCGGGGCTGCGGTATGAACGCCTGGGTGTCCTCGCCCGTCCGGTACGCCACGGCGCGCATCTCCGCGATCAGCGCCTCGGCGGTCGGACGCTCCGCCGGGTCCTTGGCCAGGCACCGCGCCACGATCGGCACCAGCCGGGCCGGCAGCCCCGTCAGGTCGGGCTCGCTGTGCACCACCTGGTACGCGACGAGGTAGTGGCTGTCGGAGTCGAACGGCCCGCGCCCGGTCGCCGCGTGCACCAGCACCGCGCCCAGCGCGAACACGTCCGCGGCCGTCCCGACCTCGCGGGGCCGCTGGAACTGCTCCGGCGCCATGAACGGCGGGGTCCCGATCAGCTTGCCGGTCTCCGTGCGCAGGTCGCTGTCGGCCGGGCGCGAGATGCCGAAGTCGATGACGCGCACCCCGTCCGGGGCCATCAGCACGTTGCTCGGTTTCAGGTCCCGGTGCACCACCCCGGCGCGGTGGATGTCCCGCAGGGCCTCCGCCAGCCCGGCGGCGAGCCGCGTCAGCTCCACGGGGTCCAGCACGCGTTCGCGCACCCGCTCGGACAGGGTCGGGGCGTCGATGAAGAGGGTGGCCATCCAGGGCCGCTCGGCGTCCGGGTCGGCGTCCACGACGGGCGCGGTGAAAGCACCGCTCACCCTTCGCGCGGCCGCGACCTCCTGCCGGAACCGGGCCCGGAACTCGGGATCCACCGCGTGCTGGGCGTGCACGACCTTGACGGCGAGTTTCAGCCCGGAGCTGGAGGCGGCCAGGTGGACGACGCCCATGCCGCCGGAGCCGAGCACGGATTCGAGCCGGTACTGCCCGGCGTATTCCGGAAACCCGGCGTAGTCCGCACGCCGCGACTGCACCGCTCACCACCCCCGCCGGAGCCTAGTCGATGGCCCCTGGCAACATCCAAGGGCTTGCTACCCTGCGCGCGTTGCGCAGTGCAGCACCCATGGGGGGAGATTTCACATGTCCGTTGAGAACGAATCAAGCCAAGTCCAGAGCCTCTCCGGCGACGCGGGTCCCACCTTCCCGACGGCTCCCGGCTACCGGGTGAACGTCCGCAGCGGCCCGGGCACCAACTACTCGATCATCGACTCCGTCCCGGCTGGCGGGTACGTGACGATCCGCTGCCAGTGCCCCGGCACGACGGTCTCGGGCCCGTACGGCACCACGGACCTGTGGGACTGCATCGGCAACGGCCGCTTCGTCTCCGACGCCTACGTGAAGACGGGCAGCGACGGCTACGTCGCCCCGCGCTGCGGCTGACCCGCCCGGCCGACGTCACCGTTCTGCCAGGTGAGACACCCCCGGCGGGCTCTGTCCGTCGGGGGATAATCGGCAGCGTGAGCGACGACCAGCAGCAGCGAGACCAGAGCCAGAGCCCCGCCGCGCCCGCCGCGCCGGCCCCCGGCCCGCAGCCCGAGCCGATCCGGTTCTTCGGCACCTCCTGGGTGGACCACGACAACGGCTACGCCCTGCGCCGCGCCGGCGTGGCCGTCGGCTCGCTCGCCGCCGCCGTCGTCGGCGCGTACCTCCTGCGGTTCGCCTACGAAGGCCTGGAGATCGGGGACGTCGGCCCCTTCCTCAGCATCTCCGTCGTCGTGCTCTTCGCGATCGCCAGTGCCATCGCCTTCGCCAAGACCTGGGAGTCCTTCGGCCGCCGCCCGCGCCCGTCCTCCGACGAGGCCGCCCTCAAGGGCCTGAAGACGATCGGTTTCATCGGCTCCCTCATCGCGTACTTCCTGCGCAGCCTCTCCGAGGCCCCCGGCGAGAAGCTCCGCCGCACCGAGTACGAGCGCGCCGTGGCCGAATTCGGCCGTCGCCGCAGCGCCCGTACGGGCAACCCGGCCGCCCGCCGTCCCAAGCGCAAGAAGTAGCTCCGAACACCCGGCTCATTGACGAGCGGCACAGCCGCGAGCATTATTCATCACATGATGAATAACCAGCCGGAGGAACCCCCTCCCGCCGTCCACGCCCACGGCCTCACCGTCCGCCGCGGCACCGGCCGCACCCCCCGCACCGTCCTCGACGGCATCGGCTTCGACGTCCCCCGCGGCCGCATCACCGGCCTCCTCGGACCCTCCGGCTGCGGCAAGTCCACCCTCATGCGCGCCGTCGTCGGCACCCAGGCCCACGTCACCGGCACCCTCGACGTCCTCGGCCGCCCCGCCGGCCACCCCGAGCTCCGCTCCCGCATCGGCTACGTCACCCAGGCGCCCTCCGTCTACGACGACCTCACCGTCCGGCAGAACCTCGACTACTTCGCCGCCGTCCTCGACCCCGGACGCCCCGCCGCCGAACGCTGCCGCGCCGCCGTCGACCGGGCCATCGCCGACGTCGACCTCACCGCCCGCGCCACCGCCCTCGCCGGAAACCTCTCCGGCGGCCAGCGCAGCCGCGTCTCCCTCGCCGTCGCCCTCCTCGGCACGCCCGAGCTGCTCGTCCTCGACGAACCCACCGTCGGCCTCGACCCCGTCCTGCGCCGCGACCTGTGGAACCTCTTCCACGACCTCACCGCCCGCCGCGGCACCACGATCCTCGTCTCCTCCCACGTCATGGACGAGGCCGAGCGCTGCCACGACCTGCTCCTCATGCGCGACGGCCGGATCCTCGCCCAGGACACCCCCGAAGCCCTCCGCACCCGAACCGGCTCCGCCACCGTCGAGGAAGGCTTCCTCCGCCTCGTCGACGAAGCCAACGCACTCGCAAGGGAGACCCAGCGATGAACGGCGCCCGCACCCTCGCCACCGCCGGCCGCGTCCTGCGCCAGCTCCGCCACGACCCGCGCTCCATCGCACTGATGCTGCTGGTCCCCGTACTGATGCTCACCCTGCTGCGCTACGTCTTCGACGGCAGCCCGCGCACCTTCGACAGCATCGGCGCCTCACTCCTCGGGATCTTCCCCCTCATCACGATGTTCCTCGTGACCTCGATCGCCACCCTCCGCGAACGCACCTCCGGCACCCTCGAACGCCTCCTCGCCATGCCCCTCGGCAAGACCGACCTCATCGCCGGCTACGCCCTCGCCTTCGGCGCCGTCGCCGTCGTGCAGTCCCTCCTCGCCACCGGCCTCGCCCTCTGGCTCCTCGGCCTCGACGTCGTCGGCTCCCCCTGGCTGCTCCTGCTCGTCGCCCTCCTCGACGCCCTCCTCGGCACCGCCCTCGGCCTGTTCGTCTCCGCCTTCGCCGCCTCCGAGTTCCAGGCCGTCCAGTTCATGCCGGCCGTGATCTTCCCGCAGCTCCTCCTGTGCGGCCTCTTCGCGCCCCGCGACACCATGCAGCCCGTACTCGACGGCCTCTCCGACGTCCTGCCCATGTCCTACGCCGTCGACGGCATGACCCAGGTCCTCACGCACACCGACATGACCGCCGACTTCGTGCGCGACGCCGTCATCGTGGCGGCCTGCGCCCTCCTCGTCCTCGCCCTCGGCGCCGCCACCCTCCGCCGCCGCACGCCCTGACCACGGAGCGGACACCCCCTCGCCACGACGCGGACGGGTGCAAGGATGAGGGCGTACGTCCTGAAGGTTCGTTCGGCGAGGTGAATCGGGCATGACCCAGACAGTCGCAGTCCTCGGTACCGGCAAGATCGGCGAGGCCCTCCTCAGCGGGATGATCCGCGGCGGCTGGCCGGCCGCCAAACTGCTCGTCACCGCCCGCCGGCCCGAACGGGCCGAGGAGCTGCGCACCCGCTACGGCGTCGAGCCCGTCAGCAACGCCGAGGCCGCCAAGCGCGCCGACACCCTCATCCTCACCGTCAAGCCCCAGGACATGGGCAAGCTCCTCGAAGAGCTCGCCCCGCACGTCCCCGCCGACCGCCTGGTCATCAGCGGCGCCGCCGGAATCCCCACCGCCTTCTTCGAGGAGCGGCTCGCCCCCGGCACCCCCGTCGTCCGCGTCATGACGAACACCCCGGCCCTCGTCGACGAGGCCATGTCCGTCATTTCCGCCGGCAGCCACGCCACCGCCGCCCACCTCCAGCACACCGAGGAGATCTTCGGCGGCGTCGGCAAGACCCTGCGCGTCCCCGAGTCCCAGCAGGACGCGGCCACCGCCCTCTCCGGCTCCGGCCCCGCCTACTTCTACTTCCTCGTCGAGGCCATGACCGACGCCGGCATCCTCCTCGGCCTGCCCCGCGCCCAGGCCCACGACCTCATCGTCCAGGCCGCCATCGGCGCCGCCGTGATGCTCCGCGACAGCGGCGAGCACCCCGTCAAGCTCCGCGAGGCCGTCACCTCCCCGGCCGGTACGACGATCAACGCCATCGTCGAGCTGGAGAAGCACGGCGTACGCGCCGCCCTGATCGCCGCCCTCGAAGCGGCCCGCGACCGCAGCCGCGAACTCGCCACCGGCAACAGCTGACGGACGGGGGAGGGGCGGCCGCACGCGGAACGCCCCTCCACCCCTTCACGGAGCCAGCAGCCCGATCGCCTCGTACGCCCGGTCCACCACCGGCCGCGCGATCTCCCGCGCCCGCCCGGCCCCCTCGCGCAGCACCCGCTCCACCTCACCCGGATCGGCCGCCAGCCCGGCGTGCCGCTCCCGCAGCGGCCGCAGCAGCTCCACCACCGCCTCGGCCACGTCCCGCTTCAGCGGCCCGTACTGCTCGTACTCCTCCGCCAGCTTCTCCGGCTCCCCGCCCGTACAGGCGGCCAGGACGTCCAGCAGGTTCGCCACCCCCGGCCGCTCGGCCCGGTCGTAGACCACCCCGCCGTCCCCGCTGTCGGTCACGGCCCGCATCACCTTCTTGGTGATCACCGCCGGCTCGTCCAGGAGATAGACGATCCCGGCACCGCTCTCGCTCGACTTCCCCATCTTCGACGTCGGGTCCTGGAGGTCCATGACCCGCGCGCCCACGGTGGGCAGCGTCGCCTTCGGCACGGTGAACGTGTGCCCGTACCGCTGGTTGAACCGCACGGCCAGGTCCCGGGTCAGCTCCACGTGCTGCCGCTGGTCCTCGCCGACCGGCACCTCCTCCGTGCCGTAGGCCAGGATGTCGGCCGCCATCAGCACCGGATACGTCAGCAGCGACAGCCGTACGCCGTTGCCGGCCGCCTCCGCCTTCGCCGCCTTCTCCCGGTACTGGATCATCCGCCGCAGCTCCCCGTCGGAGGCGGTGCACTCCAGCAGGTAGGACAGCCGGGTGTGCTCGGCGACGTGGCTCTGCACGAAAAGGGTGCACCGCCGTGGATCCAGGCCGGCGGCGAGGAACAGCGAGGCGTTCTGCCGGGTGAGCCGCCGTACCCGCGCGGGATCGTGCTCCGTGGTGAGCGCGTGCAGGTCCACCACGCAGAACAGCGCGTCGGAGGGCGCGTGCTCGGCCGCGACCCACTGCCGCAGGGCCCCCAGGTAGTTGCCCAGCGTCAGGTGCCCGGACGGCGTGATCCCGCTGAAGATCCTCGTCATGTCTGCTGCTCTCCCTCTGAGGTGGTGTGGTGTCGAGCCGCCGCGTCGGGCGACCGAGCCACTCCCGGGGGAGAAACAGGAACGGCCGCCGTGGAGCGGCGGCCGTGAGCGCATGCGTGCTCGCGTTGGAGGTCGGCCGCCGTCAGGCGGCCCACCAGCGAAGGCTGAGCGTGAGCACGTGCGTGGTCATGGGGACCAGCGTAGACCCGGGGGCGTGAGGAGCACGTGAGGATTTCCGGCCTGTCGCCGCCGGCCGGCCAGGGGTTGACACACCTGTGCCCGATCCGTAAGGTTCTTCGAGTTGTCCGACGTGAGCGCCGACCCCGGTCGGTCCCCGGACAGCCATCCCGCACTACGACATTCGAACGAACGACGCACTCCGTCGTCTTGTTTTCATGCGTATTTGCGAATGAGGAATCCGCGTTCCAGGACGCAGCCGCCGATTGGCTTCGGGGGCAGGGAATCCGCTACTGTCTCACTCGCCGGAAGGGCCCAACAGCCCGAAAGGCAAACCCCGCTGACTGGGGGTCAGGCCCGAAAGGATCTGATAGAGTCGGAACCGCCGGAAAGGGAAAGCGCGAAAGCGAAGGACCTGGAAAGCAAGCGAGAAAGACTCTGATAGAGTCTGAATC
>NZ_JBIVEG010000028.1:0-90014 GCF_044747545.1 Streptomyces sp. NPDC090077
GCCCCACCCCCCGGCCCGGCGGCATGGCCCGGCGGGGGCTGGAGTGCGCGCAGCGCACTTCCAGCCCCGCCGGCGTTTGAGGCGCGGGCGCGGTAGCGCCGTATGGGTCCGGGCGAAGCCCGGGGAACGGTGGAAGGGCGGGTAGGGGACCCCAGCCCCGCGCAGCGGCCCACTCACCCGCACCCGCCCACCGGCACCAGCCACCCGAACCGGCCCCGCCCGGCAGGCCGCCGGACGGAGTCCGGCGCAGCGGCGCGAAGCCGGTAAGGCCGCCCGCGGCCGCACCGCGCAAGCAGCGCGTCAGGAGGAGCCTCCGTAGCGGGCGCGGAGGGCTTCGGCGGCAGCCGAGACGGCTTCCGCCTCCGTGAGCCCCAACCGGTGGGCCCGCTCCGCGAAGGCCTGCGCGGCCGCGGCCGCCTCGCGCGAGGAGCCCTCCGCCGCCGCGACGAACGTCCCGTTCCGGCCCCGCGTCTCGATCAGCCCGTCGGCCTCCAGCGCCCGGTACGCCTTCGCGACGGTGTTCGCGGCCAGCCCCAGGTCCTCCGCCAGCCCCCGCACGGTCGGCAGCTTGTAGCCCGCCGGCAGCGCTCCCGACCGGGCCCGGTCCGCGATCTGCGCGCGCAGCTGTTCGTACGGGGCGGCCGAGCCGGCCGAGCCGTCGATCCTGATCCTGAGGTTGGTCGAGGTCACGCGGCCGATTCTCCCCCATCCGGCCCGTAATTCGCAGGCGCCGCAGGGATCTCCGACCGTAACGTCCGACCCATGACCATCCACATCCGCGAGGTCCTCCCCGAGGACCTGCCGGCCGCCGAGGCCGTCGTACGGATCCGCCGTGCTGCGCTCCCCTTCATGATCGGCACCACGGCGGGCGTCACCCACGAACTCACCTCCGCCGCGGCCGGGAAGCAGTACCTCCTACTCCTCGCCGAGACCTCCGACGGGCGTACCGTCGGTACCGCGGAGGCCGGTTTCGCGTACGACAGCCCGCAGCCGGGCCTGTCCTTCGCGAACGTCTACGTCGACCCGGCCCATCGGGGCCTGGGGGCCGGGACCGCGCTGCTGCGCACCGCCGAGGAGCACCTCGCGGCGCGGGGCGCGGCGGAGACGTACGTGTGGGTGCTGGACGAGCCGGCGCACCGGGCCTTCGCCGAGCGGCGCGGCTACCGCCCCAGCCGTTCCGCGCACTTCCTGCGGCTGGACCTGGCGGCGGGCACCCTGCCGCCGCTCCCCCGGGAGCTGCCGGCCGGGGTGGAGCTGCGGCCCGGGTCGGCGTTCGCCGCCGACCCGCGCCCGCTGTACGAGGCCGACGCCGAGGTGACGGCGGACGAGCCCGGCGACGTGCCGGTGGAGCTGGACGACTACCAGGACTGGCTGGACACCGTGTGGCGACAGCCGACCCTGGACCACGAGCTGACGACGGTCGTCCTCGTCGACGGGGCCGTGGCGGCCTTCACCGCGGCGCGGACGGACGGCGCGACCCGCTACGGCTCGGCGATGACCGGCACCCTGCGCGCCTTCCGGGGCCGCGGGCTGGCCAAGCTCGCCAAGACCGATTCGCTGCACCGGGCCCGCGCGGCCGGGTACACCGAGGCCTTCACCGGCAACGACGCCGGGAACGACCCGATGCTCGCGGTCAACGCGTGGTTCGGGTACGAGATCTGCGCGACCGAGACGCGCTTCGCGAAGAAGCCTGGAGCCACCCGATGACCGTGTCCTGGACCGTGACCCTCACCAAGGCCGGCCGCACCAAGATCAGTTACCCGGCGGACCAGGTGGCCGACGACGGGGACCGGATCTCGGTGCGCGCCCCCTGGGCGGCCGAGGGGGTGAAGGACTTCGGGTTCGTCCGCTTCGAGCCCGGCGACGTGTTCACGGAGCACTTCTGGCGGACGCGGTGGTACGCGGTCAAGGAGGTGCGGACCGGGGACGGCGTCCTCAAGGGCTGGTACTGCGACGTGACGCGCCCCGCCGTGGTCCGCGGGGGCGAGATCACGGTCGACGACCTGGACCTCGACCTGTGGGTGTCGGCGGACGGGACCTCGGTCCTGCGGCTGGACGAGGACGAGTTCGCGGAGAGCGGGCTGGCCGCGAGCGACCCGGAGGCGGCGGCGCGCGCCGTCCGGGCGCTGGACTGGCTGGAGGAGCGGGCGCGCACGCCGGAGGGGCTCGCCGCGCTCCTCCCGTAGGCGTTCCTGTCGGCCCGCTTAGGCCTTCCTTAAGCGGATCCTAAGGATCTCTTCCCGGGCCGCCATCGGGGCCGAACGGGCGTGCCCGCGGGCTAGCTTGGCGGGGCCACGGAGGGCCACCCGGCCCGTTCCGCCGGCGCTTCCCCGCCTTGCGCCCGAAGGAGATCCACCCATGTCCGCACGCCGTGCCCGTACCGCCGTCCGCATCGCCGCCGCCGGTCTCGCCCCGCTCGCCGCGGCCGCGTACGCCGCCGGGCCGGCGGCCGCCCACGGTTCGATGACGGACCCGGTCAGCCGGGTGGCGGCGTGCTACGCGGAGGGTCCCGAGGCCCCGAAGTCGGCGGCGTGCAAGGCGGCCGTCGCGGCGGCCGGGACGCAGGCGTTCTACGACTGGAACGGGGTGAACATCGCCAACGCGGCCGGTCAGCACAAGGCGCTGATCCCGGACGGGCAGCTGTGCTCGGCGGGCAACGCCAAGTACAAGGGGCTGGACCTGGCCCGCGCCGACTGGCCGGCCTCCCCGATGACGGCCGGGGCGCACACCTTCCGCTACAAGGGGACCGCTCCGCACAGGGGTTCCTTCGAGCTGTACGTGACGAAGGACGGCTACGACCCGTCGAAGCCGCTGAAGTGGTCCGACCTGGAGCCCGCGCCGTTCGCGAAGGCCACCGACCCGGGCATGCAGAACGGTGACTACGTCTTCAGCGGCACCGTCCCGAAGAAGACCGGCCGCCACCTGATCTACAGCGTCTGGCAGCGCTCGGACAGCCCGGAGGCGTTCTACACCTGCTCGGACGTGGTCTTCGGCAAGGACGGCGGGGGCAGTGGGGGCAGCGGCACGGTGCCCGGTGCGGGGACCGCCCCGAGCGCGAAGCCGTCCGCCGGTTCCTCCGCCAAGCCCGTGGAGCCGCCCAAGGCGCCGACGGACCAGCAGATCTCCGACGGCTCGGGCAAGTCGACGATCGAGCACAACGGGCACGGCGACAACGACCCGAAGACGAACGGCGCGGGTGCCTCCCCGATCGCCGCCGCCCCGTCGGCCCCGGGCCGGGAGTCCGCCGCGCCCTCGCCGGCCGGTGCCGACACGGGCGCCGGCACCGGCGGGGACCTCGCGGCGACCGGCGGCAGCTCCGCGACCCCGGTGATCGCGGTCGCGGGGGCCGGGGTGCTGGCCGCCGGTGCGGCCGTGCTGTTCGCGCTGGCCCGCCGCCGGGCGGTGACGGCAGGCCGGCACGGCCGCTAGCGGACGGGTACCGGGCGGACCGCCCGCGCCCCGGGTCTCAGTCGAAGACCGAGGCGCAGGTGGTCCGTTCGGCGTGGGCCGGGTCGAGGGCGTTGAGCGCCTCGTGCCAGGCGATCCGGTCGGTCAGGCCGATGGCCACGTGCTCCGAGAGGTCGAGCGGGCACAGGTCCTGGAGTACGACGTTGCGTACGTCCGGCCCGTCGAGGAAGGCGCTCCGGTAGGGGGTGACCACCTCGTCGTACTTGGTGGCGATGACCGTGTACTTCACCCCGGGGACGGTGTCGCCGCCCGCGTTCAGCTTCTGCTGGAAGGCGGAGCCCGCGATCTGGTCGGCGAGTCCCGGGGTGGCGGTGCTGATCAGGTCCTCGGCCCCGGGGAAGTACGGGAGCAGCTGGGTGAGTCCGTTCAGGGTGGTGCCGTGGTTGTCGGGGGCCAGTCCGACCAGGGCGTTGACCTTGGCGGCGCCGCCGAGGAACTTGAGGTAGTAGCGGGGCATCATGCCGCCCTGGGAGTGGCCGACCAGGTCGGCCTTCGCGGCGCCGGTGGAGGCGAGGACCCGGTCGACGAAGGCGTCGAGCTGGCCGGCGGACTTGTCGATGGGCCCGAGCCCGTTGAAGAAGGGCACGCCGGGCAGCTGGCCGTAGTCGAGGGAGTAGACGCAGTAGCCGCGGTGGACCAGGTAGGGGGCGAAGCCCAGCCAGTTGTCGACGGAGTTCCCGAAGGTGCCGTGGACCAGGACGACGGGGCGGGGATGGGCGGCGGACGGTTTGCAGGACCAGTTGTTCCAGCCGCTGCTGGGGGCTGACGCGGCCTGGGCGGCGCCGGTGGGGGCGACGAGGGCGGCTGCGGTGAGGGCGAGGACGGCCAGCGGGCGGAGCAGGCGTCTCCAGGGCAGCATCGTGTGATCTCCTTGCGGGTCAAGGGGAATGCGTGGGGGTTCGTCCCGTGATCCGGATCACATGGGGGGCTGCTGTGGCTAAATTACGGTCCAGTAGCAAAACTTGGAAGTTACGCGTCGGTAAAAACTGGTGTGTCGAGCCCAGCTCCAGTGCCGCTCGGGAACAATGGACGCCCCTGACCACGGACTTGAGGTGAGCGCCCGCCATGCAGAGGGCCCCCGGAGCCGGCACCGCCCTGGCCACCCCACCCGAACTGGCCGCCGACCCGCTGGTCGCCGCCGTCACGGAGGCCGCCGTACGCGTCCTGGCGCCGGAGGCGGAGCGGACCGCCGTCAGCGGGGTGCCGCGTACGCACCTGGACGCGCTCGCCGCCGCCGGCGCGTACGCGCTGATCGGATACGAACCGGACCCGGCCGACGGGCTGACGGAGCGCCGGGTGTTCCGGGAGGTGCACGAGGTACTGGCCGCGGTGGACCCGTCGACCTGGTTCGTGTGGACCCAGCACGTCCCGCTGGCCAAGGCCCTGCACCAGGCCTCCGGCCCGGCGGGGGACGCCCTGCGCCAGAGCCGGCTGCCGGACCTGGCCTCCGGGAAGACGCGCGCCACCGCCGGCTTCGCGTTCCTGCGCCATCCGCGCCCGCCCGTCACCGCCCGGCGGGTCCCGGGCGGCTGGCGGCTCGACGGGCGGATGCCGTGGGTGACGGGCTGGGACCTGGCCGACACCGTGTTCGCCGGCGCCGTCGGCCCGGCCGACGAGGCGGTCCTCGCCCTGGTCGACCGCACCGACGCCGGCCTGGGCTCCGCCGCCGGGGCCCCGCTGTGGGCGATGGGCGGGACGCACACCGCCACCGTCGAGCTGCGCGACGTCCGCGTGCCCGACGACCGGGTGGTCGGGGTGCTGCCGAGGGCGGAGTGGATCCGGGCCTACGACCTGGAGAACGCCGACGCGCAGCCCGCCGTCTTCGGCCAGCTGCGCGCCACCGCCGGCTTCCTCCTCCAGTCACCCCCCTACGAGGACCTCGGCCTGCGCCTGGCCGAGCGCACCGCCCGGCTGCGTGCCGAGGCCTACGCCCTGCGCGACGAGGTCCCGCGCGGGGAGCGCACCGCGGACCGCCTCACCCTCCGGGCCGCCGCCCTGGACCTGGCCGTCCGGGCGGCGGCGACCTGCGTGGCGGTGGCGGGCGGCCGGGCGATCCAGTACGGGCACACCGCCGGCCGGCTCTCCCGCGAGGCCCAGTTCCACCTGATCCAGGCCCAGACCACCCCGCTGCGCGCGGAGACGGCCCGGCTGATGCTGGACGGGATCTGAGCCCCTGACCGGGCCCGCCACCGACGCTGGGCGGACCGTGCCGGGGCCGAACCGGGCGTTGGCGCGGTCGATGGCGGCCTCCACCGTCAGGCGGGACTCGCGGACCGGGTCCAGGGTCAGCTGGCGGGCCACGCCCTCCGCGCCCGTGAGGTCCTCCGCGCGCAGCACCATCCCGGTCAGCCGGGCCCGTTGCAGGCCGGCCGCGTCCATCAGGCGGTACGCGAGGGTGCGCAGGTCCTCGTCGTGGGCGGAGGGCTCCGCCAGCCGCCGGGACCGCTCCCACCGGGTGCCGCCCGCGAACCGGAGGGTCAGGGACAGGGACCGGGCGGCCTGGCGGCGTCCGCGCAGGGTGGCGCCGAGCCGGACCACGAGGCCGAGCAGCTCGGCCCGGGCGTGCGGGCCGTCCAGCTCCTGGCGGGTGAACCCGGTCCGGACGGCGGCCGAGGGGGGCAGCTCGCGCGGGGTGACCGGGCGCGGGTCGATCCCGCGGGCCCGCTCGGCCGCGAGCCGGCCGGCCCCTTTGCCGAGGATCCGCTCGACGACCCCGGGCGGGACGTGGGTGAGCGCCCCGACGGTGTGCAGCCCGTACCGGCGCAGCGCCTCGGCCTGCCGGGGGCCGAGCCCGTACAGCTCCTCCACCGGGAGGCCGTCCAGGAAGCCGGCCACCGCCCCCTCGGGCACGGCCAGGACCCCGCCGGGTCCGGGGATCCGGGCGGAGGCCATGGCGGCCACCGCCCAGGTGGCGGCGACCCCGATCCGGACGTCCGTGCCCAGCCGGGCCACCGCGCGCAGCCGGACCACCTCGGCGATGCGGGCGGGGTCCGCGCCGAAGTACCGCTGGGCGCCCCGGACCTGGACCAGCGCGGCGCGCGGCGGCAGGGCCTGGACCAGCGGGGAGAACTCGCGGAGCAGCTCCAGCACCTCGCGGTAGCCCTCCCCGGGCAGGGCGGGGGCGCAGCGGACGTGCAGCACCCCGGCGGCGGAGGCGCGGGCGGAGGCAGCGGCGACGGTGGTCCCGGCGGTGCTCATCCCGCGCTCCCCGGGCTGGAGTGCCACAGCTTGCGGCCGGTGGCGGCGCGCTCCCCGGGCGGCTGGAGGTCGGCCCAGGGGTTCATCTCGTAGCCGGTGGGCAGGTGGATGCGGCGGGCGGTGCCGGTGGCGGTGCCGTCCCCGGCGAGGGGTTCGGCGAGCCGGGCGGTGACCGCCTCCAGGCCGCTGCGCCCGCGCAGTTCGGCCAGCTCGGCGAGGTTCCAGGCGGCGGCCCCGACCACGCTCAGGCTCTGCGGGCCGCGCCGCTGCACGACTCCCCGTACGAGCAGCAGGAAGGAGTGGAAGACGGTGTGCGCGCAGGCCTCCTGGCTGTCGTCGAAGAAGGCCAGGTCGACCAGGCCGGTGCCGTCGTCGAGGGTGGTGAAGACGACGCGGCGGCCGGAGCGGACCGGCGGGGTCTGGGTGGCCGCCTTGGCGCCCGCGACGAGGACGGTCCGCCCGTGCCCGGTGTCCCGCAGGCGGGCGGCCGGGGTCACGCCCAGCTCGGCGAGGAAGGCGTGGTGGTCCTCCATCAGGTGGCGGGAGGCGTCCATGCCGAGGACGCCGAGTTCGGCGCTGAGCCGTTCGGCGTCGGTCAGGTCGGGCAGCCCGACGGGGGCGGTGGACCGGCCGCCGCCGAGGGGCAGTTGCGCCGCGCCCCCGGCGCCGGCGGCGCGCTGGGCGCCGTGCAGTTCCGCCAGGTGCAGCAGCAGGTCGCGGCGGTTGGCGCCGAACGCGTCCAACGCCCCGACCTGGGCCAGTCGTTCGGCGACCGGGCGGCCGGGGCGGGCACGGTCCCAGAAGTCGCGCAGGGAGGCGTACGGCTGGCCGGCCTCGATCCGGCGGGCCTCGGCCCCGGTGATGCCGTGGACGTCGGACAGGGCGAGCCGGAGCCCCCAGCGCGCCGGATCATCGGACACCAGTTCGATGCGGTGGGCGACCGCCGAGCGGTTCACGTCCAGCGGCAGCACCGGCACGCCCCGCCGCCGGGCGTCCGCCAGCAGCAGCCGCTTCGGGTACATCCCGGGGTCGTGGGTGAGCAGCCCGGCGTAGAAGGCCGCCGGGTGGTGGGCCTTGAGCCACGCCGACTGGTAGGTGGGCACGGCGAAGGCCACGGCGTGCGCCTTGCAGAAGCCGTAGCTGCCGAAGGCCTCGACGATCTCCCAGGTCCGGGCGACCACCTCGGGTGCGTAGCCGCGCCCGGCGGCCGTCGCCGCGAACCAGGCCTTGATCCGGCCCTGGGAGTCCGGGTCGGAGAGCCCGCGCCGCACCCGGTCGGCCTCGGCGCGGCCGCAGCCGGTCATGACGTGCACGATCTCGATGACCTGCTCGTGGAAGACGACCACCCCGTACGTCTCGCGGAGCGCGTCGGCCAGGTCCGGGTGCGGGAAGCGGACGGGCGCCCGCCCGTGCCGGGCCTCGATGAAGGGGCGCACCATGTCGGCGGCGACCGGTCCGGGCCGGAAGAGGGAGATGTCGACGACCAGGTCGTGGAAGGCGGCCGGCTGGAGCCGGCCCACCAGGTCGCGCTGTCCGGGGGACTCGATCTGGAAGCAGCCCAGCGTCTCGGCGGAGCGGATCAGTTCGTACGTCGGCCCGTCGTCCGGGGGGACCTGCGCGGGGTCGTCGAGGTCGAGGTCGAGGCCCGTGGCCCGGCGCAGCTCGGTGACCGCGTGCGCCATCGCGGACTGCATGCGGACGCCCAGCACGTCGAGTTTGAGCAGCCCGAGGTCCTCCACGTCCTCCTTGTCGAACTGGGACATGGGCAGGGGGGCGCTCCCCGGGCCCGCGGCGCCGAGGGGGACCTCGCCGCTGGTGGGGACCACCGGGGTGCGGGCGAGCAGCGAGGCGTCGGAGAGCAGCACGCCGCACGGGTGCATGGCGACCCCGCGCGGCAGCGCGTCGAGCGCCTCGACGAGGTCCCACAGCCGCTCGTGCCCCTCCCCCCGCTCCTCGCGCACGTCGCGGAGTTCGGGCAGTTCGGCCAGGGCGGCGCGGGCGTCACGGGCCCGGATGTGCGGGAAGGCCTTGGCGAGCCGGTCGACGGCGGCCGGGTCCATGGACAGGGCGGCGCCGACGTCGCGGATGGCGTGGCGGACCCGGTAGGTCTCGGGCATGGCGACGGTGGCGACGCGCTCGGCGCCGAAGCGGTCGATGATCCGGCGGTAGACCTCCAGCCGGCGGGCGGATTCCACGTCGATGTCGATGTCGGGCAGCACGCGGCGGCGCTTGGACAGGAAGCGCTCCATCAGCAGGCCGTGCTCGACGGGGTCGGCGTGCGCGATGCCGAGGAGGTGGTTGACGAGGGAGCCCGCGCCGGAGCCGCGCGCGGCCACCCGGATGCCCATCTCCCGTACGTCGTCCACGACCTGGGCGACCGTCAGGAAGTAGGAGGCGTAGCCGTGGTGGGCGATGACGTCGAGCTCCTCCTCCATCCGGTCCCAGTAGGCGCGCCGCCCGGCGTAGCCGCGCAGCACCATGCCGGCCGAGGCGCGGGAGGCGAGCACCCGCTGGGCGGTGCGGCGGCCGGCGCCGACGAGGCGGGCCTCGGGGAAGTGCACGGAGCCGATGCCGAGGTCGTCCTCGGGGTCCACGGAGCAGGCCTCGGCGGTCTCCCGGGTCCGTGCGAGCAGCCGGCGGGCGTCGGCGGCGCGCAGTCCGGCCGCCTCGGCGATCCGTTCGGCGGCCTCGGTCATGGCGGCGGGGCCCTTGAGCCAGCGCTCGCCGCCGTCGAGGGTGGTGCGGGGTCCGAGGGGGACGAGCCGGCGGGCGGCGTCGAGGACGTCGGCGACGGGGCCCTGGCCGGGGTCGGCGTACCGGACGGCGTTGGTCAGCACGGCCGTGACGCCCTGTTCGGCGGCGAAGCCGACGGTACGGGCGGCCAGCCGCAGCGAGCCGGGGCCGGTGCCGGTGCGGCCGTGGTGGACGGCCTCCAGGCGCAGGGCGTCGCCGTAGACCTCCCGCCAGGGCGCGAGCAGCCGCGCGGCCCGGTCGGGGCGTCCGGCGGCCAGCGCCCGCCCCACCTCGGACCCGGGCCCGAGCAGCACGAACACCCCTTCGCCGCGCAGCGCCTCCCACGCCAGCCCCTGCCCCGCGGCGGCGGTGACCATCCGGCACAGTTCCGCCCAGCCGGCGGCCCCGTCCCGGGCCAGGAAGAGCGCGCGCGGGGCGGACTCGTCCACGAAGGCCCCGCCCCGGACGGGGGTGCGCCTGCGGTACGAGGCCTCGCCGGCCGGGCCCGGGCCGCCCGCACCCGGAGCCGGGCCGCCGCCCGCGGGCAGCCCCGCCCGGCCGGAGCCCGGTCCGCCGGGCGCCTCCGCGGGGGACACCTGCAGGTCCACCCCGAACAGCGGCCGGATCCCGGCCGCGGCGGCCGCCTTCGCGAACCGCACCGCGCCCGCGAGGGTGTCGCGGTCGGTGAGGGCGAGGGCGTCCATGCCCCGTTCGACGGCTCGTTCCGCCAGCCGCTCCGGGTGGGAGGCCCCGTACCGCACGGAGAACCCCGAAACGGTGTGCAGATGCGTAAAACCAGGCACCCGCGGCCTCCTGCTTCGCTCGACCTTCAACCTCCCCCTTCTCCACCATAGAGTAATTCGAATGTCCGTGCGAAACGCTTGTTCGATCATCCATTCGGCGCTCCCCTGCTGCGCCCGGCCCCCCGCGCGCCGAGCGTGGGCACATGACCCACCCCACCGAGAGCAGCGGTTTCCTCGCCGAGATCAAGGACGCCGTGACCGCCCGGGCGGCCCTGCTGGTCCTCGGGGTGCTGGCCCTCCAGCTGGCCTTCGTCACCTCCTACATCGGGGCCTTCCACCACCCGCGGCCCAGCGAGATCCCGATCGCGGTGGCCGCCCCCGCCGAAGCCGTCGCCGTACGGACCGCGAAGGGGCTCGACGCCCTGCCCGGCGACCCGCTCGACCCGCGCGTGGCCGAGGACGAGGCGGCGGCGCTCGCGCAGGTCCGGAACCGGGACGTGGACGGCGCCCTGGTCGTCGACCCGGCCGGCACCACCGACCGGCTGCTCGTCGCGAGCGGCGCCGGGGCCTCGCTCTCCCAGGCCCTGGAACAGGTCGTCGGCCTCGCCGAGAAGGCGCAGGGCCGCACGGTCCGGGTCGTCGACGTGGCCCCCGCCGACCGGGGCGACAGCCGCGGCCTGAGCGCGTTCTACCTGGTCGTCGGCTGGTGCGTCGGCGGCTACCTGTGCGCCGCGATCCTCGCCATCAGCGCCGGCGCCCGGCCCGCGAACATCCACCGTGCGGTCATCCGGCTCGGCGCGCTGCTCCTGTACTCGATCGCCGCCGGGCTGCTCGGCACGGTCATCGCCGGCCCGGTGCTGGGCGCGCTGCCCGGCCCGCTCTGGGCCCTGTGGGGGCTGGGCACCCTGGTCGTCTTCGCCGTCGGCGCACTCACCCTGGCCCTCCAGGGGGTGGCGGGCGTGGTCGGCATCGGCCTGGCCATCCTGCTGGTCGTGGTGTTCGGCAACCCGAGCGCCGGCGGCGCCTACCCGTACCCGCTGCTGCCGCCGTTCTGGCGGGCGATCGGCCCGGCCCTGCCGCCGGGCGCCGGTACGTACGCCGCGCGCTCCCTCGCCTACTTCAAGGGCAACGGCGCGGGCGGGCCGATGCTGGTGCTCGCCGCCTGGGCGGTGGCCGGCTCCGCGGTCACCCTGGCCTGCGCGGTCGCGCGCCGCGGCCGCCCCGGAGCGGCGGTGGGCAGCGGGCTCCCCGAGGAGGCCCCGTCCGCGCCCCGCCCCACCGGGACGTGATCACCACCCTGGCGGTGGAGAACTACCGCTCGCTGCGCAAACTGGTCGTCCCCCTCGACCGCCTCACCGTGGTGACGGGGGCCAACGGCATGGGCAAGTCCAGCCTCTACCGCTCGCTGCGCCTGCTCGCCGACTCCGCGCGCGGCGGCGCGGTCGCGGCACTGGCCCGGGAGGGCGGGCTGGCCTCCACCCTGTGGGCGGGTCCGGAGCAGCTCGGCCGGGCGGTCCGCGAGGGGCTGCACCCGCTCCAGGGGACGGTCCGCAGCGAGCCGGTCAGCCTGCGCCTGGGCTTCGCCGGGGACGAGCTGGGGTACGCGGTGGACTTCGGGCACCCGGTGCCCGACCGCGAGTCCCTCTTCTCCCTGGACCCGGAGATCAAGCGCGAGTGCACCTGGGCCGGACCCGTACTGCGCCCGGCCGCCCTGCTGTGCGACCGCGCGGGGCCCGCCGTACGGACGCGCACGGCGGACGGCGGCTGGCACCGCACGCAGAACGCGCTGCGCCCCTACGACTCCATGCTCGGCGAGCTCGCCGATCCGCAGCTGGCCCCCGACCTGCTGACCCTGCGCGAGCTGATCCGGTCCTGGCGGTTCTACGACCACGTCCGGACCGACGCCGACGCCCCCGCCCGCACCTCGCGCGTCGGCACCCGTACGCCGGTGCTCGCCGCGGACGGCTCGGACCTGCCGGCCGCGCTCCAGACGATCCGGGAGACCGGCGACGGAGCGGCGCTGGACGGGGCGGTCGACGCGGCCTTCCCCGGCAGCCGGGTCACGGTCGCCGCCCGGGACGGCCGCTTCGAGCTGGAGCTGCACCAGCACGGGCTGCTGCGCCCGCTGGGCGCGGCGGAGCTCTCCGACGGGACCCTGCGCTACCTGCTCTGGGTCGCGGCCCTGCTGACCCCCCGGCCGCCCTCGCTGATGGTGCTCAACGAGCCCGAGACCAGCCTCCACCCGGACCTGCTGGCCCCGCTCGCGGACCTGGTGCTGACGGCCGCCCGGGAGACCCAGACGGTGGTGGTGACCCACTCGGCCCCACTGGCCGGGGCCCTCGCCGCGGGCACCCGGCGGCACCGGGTGAACCTGCGGACGATCACCCTGGTGAAGGAGTTCGGCCGTACGGAGGTGGCCGGCCGCGAGGGGCCGCTGGACGAGCCCCTCTGGTACTGGCCCCGGCGCTGAGCCCCGTACGGTCAGGCCGTGGCGGTGTGGACGACCTCGCCCGCCACCACCACCGTCTCGGCCACCGTGCCCGGGATGGACTCCGGGGCGATCCGCAGGATGTCGCGGGACAGCACCACGAAGTCGGCCGCCTTGCCCACCGTGAGGGAACCGCGTTCCCGCTCCAGGAAGTTGGCGTGGGCGGAGCCCATCGTGTAGCCGTACACCGCCGTCTCCACGTCCACCGTCTCCTCCGGCCGCCAGGCTTCGCCGCCGCCCAGGGGGCGGCGGGTGACGGCGGTGTAGATGCCGATCATCGGGTCCATCTCGGCGACGTTCCAGTCGCTGGAGAAGGCCAGCACCGCTCCCGCCCCGTGCAGGCTCCGCATCGGCCAGGCCTTGTGCCAGCGGTCCTCGCCCACGTTCTCGGCCCAGTCCTGGCCCGGTCCGGCGATCTCGGGCGCGCAGTGCCTCGGCTGCATGCAGGCGACCACGCCCAGTTCCGCGAAGCGGGGCACGTCCTCGGGGTCCAGGCACTCCACGTGGACCACCTGGTGGCGGGCGTCGCGCGGGCCGTTCACCGTCCGGGCGTGCTCGACCGCGTCGAGGACCGTGCGGATCCCCCGGTCGCCGGTGGCGTGCACGAAGCACTGGAAGCCCTTCGCGTCCAGCTTCGCCAGCAGCTCCGCGAACTCCTCCGCCGGGTAGAAGGTCTCCCCGCGGTGGTGCCCGCAGCCGGTGTACGGCTCCAGCAGGGCGGCCGTGCGCGGCTCCACGACGTCGTCGATGTACAGCTTGAGCGGGCCGACCCGCAGCCGGTCGTCCGCGAAGCGGCGGGCCGCGCCGGCGAACTCGTCGAGGTCGGCGTCGCCGGTGCCGCGCGGGTGGAACAGCGCCGCCACGATCCGCGAGCGCAGCCGGCCCTCCTCCCGTGCCCGTTCGAAGAGTTCGAGGTCGTCGAGGGAGTTCTGCGGCTCGACCACGGTGGTGATGCCGAAGCCGATGGCGTCGTCGAGGCTCTTGGCGAGCCGCCCGTACTGCCGGTCCGGCGAGGCCCACGGCACGCCGAGCTCGCGCAGCGCCCGGTGGCCCGCGCGGGAGAGCCCCTTGACGGCGAAGTCCGTGACGAAGCCGGTGGGTTCGCCGGTCTCCGGGTCGGTGGCGGCCGTACCGAAGGGCAGGTCGGTGCGGTCGCGGGTGACGCCGAGGCGGTGCAGGGCGGCCGTGTTCAGCCAGGCCGTGTGGACGTCGTACGAGAGCACGATCGCCGGCACGTCCCCGGTGACCGGGTCGAGGTCGGCGGCGGTGGGCATCCGGCCGCCCGGGATGGCGGAGTAGTCGAAGGCCTCGGCCTCGATCCACTCGGCACCGGGGTGCCCGGCCCGCCAGGCCCGGATCCGCTCGTGGATGCCCTCCAGGGTGCGCACCCCCGCCAGCTGGACGCAGTCGGCGTCGGAGCCGAGCCGGACGTGGTTGTGGGCGTCGATGAACCCGGGCAGGACCAGCTTCCCGGCGGCGTCGATCCGCTCGGTGTCCGGCCCGGCCCAGGCGGCGGCCCCGTGATCGGGGCCGATCCACACGATGCGGCCGTCGCGGACGGCGAGGGCCTCGGCTTCGGGCAGGTCCGGGTCCACGGTGTGGATGCGGGCTCCGGTGAGCAGCAGGTCGGCGGGGTGGTTCACGGTGGTGCTCCTGTGGCGGTGGTGGGAGGGGCCGGGCGGCGGGGTCAGGCGGCGGCCGGGACGGCGGCGGGGGTCCGGCGGTACAGGGCCGCGTAGGCGAGGCCGGAGACGAGCGCGCCGAGCAGGGTGAGGTCGGCTCCGCCGAGGGGTGCCACGAGCGGCCCGGTCCAGAGTTCGGAGTCGCAGGTCAGGGCGGCGAAGGCGATGCCGGCGAGGAGGGCGGCGAGGCCTGCCGGGTGGTAGCCGGAGCGGTACCAGTAGGCGCCGTCGGGGCCGGTGGTGTGCAGGGCGTGGGCGTCGTAGCGGCAGCGGCGCAGCAGCATGTCGGCGAGGAAGACACCGCCCCAGGGGGCGAAGACGATGATCAGGAGGGAGAGGAAGGAGGTCAGCGCGCTCGTGAAGTCGGTGAGGAACAGCGCGGCGAGGGAGCCGGCACCGGTGATGGAGGCGCTGACGACGATGGCCTTGGCGCGGGTCCACGGGATGCCGAGGACCTGGAGGTTCAGGCTGGACGAGTAGAGGGTGATGATCGAGTTGGTGACGGAGCCGCCCAGGACGAGGGCCAGGAACAGCGGCTGGAACCAGCCGGGCAGCAGGCTCTCGGTGCCGGCGACGGCGTCGGTCATGTCGGTCCGGGTGGCGGCGGCGACGCCCGCGACGCCGAGGGCGACGGAGGAGAGGAAGCCGCCGAGGGCCCCGTACCAGGTGATCGACTTCAGCGAGGTGGTGCGGGGCAGGTAGCGGGTGTAGTCGGCGGGCATCGGCAGGTACGAGAAGGGGGCCGCCAGCATGATCACGAAGGCCAGGCTCCAGCCGGAGGCGCCGGGCACGGCGGTCGCGGGGGCGGAGGTGTCGGCGCCGGGGAGCAGGAAGGCGAGCAGGGCCGCGAAGCCGGCGGCGAGGACGTAGGCCATCCAGCGTTCGGCGAACTGGACGGTGGCGTGGCCCCACATGGCCACGACGAACGTCAGGGCCAGGGTGGTGAAGAGCGCGGCGGCGCGGGCCGGGGTGCCGTGGAGCAGGCCCAGGTCCTCCAGGAAGACCTCCAGGGCGAGGGTGCCGACGACGGTGTTGAGGATGGTGTAGCCGATCCCGACGAGCCAGTTGAGGACTCCGGCGGGGAGGTTGCCCCGGACGCCGAAGGCGGCGCGGGAGATGACCAGGGTGGCGGTGCCGGTGCGGATGCCGGACAGTCCGGCGGCGCTGATGGCGAAGAAGGACAGTCCGCTGACCACGACCACGGCGGTGGCCTGCCAGAAGGTGAGGCCGAAGGCGACGGCCAGGGCTCCGTTGATCACGTAGGTGAAGGTCAGGTTGGAGCCGAACCAGAGCCAGAAGAGGTCGCGCGCACTGCCGTGCCGCTCGCTGTCCGGGATCGGATCGATGCCGCGCGTCTCGACCCTGAAGATCTCGTCACTCATCGTGCACGCACCCTTGATCTTGAATGGCGTTCTAAGTTCTTGAATGGCATTCAAGATGAGGGGTGCCTCCGGCCCCCGTCAAGACCCTGTCCGGGATAAGGTCGGCCCACGGAGAACGGGAGGCGGCAGCGGTGGCAGGAGCGGCACGGCGGCGCGACGGGCAGATCGCCCAGGAGCGGATGCTGGAAGAGGCCATGACGGCGATCGCCGAGGACGGGCTCGCGGCCCTGACCATGTCCAAGCTCGCCGACCGCCTCGGCACCAGCGGCGGCCACATCCTGTACTACTACGGCAGCAAGGACCGGCTGCTGCTGGAGGCGCTGCGCTGGAGCGAGGAGCAGCTGGCGGCCGAACGCGCGGCCCTGCTGCGCCGCCGGGTCACGGCAGCCCGCAAGCTGGAGCTCTTCCTGGAGCTGTACCTGCCCCGGGGCCCGCGCGACCCGCGCTGGACCCTGTGGATCGAGCTGTGGGCCCGTACCCCGTCCAACGAGGACCTGCGCGCCGCCCAGGAGGAGATCGACGCGGGCTGGCACGCCGACCTGGGGGCCCTGCTGGCGAAGGGCGTCGAACAGGGCCGGTTCGCCCCCACCGACACGGCCGCCCGCGCCTCCGAGCTGCTCGCCCTGCTCGACGGGCTGAGCACCCGGGTGGTGCTGGGCCAGCGGGACGCGGACCGGGCCCGGGCCCTGGAGCGGGCGCGCTCCGCGGCGGCCCTGCTGGTCGCGCACCGCTGAGCCCCCGGACGGGGTCCGGGGGCTCGGCGGTGCGGTGCGGGCGGTACGGGCGGTGCGGGCGGCGGGGCTACCGCGCGTCGGGCCGGCCGGTGCGGTTGCCGTAGTAGGCCTGGAGCATCAGCTGCCGCATCTCGTCGACCATCGGCATCCGCGGGTTCGCGGGGGCGCACTGGTCGGCGTACGCGTTCATGACCTGGACCGGCAGGGCCTCGACGAAGGCGTCCTCCGCCACGCCCTCCTCCGCGAAGGAGGCGGGGATCCCGCAGGCGGCGCGCAGTTCCTCCACGGCCCGGGCGTACGACTCCACGCCCTCGGCCGGGGTGGCGGCCGGCAGGCCCAGCGCCTTCGCGATCTCCTGGTAGCGCTCCGGGGCCCGGTAGACCTCGGCCTTCGGCCAGGGGGTCGCCTTGTGCGTGACCGTGCCGTTGTGGCGGATCACGTGCGGCAGCAGGATCGCGTTGGTGCGTCCGTGGGCCACGTGGAAGGTGTTGCCGAGGGTGTGGGCCATGGCGTGCACCAGGCCCAGGAAGGCGTTGGCGAAGGCCATGCCCGCCACCGTCGAGGCGTTGTGCATCTTCTCCCGGGCCTCGGGGTCGTTCGGGCCGTCGTCCACGCAGCGCCGCAGGTTCTCGAAGACCAGCTTGAGGGCCTGGAGGCAGAGCCCGTCGGTGTAGTCGTTCGCGTACGCGGAGACGTACGCCTCGGTGGCGTGGGTCAGGGCGTCGAAGCCGGAGTCGGCCGTCACGGTCGGCGGCAGGCCCATCGCCAGGACCGGGTCCACGATGGCCACGTTCGGGGTCAGCGCGTAGTCGGCGAGCGGGTACTTCTGCGCCGCGGCCGGGTCCGAGATGACGGCGAACGGGGTGACCTCGGAGCCGGTGCCGGAGGTGGTCGGGACGGCCACCAGCTTCGCCTTCCCGCCCAGCGAGGGGAAGGTGTAGGCGCGCTTGCGGACGTCGAAGAACTTCTCCTTCGTGTCCCCGAACTCCACCTCGGGGTGCTCGTACATCAGCCACATGATCTTCGCGGCGTCCATCGGGGAGCCGCCGCCGAGGGCGATGATCGTGTCGGGCCCGAAGTCGCGCATCAGCGCGGCGCCGGCCCGGACCGTGGCGAGCTCCGGGTTGGGCTCGACGTCGTCGATCACCTGGATGGCCACGGCTCCGTCGCGGGCCCGGAGGATGTCGGTGACCTTCTGCACGAAGCCGAGGGAGACCATCGTCCTGTCGGTGACGATCGAGACCCGGCCGATGCCGTCCATCTCGCCGAGGTAGCGGATGGAGTTGCGTTCGAAGTAGATCTTCGGCGGGACCTTGAACCACTGCATGTTGGTGTTGCGCCGTCCGATCCGCTTGATGTTGACCAGGTTGACCGCGGTGACGTTGTTCGACACCGAGTTGTGGCCGTACGAGCCGCAGCCGAGGGTGAGCGAGGGCAGGAAGGCGTTGTAGACGTCGCCGATGCCGCCGAAGGTGGAGGGCGAGTTGGCGATGACGCGGACCGCCTTGACCTTCCTGCCGAACTCCTCGACGAGCTCCTCGTCCTCGGCGTGGATGGCGGCGCTGTGCCCCAGGCCGTGGAACTCGACCATCGCGGCGGCCAGTTCGAGGCCGTGCTCGGTGTCGGAGGCCTTCAGGGCGGCCAGTACCGGGGAGAGCTTCTCGCGGGTCAGCGGCTCGCCGTCGCCGACCTCACCGCACTCGGCGAGGAGGATCGAGGTCCCGGCGGGGACGTCGAAGCCCGCCTGTTCGGCGATCCACTGCGCGGACTTCCCGACGACCGCCGGGTTCAGCCGGGCGCCCGCGCAGTTGACGGCGTGGGCGGTGGTGCCGAAGACGAACTCCTCCAGCTTGGTCTTCTCGGCGGCGGAGACCACGTGGGCGCCGAGCCGCTCGAACTCGGCGATGCCCTGCTCGTAGATCTCGGCGTCCAGGATGACGGCCTGCTCGGAGGCGCAGATCATGCCGTTGTCGAAGGCCTTGGAGAGCACGATGTCGTGGACCGCGCGGGCCAGCTTGGCGCTCTTGTGGACGTACGCGGGGACGTTGCCCGCGCCCACGCCCAGGGCCGGCTTCCCGCAGGAGTAGGCGGCCTTCACCATGGCGTTCCCGCCGGTGGCGAGGATGGTGGAGACGCCCGGGTGGTTCATCAGGGCCGCGGTGGCCTCCATGGAGGGCTCGGCGACCCACTGGACGCAGTTCTCCGGGGCGCCCGCGGCGACGGCGGCGTCGCGCACGATCCGGGCGGCCTCGGCGGAGCAGTTCTGCGCGGAGGGGTGGAAGGCGAAGACGATCGGGTTGCGGGTCTTCAGGGCGATCAGGGCCTTGAAGATCGTGGTGGAGGTGGGGTTGGTGACCGGGGTCATCGCGCAGACGACGCCGACGGGCTCGGCGATCTCGGTGATCCCGTTCAGCTCGTCGCGGCGGACGACGCCGGCGGTCTTCAGCCCGCGCATCGAGTTCACCACGTGCTCGCAGGCGAAGAGGTTCTTCACCGCCTTGTCCTCGAAGAGGCCCCGCCCGGTCTCCTCGACGGCGAGCCGGGCGAGTTCGCCGTGCTGCCCCAGCGCCGCCAGCGAGGCCTTCCTGACGATGTGGTCCACCTGCTCCTGATCGAACGACTCGAACCGGCGGAGCGCCTCCAGCGCCCCCTCGACCAGCGCGTCGACCATCTCGTTGGCCTGCATGGCGGGAACTCCTTCAATGGGAAATCCTGATGGCTCAATTCCACACCCAAAAGCGGAAGGAACCTTGCCGAAAAGGGCCTTTCCGGGTAGGCCGAAGGGCCTTGCGAGCTTGCCCACCACCCCCCGATCACCCCACGGACCTGCGGAAACAAGGGGGGACCAAAGACCCTCGTGCGCTTGTGAAAACTTTCACAAGAATTTCCCTCCGAATGCGCCCTACCGCACTCCCCCGCCGGGGAGCACAATCGGCCTGACTGCCCGTGCCGGACGTGAGGGAGGGAGCGCGTGCGCAAAGAGGTGCGCACCGCGGACGGCCGCACCCTGATGGCGGAACGCTGGGGCGACCCCGACGGCAAACCCGTCCTCCTGCTCCACGGGATGCCCGGCAGCAGGCTCGGCCCGGCGCCCCGCGGCATGGTCCTCTACCAGCGGCGGGTGCAGCTCGTCGCGTACGACCGGCCCGGCTACGGGGGCTCCGGGCGCCACCCGGGCCGCTCCGTCGCCGACGTGGCCGAGGACGTGGCCGCCGTCGCCGACGCCTTCGGGCTGGACACGTTCGCCGTGGCCGGCCGCTCGGGCGGCGCCCCCGGCGCACTGGCCTGCGCCGCCCTGCTTCCGGAGCGGGTCACCCGGACCGCGGCCCTGGTCCCGCTCGCCCCCAGGGACGCGGAGGACCTGGACTGGTTCGCCGGGATGGCCGCATCGAACGTACGGGAGTACACCACCGCCACCGACGACCCGGAGGAACTGGCGGCCCGGCTGATCCCGCGCGCCGCCGGCATCGCCCGGGACCCGGGCCGGCTGCTGGACGAACTGCGCCGCGAGCTGACCGCCAGCGACCGCATGATCGTCTCGGACGCCGGGCTGCGGTCGATGCTGCTGCGCAACTACCGGGAGGGCGTGCGCGCTTCGGCGTACGGCTGGATCGACGACATCCTCGCCTTCAGCAGCCCCTGGGGCTTCGACCCCGCCGACATCCGCTGCCCGGTCCTGATCTGGCACGGGGAGCTCGACGTCTTCTCCCCCGTGGGCCACGCCCGCTGGCTGGGCCGCCGCATCCCCGGCGCCACCACCGCCATCGACCCGGCCGCCGCCCACTTCGCGGCCCTGCGCGCCCTGCCCGACGTCCTCACCTGGCTGCTGCGCGAACCCACCCCGTCGGTGGGCGAACAGCAGCCCGCGTAGGGGGTGTCGGGAGGATCCTTCCCGCGCACCGGTCCACCTTCGGGCGTCCCGGTCGCCAAGGGGGCACGTACGGGTAAAGTCCGCGCAGAAGCCGCGCGGGCCGGCACCGCAACGACGCGTCCCGGCCCCGCACACCCTCCGGCCTGCGGTGATGCGGGCCGGGGCGGGACGCCAGGGGAACTGGATCTTGCATTGCGGCGAACGGCCGAATGCGGCTCCTCGATAAATACCCCATGCTTTCTATAGAACGCTTGACCAGGCGTCATGCCTCGGTTGCCATGGGGATCGGGACGAGTAAAGTCCGCACTTGACGGCCGGCAACGCGCCGGTGTCTTCCCCGCCCATTTCACATGGCCTCCCCGAGGACGGTGTCGTGAACACTTCCGCAACCCCCCCGACCAGCACGGTCAAGGACCGCCGCGTCCCGCTCGCGAAGATCGACGTCCGCAGCGCTTCCGCGGCCGCCGTTCTCGAACGCGTACTTCCCTCGGAATCCGGTCGTCGCGTTCAGGCACCGATCTTCAACTCTGCGCTCTGACGATCAGTTATGAGCTCTAGACTGGTGGAATGACCCGCACGATCGCTTTCCGCGAGATCGTCCTGAAGGTTCACAGCAGATGCGATCTCGCTTGTGATCATTGCTATGTCTACGAACACGCAGATCAGAGCTGGCGAGCCCGGCCGAAAGTGATCTCCCCCAAGGTCATTTCCCAGACCGCGTCGCGGCTCGCCGAACATGCCCGTGACCATGCACTCCCCTCCGTCACGGTGATCCTCCACGGAGGGGAACCCCTGCTGGCCGGTCCCGAGCGACTGCGGCTCGTGTGCGAGGAGTTCACACGCGCACTCGCCGGAACCGCCGACCTCGACCTGCGGATCCACACCAACGGGCTCCAGCTCAGCCCCCGTTACCTCGACCTCTTCGCCGAGTACGGCGTCCGGGTCGGCGTCTCCCTCGACGGGGACCGCGCGGCCAACGACCGCCACCGCCGCTTCGCCGACGGCCGCTCCAGCCACCCGCTGGTCCTGGCCGCCCTGGACCTGCTGCGCTCCGCGCCCTACCGCCACCTCTACCAGGGCCTGTTGTGCACGGTGGACGTGGCCAACGACCCGGTCGCCGTGCTCGACGCGCTCGTCGCACTGGAGCCTCCCCGGGTGGACTTCCTGCTCCCCCACGCCACCTGGGAGACCCCGCCGGCCCGGCCCGACGGCGCGCCCGACGCGTACGCGCGCTGGCTGCTGCGGGTCTTCGACCGCTGGGAGGAGCTGGAACGGCCGGTGCCGGTACGGCTCTTCGAGTCCCTGCTCTCCACCCTGCGCGGCGGACCCAGCCTGACGGAGTCCCTGGGGCTGGCCCCGACCGACCTCGTCGTGGTGGAGACGGACGGGACCCTGGAGCAGGTCGACTCCCTCAAGAGCGCCTTCGACGGGGCCGCCGCCACCGGGTTCGACGTCTTCGGCCACGCCTTCGAAGAGGTCGCCGCGCACCCCGGGATGCGGGCCCGGCAGCTCGGGCTCGCGGGTGTCAGCGGCACGTGCCGCCGCTGCCCTGTCGTACGTTCGTGCGGGGGCGGCCTCTACACGCACCGCTACCGCGAGGACAACGGCTTCGACAACCCCTCCGTGTACTGCTCCGACCTGCGCGAGCTGGTGGACGGGGTCGAGGGGCGCACCGCCGCCCGGCTGGCCGCCCCCGAGCTGGCCGACCCGGCCGGGCTGGCCCGGTCCCAGGAGGAGCTGACCCGGATCCTGCTGGCCCGGCTGCACGGGGACCTCGCGGGGGACCCCGCCTGGGCGCGGGCCTGGGAGCTGCTGGCCGGGGTGGAAGGGGCCGGGGAGGCGGGCGCGGACGCGCTGGACGCCGTACTGGGCCACCCGTTCACCCGGACCTGGGTGCTGGAGGCCCTGGACGCCGTGCGGGAGGGCCGCCCCGACGGCCCGGCCGCGGCCCGCCGGCTCGCCGCGCTGACGGCGGCCGCCGTGCTGCGGGGCGGGCTGGAGCTGCCGGCCGAGGTGGCGTACCGGGACGGGGAGGTGTACCTGCCGACGCTGGGGCTGCTGCGGCTCGGGGAGCCCGGCACCCGCGGGCGCGCCCTGCTGCACGCCACCGGCGAGGGGTACGCGGTCGTCCGGGCGGGGCGCACCGAGCACCGCTTCGGCCCGGCGGCGGGGGACGCGCGCTGGCAGCCCGTACGGACCTGGTCCCCCGGGCCCGGGGAGCCGGCGGTGGCGCTGGAGGACCTGGACCCGTACCGCAACTGCTTCGCCCGCCCGCCCCGGCTGCGGCTCGGCGCCGGGGAGGCCGACGAGTGGCGGGGCCGCCTCGACGCGGCCCGGGCACTGCTGCTGCGCACCGTCCCCGGGTTCGCCCGGGCGGCCACCGCCGGGCTGGGTACGCTCACCCCGCTCGCCGGCGGTCCGCGGGCCGGCGGCTGGGGCGAGGCCGGGCGGCACGGGCCGGGCGCGCTCGGAGTGCCGTACGCCGCCGGGGTCCGGGAGACCGCGCTGGCCCTGCTGACCGGACGGCGGCGGGCCCGGCTGCGGGAGCTGACCGAGGTGGCCGACCTCTACGCGCTGGACGGGTCCTGGCAGCACCCCTCGCCGTGGCGGACCCGTCCGGTGCCGGTGTCGCGGCTGCTGGCGGACGTGCACGAGCGGGTCGCTGTGGAGGCGTACCGCCGGGCCACGGGCACCCAGGAGCCCGGCGGCTCGGACCTGATCCACCGCGCGCTGGACCGGCTGGCGGAGGCGGCGGAGCTGACGGTGAGCGGCAAGCGGCTGGTGGAGGAACTGCGCTGGGAGCTGAAGGCGGTCGACGCATGACCGCCCCGACCGGCGCCCCGGCCCCGCGGACCGCCCCACCCGGCCGCTACCAGCTCGCCGCCCAGCTCCGGCTGCTCGGCGTGCGCCCCGGGCAGCTGCTGCTGGTGCACGCCGCCCTCGGCGGCACCGGGCTGCGGGCCGAGACGCTGCGCGACGCCCTGCTCGGGGTCCTCGGCCCCCGCGGCACCCTGCTCGTCCCGGCGTTCACCGCGGAGAACTCCCTCACCTCCACGGCCCACCTGGCCCGGGTCGCCGGCCTCGACGAGGTGCAGGCGGCGGCCTTCCGGGCGCGGATGCCGCCCTTCGACCCGGACCTCACCCCGAGCCAGGACGTGGGCGTCTTCGCCGAGGTGGTCCGCACCACCCCGGGCGCCGCCCGCAGCGGCCACCCGCAGACCTCCTTCGCCGCGCTCGGCGCGGACGCGCACCGGCTGTGCGCGGGGCACCGTACCGAAAGCCATCTCGGCGAGGATTCCCCGCTGGGAAAGCTGTGCTGGGAGGGAGGACGGGTACTCATGATCAATGTGGGGTTTTCGGCCTGCACCGCTTTCCATCTCGCGGAGTACCGAATTCCGAAGCCCCCCTTGCGCATGTACGACTGTGTGGTGAAGGTGAACCTTCCGGAGGGGCGACCGGATGGACGGCCGGGGGGACGGGAAAAGGGGCACCCCCACGAGGGGGAGTGGAAGACCTACGAGGACGTCGCGCTGGACGACGGGGATTTCGAGGAGATCGGCCGTGCGTTCCCGGATGCGCTGGTGCGCGGGGGGCGGGTGGGAGGGGCGCCCGCGGCGTTCTTCTCGATTCCGCACGCCGTGGACCACGCCCAGGCCTGGATGACCGAAAACAGATGCTGATTGACTGAACCATGAGGGGATGTGGCGAAGCAGCTCCGGAATGATGTTTCTTCGCTCGCAGCTTCGGGACGGGGGTCGTGTGCCCGCATCAGTGCAGCCGTACTTTTTTCTCAGTTATGCGCATACACCGAGGTTCGGGCCGGGAGGACCCGATCCCGACATGTGGGTGGAGCGCCTCTTCCGTGACCTGTGCAGTCACATCATGGCGCTCACGGACCTGCCCGCC
The DNA here is from genome assembly GCF_044747545.1 of Streptomyces sp. NPDC090077. NCBI lineage: Bacteria > Bacillati > Actinomycetota > Actinomycetes > Kitasatosporales > Streptomycetaceae > Streptomyces > Streptomyces sp. NPDC090077. The sequence continues at coordinate 24,206 of NZ_JBIVEG010000028.1, forward strand.
GGATCCGAGGCCGGCTTCATGGACCGGGAGATACGCAGCGGCGAGGGCTGGTCGGAACGGCTCGGGGCGGCGCTCGCCACCTGCCGGGTCTTCGTCCCCCTGTTCTCGCCGCGCTACTTCGCCAGCGAGATGTGCGGGAAGGAGTGGTTCGCCTTCGCGCAGCGCACCATCCAGCACGGGGCGGCCAGCAACCAGCCGGCCGCCGAAGCCATCGTCCCCGCCCTGTGGGTCCCGGTTCCGCCCTCCCAACTGCCCGGCCCGGCCGAGCGGTTGCAGTTCAACCACAACACCTTCGGCGAGCGCTACGTCACCGACGGGCTGTACGGCCTGATCAAGCTCCGCGGGTACGCCGAGCAGTACGAGCAGGCCGTGTACGAACTGGCCCGGCGGATCGTCCGGGTCGCCGAGACCGTGCGCCTGCAACCGGTGCGCCCGCTGGACTACCGGGTGGTCCCCAGCGCCTTCGGGCACAGCGGCGGCCAGGGCCCCGCCCCCGGCAGCAGCCCCTCCCGCACCCTCCACGTGACCGTGGCCGCCGCCTCCCGGCACGACCTGCCGGACGGCCGCAGCCCCGAGTACTACGGGGAGAGCGCCCTGGACTGGAACCCGTACCACCCGACCTCGCAGCGGCCCGTCGCCTACGTCGCCGAGGACCTGGTCCGGAACCTCAACTACCAGACCACGATGTCCTCCTTCGACGACGAGGCCGGCCACTTCGACAGCAAGCAGCCGCCGACCCGGCCCGAGATCCTGATCGTCGACCGCTGGGCGCTGGAGGACGAACAGCGCCGCCAGCGGCTGGCCGCCTTCGACCAGGAACACCGCCCGTGGATCAACGTGGTCGTGCCGTGGAACCGGTACGACCACCAGAGCCGGGCCAAGGAGACGGAGCTCGCCCACCGGCTGGAGGAGACCCTGCCCGTCAAGATGAGCCAGGGCCGGGCCGCCTGCCGGGCCGCGGCCAACGGCGTGGCCAGCATGGAGACCCTCGGCCAGATCCTGCCGCAGGTGGTCGAGGCGGCCGCCCAGCAGTACCTCAGACACGCGCAGGTGTACCTGCCCGCCGGGAACACCTCCACCGAACGACCGCGGCTGCTGGGCCCGATGGGGATGGGCGGGCCGCCGCCGTTACCACCGCCGGCCCCCTTCCCGGCCGCGCGGCGGCACGACGGCGGGAGCGGTCCCTACGGCGACACCGACGAGCACGGCGAAGACACCGACACAGACCCGGGGGGACGCGGATGACAGCCAGTCGTGACAGCCGAGACGGACGCATCGTCACCTTCTACTCGTACAAGGGCGGCACCGGCCGCACGATGGCCCTCGCCAACACCGCCTGGATCCTCGCCGCCAACGGCAAGCGGGTCCTCGCCGTGGACTGGGACCTGGAGGCCCCGGGGCTGCACCGCTTCTTCCACCCCTTCCTGGACCCCTCCACCCTGGGGGCCACGACCGGCGTCATCGACCTGATCAGCGAGTACGCCTGGGCCGCCACCAGCCCCGTGCAGCGCGCCGCCGACTGGCACAAGGAGTACGCGCGGATCCAGCCGCACGCCGTCTCCCTCACCCCGGAGACCCACGGCTGGGAGTTCCCGGACGGCGGCACCCTCGACTTCGTCTCGGCGGGCCGGCAGAACCGCGAGTACTCGGCGACGGTGTCCACGTTCGACTGGGACAACTTCTACGACCGGCTCGGCGGCGGCCTCTTCTTCGACGCCCTGCGCGCCGACATGAAGGCCAACTACGACTACGTCCTGATCGACAGCCGCACCGGGCTGTCCGACATCGCCGACATCTGCACCGTCCACCTCCCCGACGTCCTGGTCGACTGCTTCACCCTGTCCGACCAGTCCATCGACGGCGCCGCCTCGGTGGCCCGGCAGATCGACGAGCGGTTCAACGACCGCGGCATCAAGATCTACCCGGTGCCCATGCGCATCGACGAGGGCGAGAAGGAGAAGGCCGACGCGGGCCGGGCCCTGGCCCGCCTGAAGTTCGACCGCTTCCCCAACGGCCTCGTCGGGGACGAACTGACCTCCTACTGGGGCGCGGTGGAGATCCCCTACCGCCCCTACTACGCCTACGAGGAGACGCTGGCCACCTTCGGCGACGAGGCCGGGCTGACCAACTCCCTGCTCTCCGCCTTCGAACGGCTCACCACGGTGGTCACCGGCGGCGAGATCACCTCCATGCCGGTGATCGGCGAGGAGGTGCGGCTGCGGATCCGCGACGCGTTCACCCGGCGCCGCCCGGCGCTGCCCGCCGACCTGTTCCTCTCCTACGTCGCCGAGAACCGGATGTGGGCCGACTGGATCGAGTCGGTGCTCACCCGGGCCGGCTTCCGGGTCGTCCCCAAGGACGTCTCGGCCGAGCGGGCGCCCGACGCGGCAGGCGGCGACACCCTGGGCGGGGCGGGGCTCAGCGTGGACACGGCCGCCCGGACCGTGGTGCTGCTGTCCAGCGCCTACCTCAAGTCGGCGCGGGCCGTGGACGTGTGGAACCGGGCCGCCGCCGAGGACCCGACCGGCGGCCGGCGCCACCTGGTGCCGCTGCGGGTGGGCGACGTACGCCTGGCCACGCCCTACATCGACCGGAACCCGGTGGACCTGTTCCGGCTCGACGAGGTGCACGCGACCGCCGCCCTGCTGCGCGCGGTGGAGCGCCCGATGGCGCTGCCGGACACCGTCGCCAGCGCCTCCCAGCCGGGCCCGCGCTTCCCGGGCACGGTCCCGAAGATCTGGAACGCGCCGCCCCGCAACCCCGGCTTCACCGGCCGGTCCATCGTGCTGGAGCGGATGCGCGACCAGCTCGGCGGCGGCATGGCCGTGGTGCTGCCGCAGCCGCAGACCCTGTACGGGCTCGGCGGCGTGGGCAAGACCCAGGTGGCGCTGGAGTACGTGCACCGGTTCATGGCGGACTACGACCTGGTCTGGTGGATCTCCTCGGAGCAGACGGACGACGTGGTCGCGGCCCTCGCGGAGCTGGCCGTCCGGCTGGGCGCGCAGACCGGCGAGGACATGTCGGCCGCCTCCCAGGAGGCGATCGACCTGCTGCGGCGCGGGGTGCCCTCCTCGCGCTGGCTGCTGGTCTTCGACAACGCCGACGATCCCGAGACCCTCAAGCGGTTCTTCCCGCCGGGCGGCCCCGGGCACGTGCTGGTGACCTCGCGCAACCAGTCGTGGTCCCAGTACGGGGACGCGCTGCCGGTGGACGTGTTCCTGCGCGAGGAGTCCATCGAGCACCTCCAGCGCCGCGCCCCGGGCCTGGGCAAGGAGGACGCCGAGCAGGTGGCCGTGGCGGTGGGCGACCTGCCGCTCGCCGTCGAGCAGGCGGGCGCCTGGATCGCGGAGACCGCGACGCCGGTGTCCGCGTACCTGGAGCAGCTCGCCGAGCAGACGGCACGGGTGCTCGGCCTGAACCAGCCGGCCGGGTACCCGCAGCCGGTGGCGGCGACGTGGAACGTGTCGATCGAGCGGCTCCAGTCCCGCTCCCCCGCCGCGGTGCGGCTGCTCCAGCTGTGCGCGTTCTTCGCGCCGGAGCCGATCTCGGCGAACCTCCTCTACAGCAAGGAGATGATCGACGCGCTGAAGCCGTACGACGCCTCGCTCCAGGAGAAGCTGGTGCTGGGCCGGGTGATCCGGGAGATCGGCCGGTTCGCGATGGCCAAGGTCGACCAGGTCGGCAACAGCATCCAGGTGCACCGGCTGGTCCAGGCGGTGATCCGGGCGCAGCTGTCGGAGGAGGAGCAGCGCGAGGCGCGGCACGCGGTGCACCGGATCCTGGCGGGGGCCCGCCCGGACGACGACGAGCCGATAGACAACCCGGAGACCTGGCCGAAGTTCAACACGATCTGGCCGCACCTGAGCCCGTCGGAGGCCCGGTTCTGCGTGGAGCCGGAGACCCGCCGGCTGCTGATCGACCGGGTGCGCTACCTGTGGAAGCGCGGTGACTTCAAGGCGGCGTACGCGCTGGGCGAGGAACTGCGCGAGTCCTGGCGGGAGATGCTCGGCAGCGACGACCTCCAGTACCTGTACCTGCGGTTCCACCTGTCGAACATCCTGCGCTCGCAGGGCCGGTTCGTGGAGGCGAAGGAGCTGGACGAGGTGACGCTGGAGCGGCAGCGGGCCGCGCTGGGCCCCTCGCACCCGCACACGTACATGACCACCAGCGGCCTGGCGATGGACCTGGGCGCGCTGGGCCGGTACGGGGAGGCGATGGAGCTGGCGACGGCCGCGCACGAGGGCTTCGGGCAGATCTTCCACGACGCGCACCCGCGCACCCTGGCGGCGGCGAACAACCTGGCGCTGAACCTGCGGATGGTCGGGCAGTACGCGCGGGCCCGGGAGATCGACCAGGAGGTCTTCGACCGGCGCACCGAGGTGCTGGGCACGGACCACCCGTACACGCTGTCCTCGGCGCAGAACCTGGCCCGGGACCTGCGCGAGGTGGGCCGGTACGACGATTCGGTGCAGTTGCTGAGCCGGACGTACGAGATCTACAAGCGGCAGCTGGGCCGGGCCTTCCCGGGCACGCTGTCGGCGGCGAAGAACCTGGCGGTGTCGCTGCGGCGGGCCGGGGAGCTGGAGAACGCGCTGCGGCTGACGACCGCGACCCGCAACCGGTACCGGGCCAAGTACACCTCGGTCAACCCGGACCTGCTGGCGTGCGAGCTGAACCTGGCCTCGGACCTGTTCGCGACGGGCGATCCGGGTGCGGCCCGGGACCTGGCGCAGGAGGTGGTGGACGAGTACATGAAGGTGCCGGGCGAGAAGCACCCGTACACCCTGGCGGCCGTCAACAACCTGGCGGTCTTCCACTGGGGCACGGGCGCGGCGGAGACCGCGGAGCCGATGCTGCGGCAGACGATCCGCAGCATGCGCGAGGTGCTGGGCGACAACCACCCGCACACGATCTTCGCGCACCTGAACCTGGCCAACGCGCGGGCCGACCTGGGCGACCCGGAGGGGGCCCTGGAGCTGGAGCGGATCGCGGTGGTGCGGTTGCGCGAGGCGCTGGGGGCACACCATCCGGAGACCCTGGCGTGCGCGTCGAACATGGCCGTCAGCCTGGACATGCTGGGCCGCAAGGAGGAGGCGGCGCGGGTGCGGGCGGAGGCGGTGTCCGAGCTGACGCGGCTGCTCGGGGAGGACCACGGTCTGACCCGGTACGCCCGTGACGAGCGGCGGGTCCACCGGGACCTGGAGCCGCTCGCGGTGTGATCCGACGGCGGGCGGCGGGGCTTCGCGGCCCCGCCGCCCGGGAGCGAGCGCAGGGGGCGCCGTGACCGACAGCATGACCTTTCGCAACGAGGACCTGCCGGTCCTCTTCCACCACACCGACCGGGCGGCGGTCTCCCGGCAGCGGGAGTCCACGCAGGCCACCCGTACGCAGCTGTTCCTGCTGGTCGCGGCAGCCGGGGCGGCGGCCCTGCCGTCCGGGCCCGCGGTCGGCGGGCTGCACGTGTTCGCTGCGGTGAGCGCGCTCGCGTACGCGGGGGTGCTGGCCGTGGGCGTACGGGCGACCCGGCGGCGGGCCCGGCCGCAGTGGCAGCTCAACCGCAGTGCGGCCGAGTTCATCAAGTCCCTGGCGTGGCGCTACGCCGTGCACGGGGCGCCGTTCGGGTCCGAGGTCGCCGGGCCGGAGGAGGTGTACCGGGCGCGGCTGGAGAAGGGGCTGGACGAGCTGCGCAAGATGGGCTGGGAGGATCCGCGGGCGGCCGGCCTGGTGCCGGAGGGCGGGGAGGTCACCGGGGCGATGCGGCGGCTGCGCGGGCTGGACTACCAGGTGCGCAGGGAGACGTACGTCCGGGACCGGCTGATCGAGCAGCGCAACTGGTACCGGCGCAGGACGGAGGGGGCACGGCGGACGACGGCCCTGTGGTCGTGGACGATCGTGCTGCTGACGTGCCTGGCGCTGCTGCTGGCGCTGCTGGGCGCCTTCGGCTCGGGTCCGGGAGCGGGGCCGGCGGGGTTGCTGAGCGCGGCCGCGGCGGCGGGGATCGCCTGGAACGAGGTGCGCCGCCACCATCCGCTGATCGAGGCGCACACGCTGATCGAGCAGGACCTGGCGGCGATGATGGTGGTGATGCAGACGACGATCACGGAGTCGCAGTGGCCGTCCTCCGTGTACGAGACGGAGCGGTACGTGTCGCCGCAGCACACGGACTGGCTGGCCCGGCACAGCAGTTGAGGGGGCGCCGCGGGGCGTGGCTCAGTCGCGGGCCACGCCCTCGCGCCAGATGACGGTGACGGGTTTGCCGAGCGCCCGGGCGTAGGCGACGATCTCGCCGGTGCCGCCGTGCCCGCGCGCGGGGAGGCCGTCCCAGACGGCGACGAGCCGGTCGCAGCAGTCGGCGATGTAGGTGCCGGCGGCGTAGTAGGCCTCGTCGGTGGAGCGGGCGAAGGCCATCCGGACCTCCTGGGCGGCGCGGCGCCTGAGGCGCCGGTAGCCGGCGAGGGCGTCGGGGTCCTCGAAGGTGTCCTCGTAGTCCCCGCTGGGGATCACGACGGTGAGGTCGGCGCCGTGTTCCAGGGCGATGTCCGCGAAGAGCTGGTCGGCTCCGTCGGCGAGGCTGGAGTAGGCCTCCAGCGGGCCCGGGTGGCCCGTGAGCACGGCCCTCAGCCCCTCCTGCACGTGGCCGAGCACCTCATCGGGAATGGACCGGTGGCCGGTCACTCCGATGCGCTTCATACGAGCTCCTCCCCCGTGGGCGCCCAGGACATCCTGGACATCCTCCCAGAAGGAGGGAGGACGTCCAGGGGGCCCGCAGCGGTGGGGGCGGCCGTCAGTAGACGCTGACGCCGTAGGCGTTCAGGGCTTCGACGACGGGCTGGAAGAAGGTGGTCCCGCCCGAGGAGCAGTTGCCGCTGCCGCCGGAGGTGAGGCCGACGGCACGGCTGCCGGAGTAGAGGGGGCCGCCGCTGTCGCCGGGTTCGGCGCAGACGTTGGTCCGGATCATCCCGTAGACGACGTCGCCGCCGCCGTAGTTCACGGTGGCGTTGAGGCCGGTCACGGAGCCGCTGTGGATGCCGGTGGTGGAGCCCCGGCGGGTGACGGACATGCCGTTGGTGGCGTTGACGGCGCTGGTGATGTCCTGGCTGCCGACGGTGCCGGGCGGGACCGGGGTGTTGCTGGCGTACTTGATGAGGCCGTAGTCGTTGGTGGGGAAGCTGGAGCCCGCGGTGCTGCCGACGACGGTGGTGTGGGCGGAGTTGGTCCACCAGGTGCCGGCGCCCTCGGTGCAGTGGCCGGCGGTCAGGGCGTAGTAGTTGGCGCCGCTGCGGACGTTGAAGCCGAGGGAACAGCGCCAGCTGCTGGCGTAGATGGCGTCGCCGCCGGAGAGCAGCTTGGTGAGCTTGCCGGGGGTGCGTTCGATGCGCAGCGCGGCGGCGTCGGCGCCCGCCTCGCGGCGGATTCTGGCGATGTCCGCGGCGGTGACGGTGGAGTCGGCGGTGACCACGAGGGTGCCGGTGGCGGGGTCGGTGTGCCATGCGGTGCCCGCGACGTCGGCGCGCAGGACGGAGGCGCCGGCGGCGGCGAGGCGGGCGGCGCCGAAGCCGTTGCCGTCGTCGTCCGCGCTGGCGGCGGTGGGGGCGGCGAGGGCCGCCGTGGCGGCCAGGCCGGCTGCCAGGGCGAGCAGCCGGAGGCGGGGGGTGCTGTTGGTCCTCACTTCACGTCCTCCCGGGTGGGGGTCGGGGGCCCGGCTGGGGTGGGGGTGTCCGGGCCGGTGAGCGGCGGTGGGGGGACGCGGCGGCCGTCCGGCAGGGAGCCGTACGACTCGACGTGACCCTGACAAGTCCGCCGGGTGACGCTGAACGGGAGTGTCCAGGCGTCAGTTACCGGCGGCAAGGGCGCCTTTCAGCCGCCGCTCTCCGGCGGCGACCTCGAAGGGCAGGGTGTTCCCGGGGGGCGGGAACGGGCAGATGAAGTGGTCGGCGAAGGCGCAGGGCGGGAGCTGGGCCCGGTTGAGGTCCACCGTGATGGACCCGTCCGGGGCGGGGGTGCCGGGGTGCAGGAAGCGGAAGCGGTAGCTGGAGCCGCCGCTGGTGGCGTCCGCGAAGACGGCCCAGAGGCTGCCGTCCTCCTCGTCCACGGCCACCTGGAGGGCGTGCGGGGCACCTTCGCGGACGAAGGTGAGCTCGCCGCCGAGCCCGAGGCCGCGGTCGTGTCCGTCGGCGTTGCCGACCTGGACGGTCCGCCGCTCGGGGTACGGGCGGAAGTGCCCCGGCAGGGCGAGGGCGGGGTCGTACGGGGTGGCCTCGACACCGGCGAACGCGCGCCGGGCCGGGGCTGCGGGGTCGTAGACGCGGACCGCCCACTGTCCCTCGCGCCGGATCACCACGAGCCGTACCTCCCCGGCCGCGAGCCGGGACTGTGCGGGCCGGCCCTCGTCCGCGGCGAGGGCGGCCTCCCCTATGAGGGGCCTGCCGTCGAGCTCCACGCCGTCCTCGGCGGAGGCGGTCAGCAGCACCTCGCCGTCACGGACGCGCCAGTGACCCGGAACGGCCGGAAGTCGACCTTCCGGGTAGTCGGCGAGCCAGTGGGTACCCGTCAGGGCGAGGGGTCCGTAGGGAGCGGAGACGGCAGCCGTCCGGTGCTCGTGCCACTCCCGCCAGGCCTTGGTCTCTTCGTCGGCGCTCATGCCGCTCAGCCCTTCCCCCGCGGGCCGGGCGGGAACCTTCCGGTAACCCGTCCGGACCCAGGGGAATTGACGCCGGCTCAGCAGTCGCAGCCGCACCCGTCGCAGCAGCAGCCGTCACAGTTGCAGCACTCGCAGCAGTTGCTGCAGGTGTCGCAGTTCTCGCAGCACTCGCACGCGTCGCACCAGGGGTCGCGCTTCTGCCGGGACCAGGGGCCCTCGTGCTCCGTGCAGCAGAGCTGGCAGGTGCAGAACAGGCCGATGGCCACCGCGCAGCCGGCCAGCAGTCCGCGGCGCGGCTTCTGCGGCGGGAGCCCGCCGAACCCACCGCCGCCACCGCCGCCGGGGCCGCCCGGGCCCATCGGCGGCGGCATCCCCGGCCCGCTCGGCGCGTACGGGTTAGCCTGCCCGCCGCCGTACGGGCCACCCTGGCCGTACGCGGCCTGCGACGCGCCCGCGGCGTAGCCCTGCGGGGGCTGCCCGTACCCCTGCGGGGGCTGGCCGTATCCCTGGCCGGCCGAGTTCTGGGCGGTGTGCCCGCACGAGGAGGCGCCGAAGGCCCGGTCCACGGACGTGCGCAGCTCGTGCACCAGCAGCCGGTGGGCGAGTCCCGCGTCGGCGAACTCCACCTCGCGCAGGGCCAGGCGTATCCCGTGCAGCGCGTCGTCGCACAGCCGGCGGGCCTCGGCCAGGGAGGTTCCGGTGGCCGTGAGCGGGTTCCAGGCGCCCTTGAGGGCGTCGGCGCCCTGGTCCTCGACGGCGTCCAGCAGGTGCGCGAGCCGCCCGAAGTACCGGCCTGCCTCGGCGAGGGCCGGCCCGTTGCCTGGCCGTCCCGCCAGGACCGCGGTATGCGCGAAGGCGGCCGCGGTCGCGGTCTCCGTCGGCTCGGTCACCACCAGCACGGACGTGCCGGTCCCGGCGAGGCTCTCGATGCCGCCCTGGCGGTCCACGGCGTCCACGAGCACCGCCGTGTCGAAGCCGAGCGAGGCGCCGGTGCGGGCGCCGGCCCGGTCCCAGCCCCGGGCCACCTTGCGCGCGGCGGCCGCGATCGGGGCGCGGGCCAACAGGCCGTCCCGGTCGGCCACGTGGTCCCGTACCTTCGCCGAGGCCAGGACGAGCGAGACGGCGGCGGCGAGCCGCGCCCCCTCGCCGTTGGCGACGGGCGCGGTGCGCATGCCGCGCAGCGGGCAGGGCCCGGCGGTGCGCCGGGCGCCGGGCAGCGGACCCGCCTGAGCCTCCGTCAGAACGGAGACCAGCAGACCGTCGTAGTTGGTGACGATCCTGGCGAACTGGCCGTGGTCACCGCGAAGTGCCAGGCAGAGGCCGCACAGATGGGCCATCCACTCCGTCTTGAAGCGCTCGCCGAGCCGGTGCGCGCAAGGTCTGACGATGCCGAACAACCGCTTCCCCCGTGTGTCATACGCATGTTTCCGGGGCATCGTATCCAGCCAGGCTGATCACTCGTACGCCCCAATGCCTCACCCGTCCGGCGGCGGCGGTCGTATTTTCACTCAGTCAGCAGCGGTAGCGTCCGGGAACCTCGTCCGTGCAACGGATGTTCTGCACCAGTCCCGTCACGAAACATCTGCGCGGCGGCTATCCACTTGGCGCGTTGTCAGCATCATGGACGACCATAGGGGCAGCGGAGAAGAAGACAGACTGGCCACGGTGAAAGGAGGCGTCCATGGGTTCGGTACGCAAGGCGAGTGCGTGGTTGGGTCTCGTAGAGGACAGCGACGACGAGCGGTACTACGACGACGACTACGCGGAGGCGGTGGAGCGCCAGCAGGGCTCGGTCTCCGGCCCCGGCGAGCAGTGGGTCACCGACCCGCGGGTGAAGGTGGCCTCCGACTCCGCGGTCGAGCGCGGCCGCCGCATCGCGACGGTGACCCCCGACGGCTTCCGCGACGCGCGCGGCATCGGCGAACTGTTCCGCGAGGGCGTCCCGGTCATCGTGAACCTGTCGTCGATGGACCCGACCGACGCCAAGCGCGTGGTCGACTTCGCGGCCGGCCTGACCTTCGGGCTGCGCGGGTCGATCGAGCGGGTGGCGACCAGGGTCTTCCTCCTGACCCCGGCCGACACCCAGATCGTCAGCGGTGAGGCGGGCGGCCGCTCCCGCGACTTCTTCAACCAGAGCTGAGCGGGGCACTCACCGGAAGGCATCGAGCCCGGTGAGCGCCTTGCCCAGGACCAGCTGGTGCATCTCGACGGTCCCCTCGTAGGTGAGCACCGACTCCAGGTTGGTGGCGTGCCGCATGACGGGGTACTCCAGGGAGATCCCGTTGGCCCCGAGGATGGTCCGCGCGGTGCGGCAGATGTCGATGGCCTCGCGGACGTTGTTGAGCTTGCCGAAGCTGATCTGCTCCGGCCGCAGGGTGCCCGCGTCCATGCGCCGGCCCAGGTGGTGGGCGAGCAGGATGCCCTTGTGGAGTTCCAGCGCCATGTCGGAGAGCTTGGCCTGGGTGAGCTGGAAGCCGCCGATCGGCCGGCCGAACTGCTCCCGCGTCTTCGCGTAGTCGAGCGCCGCCTCGAAGCTGGCGCGCGCCGCGCCCATCGAGCCCCAGATGATCCCGTACCGCGCGTGGCTCAGGCAGCCCAGCGGACCCTTGAGCCCCGTGACCTCCGGAAGCACCGCGTCCGCGGGCAGGCGTACGTCGTCCAGCACCAGCTCGCTCGTCACCGACGCGCGCAGCGACCACTTGTGCTTGATCTCGGGTGCCGAGAAGCCGGCGCTGTCGGTGGGGACGGCGAAGCCGCGGATCCCCTCGTCGGTCTGGGCCCAGACGACGGCCACGGAGGCCACCGAACCGTTGGTGATCCACATCTTCCGGCCGTTCAGCACCCAGTCGGAGCCGTCGCGCTTGGCGTACGTGCGCATCGCGGCCGGGTCGGAGCCGATGTCGGGCTCGGTCAGCGCGAAGCAGCCGATCAGCTCGCCGGCCGCCATGCCGGGCAGCCACCGCTGCTTCTGCTCCTCGGAGCCGTACTTCCAGATCGCGTACATGGCGAGGGAGCCCTGTACGGAGACCAGCGAGCGGATCCCGGAGTCCGCGGCCTCCAGCTCCAGGCAGGCCAGGCCGTACTGGACGGCGCTCGCGCCGGCACAGCCGTAGCCGGTCAGGGACATGCCGAGCGCGCCGATGGAGCCGAGCTCCCGGGCCAGCTCGCGGATCTGCGGCAGTTCCCCGTCCTCGTACCACTGGGCGATGTGCGGCAGGACCCGGTCGGCGGCCCAGGACCGGACGGTGTCGCGGACGGCGAGGTCCTCGGGGCCGAGCAGCTCGTCGAGTCCGAGCGGGTCGGTGGGGGCGAACGGGGTCTTCGGCGCGGACAAGAGGGCCTCCCGGCGGCCACGTGGGGCGAAACCTAGCGGTGCAAGTTTGTCGCCGACCCGGCCCCGGGTCCACCCCCGGCTTCGGCGGGGGTCAGCTCTGGCGGCCGGGCCGTCCGCCGACCGCGGGATCGCGCTCCGGCTGTGCCGGGGCGGGGATCCGCGTCCCGGCGGACGGGCGGGCGGATCCCGCGGGCTGCGCGGGCAGGCGTACGGCGGCCTCCGAGGCCCCGGCCTCCGCGGGGGTCCCGTCGCACGGGTCCGGCTCGGCGCTCTCCATGGTCCGCGGCAGCTTCAGCGCCATCACGGCGCCCGCGAGCAGCAGGCAGGCGCTCACGACGAGGCTGACGTGCAGTCCGTGGACGAAGGAGTTCCGGGCGGCGGTGTAGAGGGACTCCCCCGCCGGGCCGCCGAGGTGGGCGGCGATCTGGTAGGCCTCGCCGAGGGAGTTCGCGGCGCCCGCCGAGTCCTCGGCGGGGACGCCGGGGACGTCCAGCAGGCCGGGCCGGTAGGCGGCGTTCATCACGCTGCCGAGCAGGGCGATGCCGATGCCGGCGCCGAGCTGGTAGGAGGTCTCGCCTATGGAGGCGGCGCCGCCGGCGGTGTCCGCCGGGGCTTCGCTCAGCATGGACTCGTACGCGGCGAAGAGGGTGGTCTGGAGCCCGAAGCCGAGCAGCACGAAGCCGGCCGTCAGCAGGACGGGCCGGTCGTGCTGGCCCATCAGCGTCAGCAGCAGCACCGCGCCGGCGGTGAGCACGAAGCCCAGCGAGACCATGGTGCGCGGGCCGACCCGCTGGAGGGTGTAGGAGCCGGTGGCGCCCGCGGCCATGGCGGCGAAGGTGAGCGGCAGCAGCCGCAGGCCGGTCTCCAGCGGGCTGAGGCCGAGCACCAGCTGGAGGTACTGGACGGCCAGCAGCTCCAGCCCGACCAGGGCCAGCATGGCGAGCACGATGCAGCCGACGGAGGTGGAGAAGGCGGCCCGGGCGAACATCCGCATGTCGATCAGCGGGTGCTCGCGGCGCTTCTGGCGGCGCACGAAGAGCACCAGCAGGAGCACGCCGAACAGCAGCGGGAGCAGCGCCTCGGGGTCGGTGACCTGGCGTTCCGCGCCGATCCGCTTGATGCCGAGCACCGCACCGAGGATGCCTGCGGCGGCCATCAGCGCGCCGAGCACGTCCCAGGGCCCGTCGGCGGCGCCCCGCGACTCGGGCAGCAGCCAGCGGCCGAGCGGGAGGATCAGGGCCATCAGCGGGATGTTGATGAGGAAGACCGAACCCCACCAGAAGTGCTGGACGAGGAACCCGCCGAGCACGGGACCGCTGGCCGCGCCGATCGCGGCGACGGCGGTCCAGATGCCGATGGCCAGGGCCCGCTCGCGCCGGTCGGGGAAGACCTGGCGCAGGATCGACAGGGTGGCGGGCATGATCATCGCCCCGCCGATGCCGAGCAGGGCGCGGGCGGCGATCAGGACCTGGGCGTTGTCGGCGAGGGCCGCGATGGCGGAGGCGACGCCGAAGAGGGTGTAGCCGAGGAGCAGGATCCGGCGGCGGCCGACCCGGTCGCCGAGGGTGCCGAAGAGGATGAGGAGCGCGGCGCAGACCAGCGGGTACGCGTCGACGATCCACAGCAGCTCCTGGGAGCCGGGGCGCAGGTCCTCGGTGACGGAGGGGACGGCCACGTGCAGGATCGTCGCGTCGAGCGCGACGAGCACGAGACTGACGCAGAGCACCGCCAGGACCACCCAGCGGTTGGCCCCGCCCGAGGCGGCGGCGACCCGCTGCCGGAGGGAGGGCTTCCTGTCGCCGGCCGTGTTCGTCCCCGACATGCATGTACCTCCCAGGTGGTCCCTCGCACTCGGCGGACAGCGTCGTGGGTCGCCGCGGGGTGGTGCGCTGTGCGGCGTCCTACGGGGTCCGGCATCGACACGCGAGTGAAGGGTCAGCGTACGCGAGTTCGCGTGCCCGACACGTGGCCAAGCTCTCATCCCGGCGGCGGCCCCCGTGTGGTGTGCGCCACTCGATCCGCCCCACCCTCCCCCCGCGTACGCGCCCGCTCACGCTCCGTGCCCACGGTTTTCGTCTTCGCCGGTCGCGGCGCCGATACTCGTCCCCGTGACCACTCTGCACGCTGACGACGCCCCTGCGAAGCACCCCGGACCGCGCCGTGCCGCGCCCGCGCTCGCCGCCTTCGCCGCGGTGCGACTGCTGGGGCTGGTGGTGCTCGCGGTGTGGTCCGCGGCGGCCGGCAGCAGCCCGCACACCCTGCTCTCGGCCCGCTGGGACTCCCTCTGGTACGCGCGGATCGCCGCCGAGGGGTACGGGTACGAGGTGGTCCTGCCGAACGGGGCCGTCCATTCCAACCTCGCCTTCTTCCCGCTGCTGCCGTGGCTGGAGCGGCTGGTGGCGGCGCCCACCGGGCTCTCGTACGGCTCGGCCGGCCTGGTGGTCTCGATGGTGGCGGGGCTCGCCGCCGCGTGGGGGATCTTCGCCGTCGCCGACCTGCTCCACGGGCGGCGCGCCGGGGTGCTCGCGGTGGCCCTGTGGGCGGCGCTGCCGGTGGGGATCGTGCAGTCCATGGCGTACAGCGAGTCGCTGTTCACCGCCCTGGCCGCCTGGGCGCTGTACGCGGTGCTGCGCGGGCGGTGGGCCGTGGCGGGCCTGCTCGCGGCGGGGGCCGGACTGACCCGGCCGGTCGGGGCGGCGGTGGTCGCGGCGGTGTGGGTGGCGGCGGCACTGGCCTGGCGGCGCGGGGAGCGGTCCCGGGCGATGGCGGCCGGGGTGCTGCTGGCCCCGCTGGGGGCGGCGGCGTACGCGCTGTGGGTGGGGGCCCGCAACGGCGGCGGGCCGACGGGCTACCTGGACGTGCAGGCGGGCTGGGGCAACGGCTTCGACGGCGGCTGGGCCTTCGCCCGGTTCATCGGGGCGCGGCTGGCCTCCCCCGCGTTCGCCGCCGGAGTGGGGCTGATCGCCGGGGTACTGCTGGTGCTGTGGCTGTACCGGCTGTGCGTGCGCGACCGGCAGCCGGCCGCGCTGCTCGTCTACTGCGGGATCGTGGTGGCGCTGGCGCTGTGCGCCTCGGGGTACTTCGGCTCCAAGCCCCGGCTGCTGCTGCCGGCGTTCCCCCTGGTGCTGCCGCCGGCGGTGGCGCTGGCGCGGTGGCGGACCGGGCGCGCGGCGGCCGTGGTGGGCGCGTTGGCGCTGGTCTCGGCGGTGTACGGGGCGTTCTGGCTGAACGGTTCGGGGCCTCCGTAGCCCGGCCGGGGGGCACGCGGGCGCGATCACGGAATGGATCATTCCAATCCATGATTGTGCAAAGGAATTGAGCTGCGGCGATAAATACCGTGTAAGTATGCCGATAATTGCGGGGGCAGTACTCCGGGAGTTGAATCCGGATAGTGCCAACAAGTGCCGGAACAAGGGCAATTAAGTCCCCCGTGAGACGCACTCCACATCACATGGTCATCACAAAGCGCGCGATTCGCCCGGGGTGCGCTTCGACGCGCGGTAACGTCGATTGAGTGCGTACTGACCAAATGCTTGCCCGTCTGGAGCCGGTGTTCGCCCGGCTCGACCGGGAACCCGAGCGACCGGCTCATCTGCAAACTCCGCAGATGAGCCGGCACCGCATCGTGCTCCTCTCCGCGACCCTCGCCTTCTACCTGGTGATCGTCGTGGCCGTGCTGACGACCTCCTGGCTCGTCCGCCTGGACTGGCAGATCATGTTCTTCCGGCCCTACGAGCAGTGGCCGCAGGTACACGCCTTCCTCGACTACCTCGTCGTACTCGGCCAGCGCGGACCCACCGCGGTGATGGTCGCGGCCTGGCTCGGCTGGCGCTCCTGGCGCCAGCACACCCTCCGCCCGCTGATCGCACTCGGCGTGGCGCTGCTGCTGCTGAACATCACCGTCGGCTCCGTCAAGCTCGGCCTCGGCCGCCTCGGACCGCACTACGCCACCCAGATCGGCTCCGCCGAGCTCTTCGCCGGCGGCGATATATTTCCTTCCGGCCACACCGCCAACGCCGTCGTGACCTGGGGAATCCTGGCCTACCTGGCCTCCACCACCGTCACCCGGCGGGTGCTGTCCATCCTCTCCGGCGTGCTCTCCCTGAGCGTCGGCGCCACCACCGTGTACCTCGGCACCCACTGGGTGAGCGACGTGCTCCTCGGCTGGACCGCCGGACTGCTCATCATGCTGGCGCTGCCCTGGTTCGAGCCGCTCATCGGCCGCACCGAGGCCTACGTCTTCGGACTGCGCGAGCAGTGGCGCCGCAGGCTGGAGGACGGCCGGCTCTCCGAACCGGTCGCCGCCGCGCTCACCCCGCTGCTCTCCGCGGGCGGCAAGTGGCAGCCCCGCCGCACCCCCGCCGCCAAGGACGGCGCCCCGGCCCCCGCCGCCGCACCTGCCGGGCACTCCCCCGCGCTGCGCCCCGCCGGGCACGCCCACCAGGTCTCCCGGCAGCACGTCATCCGCTCCGAGCGCACCCCGCTCACCCCGGGCGGCAGCCGCCGCCCGGCACACACCGAGCGGGCCCCCGCCCGCGGGACCCCGGCCCGCCCGGCCACCGGGGGCTGACGCTCCGCGGGGCCGGTACGCACAGCCCCACCCCGCACCGCGAGAACGGCGGGCCGGTCCGACGGACCGGCCCGCCGTCGGCGTTCACCGGTGTTGCCGGGCGTTCATATGTCCGGACACGTCAGCCCGCTGAGCGGATGTTCCTCCGTACCGGGTCACGCTTGTGTCACGAGTTGTCGACGGCCGCCGCCGGTAATCCCCGCTTTGCGGGCGCCCTTTCGAATTCCGCCCCGGAACCCGAATTCCCCGCCGCGGACTTACTCCCGCGGGGCTTCCACGGCCCGCCCCAGAAGGTCCCGCAGACCCCGGATCCGGTCCGTCAGCTCGGGAGGCTCGACCACCTCGAACTCACAGCCGATCAGCATGACGTGAATCACCAGGACGTCGAGGCTCACCGCCCCGGTGCGCAGCAGGCAGCTCTCCCCGTCGACCGGCTCCAGCACCCCGTCGGAGGGCCCGATGATCCGCGCCGCCTCCTCGGCCGGCACCCGGAGCCGCACCACCGCCCGGGCCGCGTACGCGCGGTGCGACACCCCCCGGGAGACGTACGCGGCCAGGTCCTCGGCGGGCGCCGGGCGCGGGAGGAACCGCGGGCCGTGCGGCGGGCGGGGCTCGATCCGGTCCGCGCGGAAGGTCCGCCAGTCCTCCCGGTCCAGGTCCCAGGCGACCAGGTACCAGCGCCGCTCGGAGCACACCAGCCGGTGCGGCTCGACGGTGCGGCGGCTGACGCTGCCGCCGTGGTCCCGGTAGCCGAACCGGAGCCGCTCGCCGTCCCGGCACACGGCGGCGAGGTCGGTGAGCACGGCCGGGTCGACGGTGTCGCGGCCGGGGCCGCGCAGCATGGGCACGGTGAACTCGTTGAGCGCCGAGACCCGTCGGCGCAGCCGCGACGGCAGCACCTGCTCCAGCTTGGCCAGGGCCCGTACGGAGGCCTCCCCGATCCCCTCGACGCCGTTGCCGGCGGCCGTGCGCAGCCCGACGGCGACCGCGACGGCCTCGTCGTCGTCCAGCAGCAGCGGCGGCAGCTCCGCCCCCGCCCCGAGCTGGTACCCGCCGCCGGTGCCGGGGCTGGCGTTCACGGGGTACCCGAGCTCCCGGAGCCGGTCGACGTCCCGCCGCACGGTGCGGGGCGTCACCCCGAGCCGGGCGGCGAGGTCGGCACCGGTCCATTCACGGTGGGCCTGCAGGAGGGAGAGCAGGCGCAGCAGTCTCGCGGAGGTCTCAAGCACCGTCCCATTTTGACGCGCCGCTCCCCTTCCCCACGCGCCGCTCGCACGGCTCGGCCCCTGGGGGGCCTCCCCGGCTTCGCGCCGCTGCGCCGGCCTCCGGCCGTCGGATGCGGGGCGGGGCCGGTTCGCGTGTCTGGTGCCGGTGAGTCGGGTGCGGGTGGTCGGCCGCTGCGCGGGGCCGTCCCCTACCCGCCCTTCCACCGTTCCCCGGGCGCCGCCCGGACCCGCGCCTCAAGCGCCGGCGGGGCTGGAAGTGCGCTCCGCGCACTCCAGCCCGCCAGGCGTCCAGCCCTGGCGGGCACATCCGGCTCCGGCCGGCCGAATCCAGCCTCGCCGGCGTTTGAGGCGCGGGGTCTGGGGCGGAGCCCCAGGGAACGGGCGAAGGGCGGGTAGGGGACGGCCCCGCGCAGCGGCACCCCGCCGCAGACGGCGGGCGGCCTCAGCGCACCGGCGCCCCCGCCGAGCCCGTCGGCGCCGGGGCTGCGGGGGCCGGCTTCGTGGGTGCGGGGGCGGCAGGGACCGCGGGCGTCGGCTGCGCGGGGGCGGGGAGCGCGGGGGTCGCGGGCGGGAGGGTGAGGAGGAGGCCCGGGGTGAGGCGGGACGGGTCCGGGCCTACGGTCCGGCGGTTGGCCTCGTAGAGGGCGGGCCACCCCCCGGGAACCCGGCGGCGTCGCGCGACGCCCTCCAGCGTGTCCCCCGCCCGCACCACATGCATCCGCCCCGCCAGCCCGTACCGCTTCGCGCACACCGGCCACGCCCCCCACCCCTGCACCGCCAGCAGCTCCTCCGCGACCCGGATCTGCTGGTCACGGCTGGCCAGGTCCGCCCGCGCCGCGTAGGCCAGCCCCCCGTGCTCCTCCCAGGTCGGCTGCCAGAACTGCAGGCCCCCGTAGAAGCCGTTGCCGGTGTTCACCGCCCACCGTCCGCTGCTCTCGCAGTCGGCGACGCAGTCCCACGGCCATTCCCCGCCCGGCCCGCAGTCCCCCGGCCCCGTGCCGACGATGCCCGGAGAGCCGGGGTGCGCGGCCCCCGCGGGGCCCGGGGCCGGCGGGGGCGGCGCGGCCGCCGCGCCGGAACCCGACGGGAGGAGGAGCACCAGCGCGGCCGTCATCGCGGCCACCGCGGCGGCCGCCACCCTCCGCGTACACAGATCGGGCATCGGCTCACGCTACGGAGCACCCGCCCCGGCCGGTCCCCGCCACGCGGCGCTCCTCCGCGCCCCACCCGGACGGCCGACATCACGCACACCCCCGAGACGGCCGAAATGGAACGCCAACTGCACACAAAGAAGCAACAGTTGACACGAAACAGAAGGAGCGGTCGGACGGTTCACCCTCCCGGGTGGCCGGTTCGATTCCGTTCCCTCAAACGGCGTGACCCCGGCCGCCGCCGCGCCGTTGATCCCGGCGAGCCGGGAACCCCCCGGCCTCCGCACGAATGAGGAGCCACCCCGTGCCGCGCATGCTCGACGTCAGTCTTGAGGTACGTGCCGAGATCGGTGACGAAGAAGCCGACAGGCTGCTCACCGGCGACGACGCCCCGGGCAGTTACGACTGCACCTCCTGCCGCACCCCCGGCGACCCCGAGACCGACCCCACGAGCACGGTGCTGTTCGTGGGCGAGGAGACCGCCGTCCTCGCCTTCGCCCACACCGCCTGCATCCCCTCCCAGGTCGTCCAGGTGTCCGAGGAGCAGCTCCAGGGCGCGGTGCGCAGCATCACCGGCGACAGCCCGGCCCCCGCCCCGGAGCAGGCCGGCGGCGAGGGCCCGCAGTCGGTCCCCGGCGGGCAGGCCGTCCTCGGCATCACCAGCGGACTCGTCCTGATCGCCGGGGAGCTGCACCCCGCACTGGTCGTCGAGCCGACCGCGCCGATCGCCCGCCCCGGCACCACCGGCCCCGGCGACGACTTCCTCCCCCTCCTCATCGAGCAGGGCTTCATCCCGGTCACCGACACCAACGAGGTCCCCTCCCCCCTCGCCGGCTGGTCGGTCCTGCTGGCCGCCGGCCAGCTGCACGCCGTGCTCCAGCCCGGCACCGACGGGGGACCCCAGGTGGCCTGGTGGCAGGCCCACCAGGCGCTGGGCGTCACCGACGGCTGGCGGGCCGCCGTCAACAAGACCCAGCGCGTGCTCATCTACGCCGCCCCGGTCGGCTCCATCGGCCAGCAGCCGCGCGAGGACCTGCTCCGCGACGCCCTGGACAAGGCCGCGAGCAACGGCAAGCTGGTCGGCGCCTCCATGCCGCTGGCCGGCACGCCGGGCGCCTGAGCCCCGGCCCTTCCCCGCCGGAACGGCCGTCCGTCCCCCCCCTGCCGAGGGGGCCGGACGGCATGCGCCGGGGGTGCGCGGTCCGTCCCGCGCACCCCCGGCGATCTGCGTTTTCCGCCCTGTCACCCCGCATCCGCAGGGCGCCGGTTTCGTTGGCTGATACGTGCATTCATACGACCCCTCCCGCGCCCCGTTCCGTGCGAGCAGCGCATCGCACACCCCGATCTACGACAGCCTGTACTCGGAGTACCTGCGCGCCTTCCGGGCGCTGCCGGGCGACCGTACGGGCGAGGAGGACCTCGGCTTCACCGCGTTCTCGTACGGCAGCGGGTACACCGGCTCCTGGTACGGCGGAGGCACGGGCGGCACGTACGGCAGCGGCGGCGGGTGGAGCGGTTCCCCGTGGCAGCAGGCCGACGGCTGGCAGCCCTCGTACGTCCCGCAGCAGACGGTCCAGCCGGTGTACTCGTACGCGGGCGGCGGCCCCGCATACGGCGGCGGGCGGCAGCACCAGACCGGGATGCAGCACATCCCGGCGGCCCTGCCGCCCGCTCCGCGCCGGGGCTACTGACCCCGGACGCCGCTACTTCTTCTTCTTGTACTGCGCGCCGCGCTTCTCGCGCACCCGCACCGAGATGTGCAGCGGGGTGCCCTCGAAGCCGAACTCCTCGCGCAGGCGGCGCTCGATGAAGCGCCGGTAGCCGTGCTCCAGGAAGCCGGAGGCGAAGAGGACGAACCGCGGCGGCTTGCTGCCCGCCTGGGTACCGAACAGGATGCGGGGCTGCTTGCCGCCGCGGATCGGGTGCGGGTGGGCCGCGACGATCTCGCCGAGGAAGGCGTTCAGCCGGCCGGTGGGGACGCGCGTCTCCCAGCCCGCGAGGGCCGCCTCGATCGCCGGGACCAGCTTCTCCATGTGGCGGCCGGTCTTCGCGGAGACGTTGACGCGGGGCGCCCAGGAGACCTGCTGCATCTCGGTCTCGATCTCGCGCTCGAGGTAGTAGCGGCGCTCCTCGTCCAGCTCGTCCCACTTGTTGTAGGCGATGACGATCGCGCGGCCGGCCTCGACGGCCATCGTGATGATGCGCTGGTCCTGGACGGAGATGTTCTCGGTGGTGTCGATCAGGATGACCGCCACCTCCGCCTTCTCCACGGCGGCGGCCGTGCGCAGCGAGGCGTAGTAGTCGGCGCCCTGCTGGAGGTGGACCTTCTTGCGGATGCCCGCGGTGTCCACGAACTTCCAGGTCACGCCGCCGAGGTCGATCAGCTCGTCGACCGGGTCGCGGGTGGTGCCGGCCAGCTCGTTGACGACGACGCGGTCCTCGCGGGCGACCTTGTTCAGCAGCGAGGACTTGCCGACGTTGGGGCGGCCGATCAGGGCGATGCGGCGCGGGCCGCCGAGGGCGGCGCCGCCGAAGGTCTGCGCGGGGGCCTCGGGCAGCACCTCCAGGACGGCGTCGAGCATGTCGCCCGTGCCGCGGCCGTGCAGCGAGGAGACCGGGTACGGCATGCCCAGGCCCAGGGACCACAGGTAGGCCGCGTCGGCCTCGCCGCTCTGGCCGTCGACCTTGTTGGCGCACAGGACGACGGGCTTGCCGGCCCGGCGCAGCAGCTTGACGACGGCCTCGTCGCTGTCGGTGGCGCCGACCTTGGCGTCCACGACGAAGACGACCGCGTCGGCGGTCTCGATGGCGTACTCGGCCTGGGCGGCGACGGAGGCGTCGATGCCGAGGACGTCCTGCTCCCAGCCGCCGGTGTCGACGACCTTGAAGCGGCGGCCGGCCCACTCGGCCTCGTACGTGACGCGGTCGCGGGTGACGCCCGGCTTGTCCTCGACGACGGCCTCGCGGCGGCCGATGATGCGGTTCACCAGGGTCGACTTGCCCACGTTCGGGCGGCCGACGACGGCGAGGACGGGAAGCGGGCCGTGACCGGCCTCCTCGATCGCGCCTTCGACCTCTTCGAGGTCGAAGCCTTCCTCCGCGGCGAGCTCCATGAACTCCGCGTACTCGGCATCGCCAAGTGCTCCGTGGTCGTACTGGTCGTTCATGAAGTCCGTTCCTCGTCGTTCGTGGTGATCGGTGGCACCCGCGCAGCGCGGTTCCACTACTGGTTTCAAGTCTCGCTCAGCGCCCGGTGAGGCGCTTGGCGTCGGCCAGGTGGGCGGTCAGCCGTCCCTGGATGCGTGTGGTGGCCTCGTCCAGCGCGGTGCGCGTACGGCGGCCCGTGCCGTCCCCGGCGTCGAAGGCGGAGCCGAAGACCACGTCGACCCGGCTGCGCAGCGGCGGCAGGCCCTTGACGAGCCGGCCCTTGGCCTCGGTACTGCCCAGGACGGCGACCGGGACCACCGGGGCGCCGCTGCGGACGGCGAAGTAGGCGAGCCCGGCGCGCAGGGACGCGAAGTCGCCCTCGCCCCGGGTGCCCTCGGGGAATATCCCCAGGGCGCCGCCGTTCTCCAGCACGCCGAGGGCGCGGGTGATCGCGGTCCGGTCGGTGCCGGTGCGGTCCACCTTCACCTGCCCGATCCCGTCCAGGAAGGGGCCGAGCGGGCCGACGTACGCCTCCTTCTTGATCAGGAAGTGCAGCGGCCTCGGCGCGGTGCCCATGACCATCGGTCCGTCGATGTTGTGGGCGTGGTTCACGGCCAGGATGACGGGGCCGGAGGCCGGCACCCTCCAGGCCCCCAGCACGCGCGGCTTCCACAGTCCGTACATGAGGCCGATGCCGATGCGCCTGCCGACCGCCGCACCCTTGAGGGAGGGCGTACCGCTCACTTGGCGCGCCGCTCTTCGACCAGGGTCACGACGCATTCGATGACCTGGTCGAGCGTGAGCTCCGTGGTGTCGACCTCGACGGCGTCGCCGGCCTTGGCCAGCGGGGAGGTCTTGCGGCCGGAGTCGGCCGCGTCCCGCTTGATCAGGGCTTCCTTGGTGGCCGCGAGGTCGGCGGCCTCCTTGCCGCGCAGCTCGCCGCTGCGGCGGGCGGCGCGGGCCTCGGCCGAGGCCGTCAGGAAGACCTTGAGGTCGGCGTCGGGCAGGACGGTGGTGCCGATGTCCCGGCCCTCGACCACGATCCCGTCGGCCTCCGCCGCCGCCTCGGCGGCGATGGAGCGCTGGAGGTCGGTGATCAGGGTGCGCACCTCGGGGACCGCGCTGACGGCGCTGACCTTGGAGGTGACCTCCTGGGTGCGGATCGGGCCGGAGGCGTCCAGGCCGTCCACCGTGATGGTGGGGGCGGCCGGGTCCGTGCCGGAGACGATGGCCGGCTTGCCGGCGGCGAGGGCGATCGCCTGCGGGTCGTCGGTGTCGACGCCGTTGGTGATCATCCACCAGGTGATGGCCCGGTACTGGGCACCGGTGTCCAGGTAGCGCAGCCCGAGCTTGGCGGCCACGGCCTTGGAGGTGCTGGACTTGCCCGTGCCGGAGGGACCGTCGATGGCGACGATCACGGCGGACGGAGCTGCGGTTTCCACGGTGCGGGCACCTTCCTGGTTGCGCGTACGTGTGCGGGCGCGCCAAAAGCGCCCCCGCACCAGGTTACCGGCCCCGGGCGCCCGCCGTTCCCGGCCGGTCGGCGGCCGCCGGAAGGGTGCACCGCCGGGACCCGCCGCCGGGGCCCGCCGGCCGGCTACTGCTGGCGCAGCGCCCAGCCGCGCTCGCGGAGCTCGGCGGTCAGCGGGGCCACGGCCCGCGGCTCGACCATGAGCTGTACCAGACCGGCCTGCTGGCCGGTGGCGTGCTCGATGCGCACGTCCTCGATGTTGACTCCGGCGCGGCCGGCGTCCGCGAAGATCCGCGCCAGCTCGCCGGGCTTGTCGCTGATGAACACCCCGACGGTCTCGTACGCCATGGGCGCCGCGCCGTGCTTGCCGGGGACCCGGACCCGGCCCGCGTTGCCGCGCTTGAGGACGTCCTCGATGCCCGCCGCGCCGCCCTTGCGCTTGTCCTCGTCGGCGGACTGGAGGCCGCGCAGCGCCTCCACGGTCTCCTCCAGGTCGGCGGCGATGCCGGCCAGGACGTCGGCCACCGGTCCCGGGTTGGCGGAGAGGATCTCCACCCACATCCGGGGGTCGGAGGCCGCGATGCGGGTGACGTCGCGGATGCCCTGCCCGCACAGCCGGACGGCGGTCTCGTCGGCCTCCTCCAGGCGGGCGGCGACCATGCTGGACACCAGCTGCGGGGTGTGGGAGACCAGCGCGACCGCCCGGTCGTGGGCGTCGGCGTCCATCACCACGGGGACGGCCCGGCAGAGCGCGACCAGTTCCAGGGCGAGGTTGAGCACCTCGTGGTCGGTGTCCCTGGTCGGGGTGAGCACCCAGGGCCGGCCCTCGAACAGGTCGGCCGTGGCCGCCAGCGGGCCGGAGCGCTCCTTGCCGGCCATGGGGTGGGTGCCGATGTAGGCGGAGGTGTCGGCGCCCAGCGCGGCGAGCTCCCGGCGCGGGCCGCCCTTGACGCTGGCCACGTCCACGTAGGCGCGGGCCAGTCCGCGTCCGATCGCGTCGGCCAGCGCGGCGGCCACGTGGGCCGGCGGTACGGCGACGATCGCGAGGTCCACCTGGCCCTCGGGGGCGTCGTCGGTGCCGGCGCCCAGGGCGGCGGCCGTGCGGGCCTGCGCCGGGTCGTGGTCGACGAGGTGGACGCTGATGCCCCGGGCGGTCAGGGCGAGCGCCGCGGAGGTGCCGATCAGTCCGGTTCCGATGACGACGGCGGTTCTCACGGGGTGCTCCAAGGGTGATCGCGTGGCGGCGGGCCGGACCTGACTCAGGGTAGCCACTCGATACCGCGAAAGGACCCGGCGGTCCGCCCTGTGGACGGCGCCGGGTCCTCGCGGACGGTCCCGCCGGGGTCAGAGGTTCTGCTTGCGGATGATCTCCTCCAGCGACTCGGTGGGCACCTGGCCGCCCGGGGTCAGCTTGTCGACGGCCTGCGGGAGGGCCTGCGCCAGCTGGTCTGCGGCCTCGTCGGGGCTGACGCCGGCCTGCTGGGCCGCCTGCTGGAGGGCGGCGTCCGGCAGCGCCTCCTTGATCTGGGCGCCGCTGACGGGCTGGTTCTCGCCGGTGCCGATCCAGGACTGCGCCTGGTCGGCGAGACCGGACTTGGTCAGCATGTCGAGCAGCCCGCCGAGGGGGTTGTTCGCCCCTCCGGCACCGGCCGCCTGGGCGCCCCCGGCTCCGCCGCCGCCCAGCAGGGCGCCGAGCAGCGCACCGAGGATGTTGCCGCCACCGCCGCCGCCACCGGCCGCGGAGCCGCCGCTGCCGCCCTGGCCGCCGCCGAGGAGTCCGCCGAGGAGGGAGCCGAGGTCATTACCCGCCATGGTCCTGTTGCCTTTCGAAGGGGGACCGGGCGCACGCGCATCGGCGACGGGCCCGGCTTCGAGACACGGACAATGTCACCCAGATCACCCCGTACCGCCACTTGGTGCACCGTGGTCCGGCGGGGTGCGGTAGAACCACCGGCATGATCTTCCACATCGCCCCGCTCGCCGACTGGAGTGCCGCTCCGGAGTCCCCGTACGCCCCCGCCTCGCTCGCCGCCGAGGGCTTCGTGCACTGTTCGGCGGACCGGCCCACCGTGCTCGCCATCGCCGGCTCCCACTACCGCGGGGTGCCCGGCGTCCTGCTCGCCGTGGAGCTCGACGAGGCGGCCCTGACCGCGGAGGTCCGCCGGACCGGCCCCGGCGACCCGTACCCCCACGTCCACGGGCCGTTGAACCGCGACGCCGTGCTCCGCGTGTGGGAGGTCGTACGCACTCCCGGCGGCACGGCGGACCTGGTCCCCTGGCGGCAGGAGTGAGACGGACGGTGTGGCGGGCTTCTCCTGGGGCCCGCCGCACGCCAGGATGCACCTCGCCATCCCGGCCACCCAGCAAGGAGCCCCGCATGACCGACTCGAACACCGCCCGGCGCACCGTCCTGGCGGCGGGAGCCGCAGTCCTGGCGGGCGGCACCCTCGCCGCCTGCGGGTCCGACACGGAGAAGCCGGCCACCGGCACCGGCACCGCGTCCACCCCGCAGACGGGCACCTCCCCGGGGGCCTCGGCACCGGGCGCGGTCGCGGAGCCGCTGGTCAAGTCCTCCGCGGTGCCGGTGGGCGGCGGCACGGTCATCAAGGAGCAGAAGGTGGTGGTCACCCAGCCGACGGCCGGCTCCTTCCGCTGCTTCACGGCCGTCTGCCCGCACCAGGGCTGCCTGGTGGACAAGGTGGAGAACGGCACGATCGACTGCCCCTGCCACGGCAGCAAGTTCAAGGTCGCCGACGGGGCCGTGGTCAAGGGACCCGCGGTCAAGCCGCTCGCGGAGAAGAAGATCGCCGTGTCCCCGGAGGGGGAAATCTCGCTCGCCTAGCGGGCGCCGCGCCGCCTACCCTCCCGGGATGGACGACCACACCCTGGTCCGGGACCACACGATCTACGCCTGCGTGATGGGATCCCGCGCCTTCGGACTGGCCACGGAGGCGAGCGACACCGACCGGCGCGGTGTCTACCTCGCCCCCACGCCGCTCTTCTGGCGGTTCGACAAGCCCCCGGCCCACGTCGAGGGGCCCCGGGAGGAGGAGTTCTCCTGGGAGCTGGAGCGCTTCTGCGAGCTGGCCCTGCGCGCCAACCCGAACATCCTGGAGTGCCTGCACTCCCCGCTGGTGGAGCGGCTCACCCCGGTCGGCGAGGAACTGCTGTCCCTGCGCGGGGCCTTCCTCTCCCGCCGGGCCCACACCACCTTCGGCCGGTACGCGGCCTCCCAGCACCGCAAGCTCGTCGCGGACGTCCGCATCCACGGCGCCCCGCGCTGGAAGCACGCCATGCACCTGCTGCGCCTGCTGGTCTCGTGCCGCGACCTGCTGCGCACGGGCCGCCTGACGATCGACGCCGGCGCCGACCGCGAGCGGTTCCTCGCGGTCAAGCGCGGCGAGCTGGGCTGGGACGAGGTCGACACGTGGATGACCCGCCTCGCCGAGGAGGCGGAGGCGGCCCTCTCCTCCAGCCCGCTGCCCGAGGGGCCGGACGAGGCCCGCGTGGCCGACTTCCTCCACCGCGCCCGCCGCGCCTCGGCCGCCCCGGAGGCCTCCGCCGTCTAGAGCGGCGTGCGGTGGCGCACGACGAACGCGTCGAGCTCCTCGTACGCGCTCACGTACTCCGGCAGCGCCGTCCCGGCCTGCGCCGCGTCCAGCACCGCGTGCAGCGCCCCGAAGTCCCGCGCGACCACCTCGGCCGCGGGGCCCTCGTACCCGCCGTGCTCGGCGGCCGCCTTGGCCTCGATCAGCGCCTCCAGGTACCGGGGTGCCTCCGGGACCTCCCCGAGCAGGGTCGGCAGGTGCGCCTGCACCTCGGCGGAGCGCATCAGGTGGATGCCGGTGAGCAGCGCCCGGAAGGAGTAGAGCAGCGGCTTCAGCTCGGCCGTCTTCTCGAAGAGCCGCCACTGGGTGGTGGCGAAGCCCCGGTAGTGGTGGGCGTGGTGGCCGGTGAGGACGCCCGGGGCCAGCGCGGCCAGCTCCGCGTGCGCCTCGGTCGTGTGGACCACCAGGGGGGACAGCAGCTGCTCCAGGACGTAGCCGTTGCGGCGCAGCATCAGGCGGACGAACTTGCGCAGGTCGTGGGTGACGAGGTCCAGTTCGACGCCGTCGTCCTCCCACATCCGGGTCCGGGTCTCCTCCGGGTCGCGCAGGCCGAGCAGGGCGCGCGGCGGCAGCAGGTGGGCGCCGCGCAGGTCGATGTCGGAGTCGCGGGAGGGGAATCCGTACAGGTGGGCCCCGGAGACGGTGGCGAAGAGCAGCGGGTCGGGCTGCTCCGCGACCACGGGGGCGAGGTCGATCTCCATCGCGTCCAGCACGGCTCACGCGTCCCAGAGGGTGCCGAAGGCCAGCAGTTCGCCGCGGTACTCGATGCGGCCCTCCCAGTCGCGGGGCCAGGCGTCGGCGCCGAGGTGGGCGCCCGCGAAGGCGCCGGCCAGGCAGGCGATCGAGTCGGAGTCCCCGGCCGTGCAGGCCGCCCGGCGCAGTGCCAGGAGGGGCTCGTCCGGGAAGAGCAGGAAGCACTGGAGGGCGGTGGCCAGGGCCTCCTCGGCGATCCAGCCCTCGCCGGTGGTCAGGCAGGGGTCGGTCTCCGGGGAGGGGGTGCGCAGGGCGGCCGCGAGCCGGTCCAGGACCGCCAGGCACTCGTCCCAGCCCCGGGCCATGAAGGACTCCGGCGAGGCGTCGGAGGCGGTGCGCATCCAGAGGTCGCCGAGCCAGCGCTCGTGGTAGCGGGTGCGGTTCTCCAGGGCGTACGAGCGCAGCCGCCCGACCAGTCCCGTCACCTCGGTGCCCTGCGCGAGGAGGTGGACGGCGCGCGCGGTCAGGTCGGAGGCGGCCAGGGCGGTGGGGTGGCCGTGGGTGAGGGCGGACTGGAGCTGGGCGGCGCCGGCCCGCTCCTCGTCGGTCCAGCCGGGGACCAGGCCCACCGGGGCGACGCGCATGTTGGCGCCGCAGCCCTTGGAGCCGATCTGGCTGGCGTCGCGCCAGTCGCGCTGCGGGTCCTTCAGGAGGGCGCAGGCGCGCAGGCAGGTGTTGCCGGGGGCGCGGTTGTTCTCCGGCGACTGGTACCAGTCGACGAACTCCTCGCGGACGGGCCGGGCCAGCCGCAGCGGGCCGACGGGGCCGCGCTCCGCGGCGGTCCGTATGCCGCGCGCCAGGGCCAGGGTCATCTGGGTGTCGTCGGTGACGATCGCGGGGCGCGGCAGCTCCATCCCGCGCCACGGTCCGGTCTTGGCGAGGATCGACGGGACGTCGTGGAACTCCGTCGGGAAGCCGAGGGCGTCGCCGAGGGCCAGGCCTACGAGGGCGCCCGTCGCGGCACGCTTGGTGGCGGTCACAGGGTGGGTCCTTCCGAGGGGCGGAGCAGGGGCGGGTGGAGGGTGGTCGCCGGGCCGGCCCGGTACAGCGCGGCGGGCTTGCCGCGGCCGCCGGTCAGCCGGGCGGCTCCGGGCACGGCCTCGACGAAGCCGGGCGTGGCGAGCACCTTGCGGCGGAAGTTGGGGCGGTCCAGGGAGGTGTCCCAGACCGTCTCGTAGACGGCCTGGAGCTCCCCGAGGGTGAACTCGGGCGGGCAGAAGGCGGTGGCCAGGCAGGTGTACTCCAGCTTGGAGCCCACCCGCTGCCGGGCGTCCGCCAGGATCAGCCCGTGGTCGAAGGCGAGTTCCGCGGCCTCCCCCAGCGGCACCCAGCGGGCCCGGTCGGCGTCCCCGCCGCCCTCCTCGGCCGGTTCGGGCATGTCGGGGACGAGGGCGGTGAAGGCGACCGACACCACCCGCATGCGGGGGTCCCGGTCCGGTTCGCTGTAGGTGCGCAGCTGTTCCAGGTGCAGGGCGGCGACCAGGGCGGGCGGCAGGCCGGTCTCCTCGGCCAGCTCGCGGCGGGCGGCCGTCTCGGCGGACTCCCGGGGCAGGACGAAGCCGCCGGGGAGCGCCCAGGCACCCGCGTACGGCTCCTGGCCGCGCCGGATCAGCAGGACGTGCAGGGCGCCGCCGCGCACGGTGAGGACGGCGAGGTCGACGGTCACCGCGAAGGGCTCGAAGGCGTACGGGTCGTAGGTCACCGGCGCTCCGGGAGGGGGGCCGCGAAGTGCCAGCCTTCGCTGAGCAGGCCGTCGACCGCCGCCACGGCGGCGTCGAGCCGGGTCCGCCGGTCCCCGCTCATGACGAGGAAGCGCCGGCCGGTGCGGGTGAGTTCCCGGCGGAAGCGGGCGGTCATCCAGGGTCTGAGCTCCGGTCCGTCGCGCAGCCCGTCGTCCTCGAAGGGGACTCCTTCGTGGTCGGTGAGCAGGTACAGGTCGCGGGGGCGGCGGGCGGCGGTCTTCTCGACCTCCGCGTTGCGGCTGCCGAGGTAGCGCTCGTGCCAGATGCCGGTGGCGAAGGAGTCGGTGTCGCAGAAGAGCACGGGCGAGCCGAGCCGGGCGGCCCGTTCCTCCGCCTCGTCCTGGCGGCGGGCGATCACCGGGAACTCCCGCGAGGTGAAGGACATGTCCTCCCAGGTTGCCCCCGGGTCGACGGCGCGGGCCGCGGCGAGCTTCTCCTCGCTGTACTCCCGGCCGTACTCGGCGACCCAGCCGGTCTTCGCCCACACCCCGCCGCGGCGGCGGTAGTGCGCGGCCAGCTCCCGCGAGAGGGTGGTGGTACCGGTGGACTCGGCGCCCAGGACGACGACCCGCCGGGTCAGGGCGGCCCGTACGCCGGGTCCGAGGAACTCCCAGGTGCCGGCGGGGTCCTCGCGCACGGCGGTGCCGGAGACCGGGAACAGGGTGCGCGCCGGGTCGACGCAGACCTCCTCGGCGCCGAACCGCCGGGCGAGTTCGGTGCCGTACTCCTCGGAGGTGAAGACGGCGTCCACGCGCCGGCCCACCGCACCGCGGAAGATCGCCATGTGCGCCTCCCAGATGCCGGGGTCGTGCAGGTCGACGGGGACGTCGTCGACCGCGCCGACCACCTCCGCGCCGGGGTGTTCCTCGCGCATCCAGGCGACCCGGTCGGCGAGCGGCACGGACTCCACGGAGGCGGCGCAGACCAGCACGGTCAGCCGCTCGCACTGGTCCTGGGCGGTGCGCACCAGGTGGTGGTGGCCGGCGTGCGGCGGGTAGAACTTGCCCAGCACCAGCCCGTGGCCGTAGCGCTTGCCGCCGCTCATGCCGTGACCTCCAGGGCCGTACGGGCGCCCCGTGCCGGGAGGGTGCGGTGCCAGCCGACGAGCCCGGCCACGCACAGGGCGAGGAAGCCCGTGTACAGCACCGAGGTCAGGTACAGCCCCTTGTACGCGTACAGCGGGATGTAGACGAGGTCGGCGGCGATCCACAGCCACCAGGACTCCAGGAGCTTGCGGCACTGGCCGTAGGTGGCCATCAGGGACAGCCCGGTGGTGAGGGCGTCCCAGAACGGGACGGTGGAGTCGCTGACCCGGTCGAGGAGCAGGGTCAGGGCGGTGGTCCCCACCGCCCCCGCCACCAGCAGCCAGGCCCATTCGGCGCGCGTGGTGCGGCGCACCGGCAGGGCACCGGCGGTTCCCGGTCCACCCCCGTGGGTCCAGGACCACCAGCCGTAGGCGGCGAGGGCGATGAAGACGATCTGGAGCCCGGCGTCGGCGTACAGGCCGGCCTGGGTGAACAGCACGATGAAGAAGAGGTTGTTGGCGATCCCGACCGGCCAGTTGGCGATGTGCTGCCGGGCCACCAGCCAGACGCACACGGCGCCCGTGGCGAAGCCGAGGATCTCGGTCCAGCTCGTGTTCCAGCCCATGAAGGCCACCCGCTCCCTTTAATAGTCACCCTGACTATAAACAGGCGCGGCGGCCCCGGGCAAGACGATTCGCACGCCCGCGCGGCGGCCCCGGAGAACGCGGAAGCCCGCAGTGCCGATGGCACCGCGGGCTTCCGTCTGATCCTGCGGGACGGACTACAGGCCGACCTCGCGCATGAGCATGCCGACCTCGGTGTTGGTCAGGCGGCGCAGCCAGCCCGACTTCTGGTCGCCCAGCTCGATCGGGCCGAAGGAGGTCCGCACGAGCTTGTCGACCGGGAAGCCCGCCTCGGCCAGCATGCGGCGGACGATGTGCTTGCGGCCCTCGTGGAGGGTCACCTCGACCAGGTAGTTCTTGCCGACCTGGTCGACGACGCGGAAGTTGTCGGCACGGGCGTACCCGTCCTCCAGCTCGATGCCGTCCTTCAGCCGCTTGCCGATGTCGCGCGGCAGGCTGCCGGTGATCGCCGCGACGTACGTCTTCTGCACGCCGTACTTGGGGTGCGTCAGGCGGTGGGCCAGCTCACCGTGGTTGGTGAGGAGGATGATGCCCTCGGTCTCGGTGTCGAGCCGGCCGACGTGGAAGAGGCGGGTCTCGCGGTTGGTGACGTAGTCGCCCAGGCACTGGCGGCCGTCCGGGTCCTCCATGGTGGAGACGACGCCGGCCGGCTTGTTCAGCGCGAAGAACAGGAACGACTGGGTGGCGACCGTCAGGCCGTCCACCTTGATCTCGTCCTTCGGCTGGACGCGCTTGCCCTGCTCCGTGACGATCTCGCCGTTGACCTCGACGCGGGCCTGCTCGATCAGCTCCTCGCAGGCGCGGCGCGAACCCATGCCGGCCCGGGCGAGGACCTTCTGCAGGCGCTCGCCCTCGAGCTCGGCGCCCGGGAAGGTCTTCGGGGTCTTGATCACGGGCTTGTCGGCGTACCGGTCGCGCACGCGCTCCTCGATCCGCGCGTCCAGCTCGCGGGGGCGGGACTGGCCGCTGCGGCTGCCCGGACCGCTGCGCGGGCCGCCCGCGCCGCCGATGCCGGGGGTACGGGAGGGGGTGCGGGGACCGCCCTTGGCGCCGCCGCGCGCCGCCGCGCCGCGGGCACCGCCGCCGCCCGCCTTGGGGCCGCTGCGTCCGCTGCGCTCGCCCTCGGGGCCGACGTCGTAGCGGCGCTCCTCGGGGCGCGGGTTGCGGATGCGGGGGGCCGGCTGGTCGCGGTCGCGCGAGTCGGAGCCGCCCTGGTAGCCGCCGCTGCGGGAGCCGCCGCCCTGGTAGCCGCCGCGGGAGCCGCCGGAGCTGCCGCCACGGGAGCCGCCGCCGCTGCCGCCGCGGGCGCCGCCGGAGCCGCCCCCGCGGTAGCCACCGCCGCCGCTGGAGGAGCCGCCGCGGGAGCCACCGCGCCCGCCGCCGCCACCGCCGCCGCTGTTCCTGTTACCGCCGCCGTTGCCGTTGCCGCTGCTTCGCATCAAAGTTCCGTCGTCTTGTCGTCGTCTACGTCAGTGTCCGGTGCGTCCGGATCGAACGACGGCACACCTTCTTGCGTCTCGGCTTCGATCGCGTCCGCCTCGGGAAGGAAGGGCGCGAGCTCCGGGAGCTCGTCCAGGCCGCGCAGGCCCATCCGCTCCAGAAAGTAGTTCGTCGTCCTGTACAGGATCGCACCTGTTTCGGGTTCCGCGCCCGCCTCGGCCACCAGACCCCGCTGGAGCAGGGTCCGCATGACCCCGTCGCAGTTGACCCCGCGGACCGCCGAGACCCGCGAACGGCTCACCGGCTGGCGGTACGCGACCACCGCCAGGGTCTCCAGGGCCGCCTGGGTGAGGCGGGCCTGCTGCCCGTCCAGCACGAAGGCCTCCACCGCGGCCGCGTACTCCGGCCGGGTGTAGAACCGCCAGCCCCCGGCGACCAGCCGCAGCTCGAAGCCGCGGCGCTGCGCGGTGTACTCGTCGGCCATCTCGGCGAGGGCGTCCGCGACCTCGCGCGGGGTGCGCTCCAGCACCTTCGCGAGGTGTTCGGCCGTCGCGGGCTCGTCGACGACCATCAGCACGGCCTCCAGCGCGCCCTTGAGCTCCAGCCGGTCCCGCACCCCGGTCATTCCGCCACCTCCACGACTCGGTCGAACTCGTCCGTCACCCTCGGCATCCCGTCGCCGTCCCCGCCGCACCAGCGCACGGTCAGCCCGAGCAGGGCCTCCGGCTGGTCCAGGGTCACGGCCTTCTCCCGGTACAGCTCCAGCAGCGCCAGGAAGCGGGCGACGACCGTGAGGGTGTCCGGGGCGTCGTCGGTCAGCTCCTGGAAGGTCGCCTCGCCGCGCGCCTTGAGCAGCCGCACGACGTACCCGGCCTGCTCCCGCACGCTGACGAGCGGGGCGTGGATGTGGTCCACGTACACCTGGGGCGCCGCCTTGGGCTGCATGGCCCGCACCGCGAGCCGGGCCAGGCCGTCGGCCCCGATGCTGATGACCACCTCGGGCAGCAGGTCGGCGTGGTGCGGCTCCAGCCCGACGGTACGGGGGTAGCGCTTGCCCTCCGCCTCGGCGCGGTCCTGGAAGATCGCGGCGATCTGCTTGTACGCCTTGTACTGGAGCAGCCGCGCGAAGAGCAGGTCCCGCGCCTCCAGGAGCGCGAGGTCGGCCTCGTCCTCGACCTCGGCGGCGGGCAGCAGCCGGGCGGCCTTGAGGTCGAGCAGGGTGGCGGCGACCACGAGGAACTCGGTGGTCTGGTCGAGGTCCCAATCGGGTCCCATCGCGCGGATGTGGGCCATGAACTCGTCGGTGACCTTGGAGAGGGCCACCTCGGTGACGTCGAGCTTGTGCCGCGAGATCAGCTGGAGGAGGAGGTCGAAGGGCCCCTCGAAGTTGTCGAGCCGCAACGTGAACCGACCGTCGCCGGCGGCGGGCGGCTGCGGTGCGCGGGCGCCCCCGGCGGGGTCCGGGCCGCCGGGGGCGGCCGAGGCGGGGTCCGTGCTGCCGGGTGCCTCCGAGGCGGGATCCGTACCGCCAGGTGTGCCCGAGGCGGGATCCGTGCCGCCAGGTGCCTTCGAGGCGGAGTCCGTGCTGCCAGGTGCCTCCGAGGCGGCCCCTGCGGGCCGTGCGGCGCCCTCAGCGGCCCGCGGGGGCTCCCCCGCCTCCTCGCTGCCCCCGAGCGGCTCCGGGGCCGCAGCGGGGGCCTCAGGGGCCTCCAGGGCTGCCCCCGGGCCTCGGCCCAGGCTCCGGCGGGCCGGGCGGGGGGCGTCTTCGTTCGGGGGCATCGCGGTCCAGGGTGGTGCGGAAGGTCGGCCGAGCGGCCACGGGTGCAGCCTAGGCCCTGGCCGGGCGGCAACACGCCCACCGCTGCGCGGAGCCACTCCCCGCCCCACCCTTCCCCCGTTCCCCGGGCTGCGCCCGGCCCCCTCCTGGGGGCTCCGCCCCCAGACCCCCGCGCCTCAAACGCCGGCGAGGCTGGATTTGGCCGGCCGGGGCTGGATGTGCTGGGGCGGGTCGCCTGGCGAGCTGGAGTGCGCGCAGCGCACTTCCAGCCCGCCGGCGCTTGAGGCGCAGGCGCGGTAGCGCCGTACCGGGGTTGGGGGCGGAGCCCCTGGGGTTTTCAGCCCCGCCGGCGTTTGAGGCGCAGGCGCGGTAGCGCCGTACCGGGGTCGGGGCGGAGCCCCTGGGGCTTTCAGCACCGCCAGCGTTTGAGGTGCGGGCGCGGTAGCACCGTACGGGGTCAGGGGCGGAGCCCCTGGATCCTTCAGCCTCGCCGGCGTTTGAGGCGCGGGTCCGGGCGGCGCCCGGGGAACGGTGGAAGGGTGGGTAGGGGACCTCCGCCCCGCGCAGCGGCAACGCACCCGCAGACGACCCACCGGCCCCCGCAACGCGAACCGGCCCCGCCCCGCATCCGACAGCCGGAGGCTGTCGCAGCGGCGCGAAGCCGGTGAGGCGCCCCAGGCGCCGAGTCGCGCGAGCGGCGCGTCAAGAAGGGCGGCTAGCGGCCGCGGAGGCGGCGGACCAGGATGCTGGCGTCGCCGCGCGACTCCAGGTCGGCCAGGACCACCGCGACGGCCTCCCGCACGATGCGCCCCCGGTCCACCGCGAGCCCGTGCTCCCCGCGGAGCACCAGACGGGCGTGCTCCAGGTCCATGAGCTCCTCCGCGGAGACGTAGACCGTGATCTTCTCGTCGTGCCGCTCGCGCCCGCTCGGCCGCCGGTTCGCGCCCCGGCTCTGGCCCTTGCCCTGCCGAGGGCCGGGTCCGGGCCCGGCACCGGGCCCGGCAGAACCTTCCTGCGGCCTGCGCTGCGCGCCCACCGAGCCCGCACCGGGCTCCGCCTCTCGGCCCCGGGCCTCGCCCGTGGTCCGCGTCGTGCCGTCCGCCGGTGCTGCCGCGTGCTCCGCGCCCGCACCGCCGCCCCCGGCCGCCGGCGCCTCCTCGGCGCCCCGCCGCGGCGAGGACGACTGGAGGGCCATCCCTCCGGTCGTGCGGAACAGTTCGTCGGCTCCGGGCAGACTCACTCGGCGGGACACCGGGCGAGCACCTCCCTGGCCAGCTGGCGATAGGCGGCGGCGCCGACGGAGTTGGACGCGTACGTGGTGATCGGCTCGCCGGCGACCGTGGTCTCCGGGAACCGCACCGTACGGCCGATGACCGTGTGGTAGACGTGGTCGTCGAAGGCCTCGACCACGCGCGCGAGCACCTCACGGCTGTGCACCGTGCGGGAGTCGTACATCGTGGCGAGGATGCCGTCGAGCTCCAGCTCCGGGTTGAGCCGCTCCTGGACCTTCTCGATGGTCTCCGTCAGCAGCGCGACGCCGCGCAGTGCGAAGAACTCGCATTCCAGCGGCACGATGACCTTGTGAGCCGCCGTCAGGGCGTTCACCGTCAGCAGGCCGAGCGAGGGCTGACAGTCGATCACGATGTAGTCGTAGTCGGCCATCAGGGGCTTCAGCGCCCGCTGGAGCGTCGACTCGCGCGCGACCTCGCTCACCAACTGCACTTCGGCGGCGGACAGGTCGATGTTGCTCGGCAGCAGGTCCATGTTGGGGACCGCGGTCTTGAGCAGCACCTCGTCGGCCGACATGCCCCGCTCCATGAGCAGGTTGTAGACCGTCAGGTCGAGTTCCATCGGGTTCACGCCGAGGCCCACGGACAGCGCGCCCTGCGGGTCGAAGTCGACGAGCAGCACGCGGCGCCCGTACTCGGCGAGCGCGGCACCCAGGTTGATGGTCGACGTGGTCTTGCCCACGCCGCCCTTCTGGTTGCACATCGCGATGATCTTCGCCGGACCGTGGTCGGTCAGCGGACCCGGGATCGGGAAGTACGGGAGCGGGCGTCCGGTCGGGCCGATCCGCTCGCGGCGCTGGCGGGCAGCGTCGGGGGCGAGGGTGGCCGCGTACTCGGGGTCGGGCTCGTACTCCGCGTCGGGGTCGTAGAAGTGCCCCTCGGGCACCTGGTCGTAGTCGGCGAATCCAATGGGCGTATCGCCACCGTGGTCGCCGGCCGTGGAGTTCACGTCTAGGCCGTCCATGCTCTTTTGGGGCGTCGTCATGTGCTGGTGGTTTGCGAAGGTGCGGACCGCGACGGAGCCGACGGCTTCCAGCCCGGCAGGACCCTGTCCCCGCTCAGGCGTCCCTGCTCGACCACCTCCAGGAGCAAATGTCGACTCATTCACAAGTCGTCTTACCTCCTCGGACGTGACCAGGACACTTATCGATAGGTCAGCGTTGCACCATGCCGACGGTTGGCGACTCTATGGCGTGTCACCGCCCAGCGGCAACACAATCCGCCGGACCCGGCACGATGTGTCGGCAACCGAACACCACTCTGTCAAGGGCGTGCGCGCTGCCACTGAGAAGTTTCGCGGGTGCGCGAAAGGGTTAAAGGGTTACGTTCGAGGCGAGTTGAGCGGGCTCCGCGGGCCTGCCGCAAACGCGTCCGGCCGGACCTTGCGGGCAAGGTCCGGCCGGATACGTGAGATTGACGTCAGTCGTTGACGGTTCAGCCGAGCAGCGTGCTGAGCTCGAGGGTCTCCAGGCCGTGGGCCTCGGCGACCGGGCCGTAAACGACCTTGCCGTCATGGGTGTTGAGGCCCAGCGCCAGCGCCGGGTCGCGGCGCAGCGCCTCGGCCCAGCCGAGGTTCGCGAGCTGCACGATGTACGGCAGGGTCGCGTTCGTCAGGGCGTAGGTGGAGGTGTTCGGAACCGCGCCCGGCATGTTGGCGACGCAGTAGAAGACCGAGTTGTGGACCTGGAAGGTCGGCTCGGCGTGGGTGGTCGGACGGGAGTCCTCGAAGCAGCCGCCCTGGTCGATCGCAATGTCGACAAGGACACTTCCGGGCTTCATCTTGGCGACGAGCTCGTTGGTGACCAGCTTCGGGGCCTTCGCACCCGGGATCAGCACGGCGCCGATGACGAGGTCGGCCTCGATGACGGCCTTCTCCAGCTCGTAGGCGTTGGAGACGATCGTCTTGATCTTCGTGCCGAAGATCTTGTCGGCCTCGCGGAGCTTGTTGATGTCGCGGTCGAGCAGGGTCACGTGGAAGCCCATGCCGATGGCGATCTGCGCCGCGTTCCAGCCGGAGACGCCGCCGCCGATGACCACGCACTCGCCGGCGTGGGTGCCGGGGACACCGCCGGGGAGGACGCCGCGGCCGCCGGCCGAGCGCATCAGGTGGTAGGCGCCGACCTGCGGGGCCAGGCGGCCCGCGACCTCGGACATCGGGGCGAGGAGCGGCAGCGCGCGGTTGGCGAGCTCGACCGTCTCGTACGCGATGGCGGTGGTGCCGGACTCCAGGAGGGCGTCCGTGCACTCGCGGGAGGCCGCGAGGTGCAGGTAGGTGAAGAGGGTCTGGTCCTTGCGGAGGCGGTGGTACTCCTCCGCGATGGGCTCCTTGACCTTCAGCAGCAGGTCGGCGGTCGCCCAGACCTCGTCGGCGGTGCCGAGGATCTCGGCACCGGCGGCGACGTACTCGGCGTCCGTGATCGAGGAGCCGACACCGGCGTTCTGCTCGATGAAGACCTGGTGGCCGTTGCGGACCAGCTCATGCACGCCGGCGGGCGTGATGGCGACCCGGAACTCGTTGTTCTTGACCTCGCGGGGGATGCCGACCTTCATCGTCGATCACGGTCCTTGGCTCAGGGGATATTACGGGGCACTTCCATACATACCCGCCCACAAGAACGCGCAACGGGATGCACCACTGATGTCGTGGTGAAGCCAGTCTAATGAAGGATGAGTCCCTGTCTAGCCTTGCAAACCAATAAGTTTAGTCGGACACACTACGGATTTCGCAGGCTGCGGGGTCATCTCCCAGCAATCTGTCCGCCGCCGAACGGTGCAGCCTGGCCGCCGCCGGGTCACCCAGACGGTCCAGCGTGTCGGCCAGCCGGACCTGGAGCGCGGCCTGAAGGCGCTGGTCCCCCGCCCGGCGCGCCAGCTCGATCGCCTCGCGGCAGGTGTGCAGGGACTCCTCGGGCCGGCCGGCGTACTCCTGGACCCGCGCCATCTCGCTCAACGCCTTTGCCTGGCCGGGGACATCGGCCAGCCGGCGGTAGCCCGCGGCGGCCGCGCGCCAGCTGCGCAGGGCCTCCCCGTAGCGGCCCGCGTAGGTGTGCACGTTGCCGAGCCGGCCGTAGAGCCTGGCCTCGTCCACCCGCTCGCCGCGCGCCAGGGCGTGGGCCAGGGCGCGGCCGAACCAGTCGGAGGCCCGGGGCCAGTCCGCCAGCTCCTGGTACGCCCCTCCTACGGATTCCATCGCGCGGCCCGTCGCGTACGGGTCCTTCGCGGCCTTCCCCGCGCCCAGCGCGGCCCGGTACCGGGCCAGCGCCTCCTGGGTGCGGCCGGTCTCGGCGTCCAGATCGGCCAGGTTCAGCAGGGCGGCGGCCCGCTCCCGGTGCAGGTCGCGCCGCTCGGCCACGTCCAGGACGAGCCGGTGCAGCCCGTACAGCTCGGGGGCGGCCGCCTCGGTGCCGCGGTGCCCGGCCAGCGCCCGGACCAGGGCGGAGACCAGCCTGCGGGCTAGGGTGTCCAGCCCGCCGTCCGCGACCGCCAGGTGCGCGGACGAGGCCAGCGCGGGCAGCCGGGTGTCGAGCCAGGTGGCGGCGGCCCGGCGGTCGGGGAAGCGCAGGGCCCGGGGCGTCCCGTCCAGGTGCTCGCGCAGCAGGCCGTCGTCGTCCTCGTCGGTGTCGGCCATGGCCCGGCAGGAGGTCAGCAGCCGTACGGTCCGCTCCAGCATCCTGGCCCGCGCCAGCTGCACCTCGGCGGGGCGCTCCTTGGTCTCCAGCAGGGCCTGGAGGAAGGGGGCGAGGCAGCCGGGGAGCAGGAAGAGGCCGTCCGGGGCGTGCCGTACGAGGCCCAGCGCGGCGAAGTCCTCCAGGGTGGACTGGGCCGCGGCCACCGAGCAGCCGGCCAGGGCCGAGGCGGTGTGC
Source organism: Streptomyces sp. NPDC090077 (assembly GCF_044747545.1). NCBI lineage: Bacteria > Bacillati > Actinomycetota > Actinomycetes > Kitasatosporales > Streptomycetaceae > Streptomyces > Streptomyces sp. NPDC090077. The sequence goes on from NZ_JBIVEG010000028.1 coordinate 63,887, forward strand.
GAGTCGAGGTACCCGGCCGGGGCGAGCGGCAGCAGGTGCAGGGTGCGGCGGGCCGGCTGCGGCAGGGACTCGTAGACCAGCCGGAAGGCGCGGCCCAGCGGGCCGGTGGTGCCGGGGGGCATGTCGTGGAGCTGCTTGGCGAGGTCGGCGACGGCGGCCTTGGGGTGGGCGGCGAGCCAGCCGCCGGCGAGGGTGAGCGCGGCGGGCAGCCCCCCGCACTCCTCGGCGAGGGCCTCGGCGGCCCGGGGGTCGACGGTGACGCGGGTGTCGCCGATCAGCCGGGCGAGCAGGCCGACGGCGGAGGTGGGGTCGAGGCCGCCGAGGGTGCAGGGGCGGACGTCGGGGATCCCGGTGAGCGGGCCCTCTGCGGTGACCACGACCAGGCACTCGGGGGTGTCGGGGAGCAGGGCGTCGACCTGCTGCGGGTCGGCGGCGTCGTCGACGAGCAGGATCGCCCGCCGGTCCTTGAGGGCCTCCCGCAGGGCGGCGCTCAGGTCGTCCTCGCCGGCCCCGGGCGGGGTGCGCTCGCCGAGCCCCTCCAGCAGGGTCCGGACGGCCCGCTCGGTGGCGACGGGCTCCCCGCCGGGCTCGGTGAGCCGCACCCGGACCAGGCCGTCGGGGTACTGGGGGGCGACCTCGCGCACGAACGCCTCCGCGAGCGCGGTCCGCCCCGACCCGGGCCGCCCGGCGACGAGCAGCACCCGCGCGCGGGGTGCCTTCGCCTTGCGGCCCGAGAGGGTGTCGAGCCCGGTCCGCGCGATGTCCTCGCGCAGCTCCTTGAGCTCACGCCGCCGCCCGACGAAATCCGCCACGGATCCGCTCCTCTCCCTGCCTTCGGGTTGCTGAGCGTAGTTCACGCAGAGCGACGGGTTGCGGGGAGCGCGGCCCGTAGATCGCCCGATCGGATCAGCCGATGTGCCTACTTTTGAATGCGGGGGGGCCGGTTCGCGTTGCGGGGGCCGGTGGGTCGTCTGCGGGTGCGTTGCCGCTGCGCGGAGGCCGGTTCCCCTACCCGCCCTTCGCCCGTTCCCCGGGCTGCGCCCGGACCCCTTCTGGGGGCTCCGCCCCCAGACCCCCGTGCCTCAAACGCCGGCAAGGCTATAGGGAGCCTCGCCGGCGTTTGAGGCGACGGGCGCGGAGCGCCCGTACGGGGTCAGGGGCGGAGCCCGGGGAACGGTGGAAGGGCGGGTAGGGGAACCGGCCCCGCGCAGCGGCCAAGCACCCGCACCCGGCGCCCCGTACAGCCCGGCCAGGGCAGCGGCAAGGGCCTACGCCCCGTACGGCCGGGCCGGCCAAGGGGCGTCGCACGGGCGGAGGCCGTCGAGCCCGCCCTCGGAGGCAAGGGCCGCGGTGAGGGCCAGGACCCCCGTCACCAGCGCCGGGTTGCCCAGCTCGCCCGCCAGGACCCCGCGCACCAGGTCCTCCCGCGCGACCCACTCCACCTGCATGTCGGCCTCCTCCGAGTCGGTCTCCGCGTACCGCTCCTCCTCCGCGTCGGCCACGTCCCGGGCCAGGAAGATCCGGATCGCCTCGTCGGAGCCGCCCGGGGAGGCGAAGAAGTCGGCCAGCACCCGCCAGTCCCCCGCCTTGGCGTGCGCCTCCTCGTACAGCTCCCGCTGCGCCGCGTGCAGCGGGTTCTCCCCCGGCACGTCCAGCAGCCCAGCGGGCAGCTCCCACAGCCGGTGCCGGACGGGGTGGCGGTACTGGCGGATCACCAGCACCCGGCCGTCCCCGTCCAGGGCGAGCACGCACACCGACCCCGGGTGCACCTGGTAGTCGCGGCGGACCACCGAGCCGTCGGGCATCCGCACCTCGTCGGAGTCCACCGCCGTCTTGGCCCCCTGGAAGGGGCGGCTGGTCGACAGCGTCTCCCAGGTCTCCGACGTGTCCTTGATGGCGATCCCCATGGCCAGTGCCCTCCACAACGCGCGACAGCCGGGTACGGATGATCCGTACCCGGCTGTCTACGTTACCGAGCGTCAGCTACGGCGCGTCAGCCCAGTCAGCCCTGCTGCTGGCGCTCCACCGCGGCCTTGACCAGGCCCGCGAAGAGCGGGTGCGGCCGGGTCGGGCGGGAGCGGAGCTCCGGGTGGGCCTGGGTGGCCACCAGGTAGGGGTGCACCTCGCGCGGGTACTCGACGTACTCGACGAGCTTGTTGTCCGGGGAGGTGCCGGAGAAGACCAGGCCGGCCTTCTTCTCCAGCTCGCCGCGGTAGGCGTTGTTGACCTCGTAGCGGTGGCGGTGGCGCTCGTCGACGTACGCGTCGCCGTAGACCTCGCGCACGATCGAGCCCTCGGCCAGCTTGGCCGTGTACATGCCCAGGCGCATGGTGCCGCCCAGGTCGCCCGCGCCCTCGACGAAGGCCAGCTGCTCCTCCATGGTCGAGATGACCGGGTGCGGGGTGGAGGCGTCGAACTCGGTGGAGTTCGCGCCCTCGATGCCCGCCAGGTTGCGCGCGGCCTCGATGACCACGCACTGCAGGCCCAGGCACAGGCCCAGCAGCGGGATCTTGTTCTCGCGGGCGTACGTGATCGCGCCGACCTTGCCGTTGACACCACGGTCGCCGAAGCCGCCGGGCACGCAGATCGCGTCCACGTCGCCGAGCTCCGCCGCGGCACCGGCCGGGGTCTTGCAGTCGTCGGAGGTGACCCACTTGATCTGGACGCGGGCCTTGTTGGCGAAGCCGCCGGCGCGCAGCGCCTCGGTCACCGACAGGTAGGCGTCGGGCAGGTCGATGTACTTGCCGACGAGCGCGACCTTGACCTCGTGGTCGGGGTTGTGGACGCGGTCCAGCAGGTCCTCCCACACCGTCCAGTCGACGTCGCGGAAGGGCAGGTCGAGCTTGCGGACGACGTAGGCGTCCAGGCCCTCGGTGTGCAGCACCTTCGGGATGTCGTAGATCGACTTGGCGTCGATCGCCGCGACCACGGCCGCCTCGTCCACGTCGCACATCAGCGAGATCTTGCGCTTGATGGAGGTGGGGACGTCGCGGTCGGCGCGCAGCACGATCGCGTCGGGCTGGATGCCGATGTTGCGCAGCGCGGCGACGGAGTGCTGGGTCGGCTTGGTCTTCAGCTCGCCGGAGGGGCCGATGTAGGGCAGCAGCGAGATGTGCACGACGAAGACGTTGTCGCGGCCGACCTCGTGGCGGACCTGGCGGACGGTCTCCAGGAACGGCAGCGACTCGATGTCGCCGACCGTGCCGCCGACCTCGGTGATGACGACGTCGACGTCGTCGGTCGCCATGCGGCGGATGCGGTGCTTGATCTCGTTGGTGATGTGCGGGATGACCTGCACGGTGTCACCGAGGTACTCGCCGCGGCGCTCCTTGGCGATGACCGTGTTGTAGACCTGGCCGGTGGTGACGTTGGCCGAGCCGTCGAGGTCGACGTCGAGGAAGCGCTCGTAGTGGCCGATGTCCAGGTCGGTCTCGGCGCCGTCGTTGGTGACGAACACCTCACCGTGCTGGAAGGGGTTCATCGTGCCGGGGTCGACGTTCAGGTACGGGTCGAGCTTCTGCATCGTGACCCGCAGGCCGCGCGCCTTCAGCAGCGCACCCAGGCTGGAGGCCGTCAGGCCCTTGCCGAGGGACGAAGCGACACCCCCGGTGACGAAGATGTGCTTGGTCGTCATGGATTTGGGCGGCATCGCCAAGAGGGGGCTCCCGTGGTCGCGAGGTGAGGTGCGTCCGGCGACTTCTCCCGTTTCCGGGGGTGCCGAAGCTGCGGTTTCGGGGCCCCTGATTCGCACAGGCAGACCACCGGTCCACGGGGTACCAGCCTATCAGCGCCCGGGACGGTCCGCCTCCGGGCGCGCTGCGCGGCGCCGCCCTCGCGTCCTCCGGCAGGCCGTTCCCGCAGGTCACCCGTTCGGCCGAGTGACATTGTCCCAATACTTAAGGAGATCACTAGGGTGCGGTCATAACTTGCTCGGATAACGCTGCACATCGCCGCCGAGCAGTCCGGCAGACGGCGTAACAACGCCAGTTCCGGCAATCTAGGACTCGACGCGGGGATCCCTGCGCACAGGAGACCGCGCGACAGCGCATTGCAAGCGCCCTTCGGGGCGGACGTGGCCGTTCGACTGGAGACCAACGTGTCCGGGCGCATCGAGGATTACGCACTGATCGGGGACATGCAGACCGCGGCGCTGGTCTGCCGGGACGGCGCGGTGGACTGGTTGTGTCTGCCACGTTTCGATTCCCATGCCGTCTTCGCGAGCCTTCTGGGCACCGAGGAACACGGGTTCTGGCGCATCGGCCCGGCGTTCCCCGCGGGTGCGGAGCCGCCGCGGGCCGCCCGCCGCCGCTACCGGGGCGACTCCCTGGTGCTGGAGTCGGAGTGGGACACCCCGCGCGGGACCGTCCGCGTGATCGACTTCATGCCGCCGCGCGAGGACCACGCGCCGCAGCTGATCCGCATCGTGGAGGGCGTCAGCGGGCGCGTCCCGATGCGCTCGGCGCTGCGGATGCGCTTCAGCTACGGGCGGGTCGTGCCGTGGGTGCACAAGGTCGACGGGCGCACCGTGGCCGTCGCCGGCCCGGACTCGGTCTGGCTGGACTCCGACGCGCAGACGTACGGCAAGGACCTGACGACCTACTCCGACTTCACGGTCGGCCCCGGCGACCGGGTGGCCTTCGCGATCAGCTGGCAGCCCTCCCACAAGGGCGCCCCGGAGACCCCGGACGCCGCGGCGGCGCTGGAGGCGACCACCGAGTTCTGGCGCGAGTGGGTGGACCTGTGTACGTACCACGGGCCCTACCGGGAGGCCGTGATCCGCTCGCTGATCACCCTCAAGGCGCTCACGTACGCACCCACGGGCGGGATCGTCGCCGCGCCGACCACCTCCCTCCCGGAGGAGATCGGCGGGGTCCGCAACTGGGACTACCGCTACACGTGGCTGCGCGACGCCGCGATCACCCTGTCCTCGCTGCTGCGCACCGGCTACCGGGGCGAGGCCGCCGCCTGGCGGGACTGGCTGCTGCGCGCGGTGGCGGGCGACCCGGAGAACCTGCAGATCATGTACGGGATCGCCGGCGAGCGCGAGCTCGGCGAGACGGAGCTGGACTGGCTGCCCGGGTACGAGAACTCGGCCCCGGTGCGCGTCGGCAACGGCGCCGCCCACCAGCTCCAGCTCGACGTGTACGGCGAGGTCACCGAGGCCCTGCACCTGGGGCACATGACGGGCCTGGCCCGCAACGACTACGCCTCGGTGCTCCAGCTGAAGCTGATCCGGTACCTGGAGACCCACTGGATGGAGCCGGACGAGGGCATCTGGGAGGTGCGCGGGCCGCGCCGCCACTTCGTGCACTCGAAGGTGATGGCGTGGGTGGCCGTGGACCGCACGATCAAGCTGATCGAGAGCGGGGACGCGGACGGCCCGCTGGAGCGCTGGCGCGAGATGCGCGACGCGATCCACGCGGACGTGTGCGAGAAGGGCTACGACCCGGAGCGCAACACCTTCACCCAGTCCTACGGGTCCCGGGAGCTGGACGCCTCCCTGCTGCTGATCCCGCAGATGGGCTTCCTGCCGCCGGACGACAAGCGGGTCATCGGCACCATCGAGGCGATCCAGCGCGAGCTGTCGACCCCGGACGGGTTCATCCTGCGCTACCCGACGGCCGGCGAGGAGGCCGGGGTGGACGGGCTGGAGGGCGACGAGGGCGCCTTCCTCGCGTGCTCGTTCTGGATGGCCGACGACCTCGCGATGATCGGCCGCGTCGACGAGGCGCGCCGGCTCTTCGAGAAGCTGCTGGCGCTCCGCAACGACCTGGGGCTGCTGGCGGAGGAATGGGACTCCAAGCACGAGCGCCAGGTGGGGAACTTCCCGCAGGCCTTCAGCCACGTTCCGCTGATCGACACGGCGCTGCGGCTGACGGCGAGCGGGGCCTACGGCGGCTGACGCGCGGGGACCCGGCCGCCCGCCTAGCCTGGAAGGGTCCTTTGCCCTCCACGGGAAAGGGGGGTGGCCATGGCGCCCCTCTCGAAGGCGGGCGCGGCCCTCGCCGTGCTCCGCGAGGATCTGGCCGGCGACGTCTTCGCCCCGGACGACCCCGGGTACGACGAGGCCCGGACGGTGTTCAACGCGATGATCGACCGGCGTCCGGCCGTGATCGCCCAGTGCGAGGGCGCGTCGGACGTGGTGACGGCGGTCCGCTTCGCCCGGGAGCTGGACCTGCCGGTCGCGGTGCGCGGGGGCGGGCACAGCGTGGCGGGCATGGCCCTGAACGACGGGGGCCTGGTGGTGGACCTGCGCCGGATGCACGAGGTGACCGTCCATCCGGCGGCGCGGGCCGCGCACGTGGGCGGCGGGGCCACGATGAGCCACCTGGACCGGGCCTGCGAGCCGTACGCCCTGGCGACGACCGGGGGCCGGGCCTCCACCACCGGCGTCGGCGGCTTCGTGCTCGGCGGGGGTACGGGCTGGCTGGACCGGAAGTTCGGCCTGGCGGTGGACAACCTGCTCGGCGCGGACCTGGTGACCGCCGACGGGGAGCTGCTGCACGTCACGGCGGAGGACCACCCGGACCTGTTCTGGGGGCTGCACGGCGGCGGCGGGAACTTCGGCATCGCCACCTCCCTCACGCTGCGGCTGCACGAGCTGCCGCACATGTCGATCGCGTTCCTGCTGTACCTGCCGGAGCGCGGGCCGGAGGCGGTGCGCGCCTTCCGCGACCTCGTCGAGGCCGGGCCGCCCGAGGTGGGCGGCGGCGCCATCTACCTGACGGCCCCGCCCGAGGAGTTCGTCCCGCCGCACCTGGTGGGGCTGCTGCTGGCGGGCGTGCTGGTGACGTACGCGGGCCCCGAGGAGGGGCTGCGGAGGCTGGCCGGGCCGCTGCTGGCGATCCCGCACGAGGTGGAGATGGTCACGCCCATCCCGTACGCCGACCTCCAGTGCATGATCGACGACCCGCCGGGGCTGCGGAACTACTGGTCGGCGGAGTACCTGACCGGTGCCCCGGACGCGTTCGTGGACGTGTTCTGCGCGCGGGCCGACTCGATGCCGGTGCCGTCGGGCACGCAGCACGTGCTGTTCCCGCAGGGCGGGGCGATCGCCTCCGGCCCGGCCGACTACCCGGTCCCGTACCGCGACGCGCCCTGGGCGGTGCACCCGTTCGGGATGTGGGAGGACCCAGCCGACGACGACCGGGTCCGGGAGTGGGTCGGGGAGGTCCGCGCCGACGCCCGGCCGTGGAGCACCGGCGCGGTGTACCTGAACTTCACCGGGGACGAGGGCGCGGACCGGGTGGTGGCGGGCCTGGGCGCCGGGAACATGAGGCGCCTGGCCGGGCTGAAGCGGCGTTACGACCCCGACAACGTCTTCCGCTTCAACCACAACATCCCGCCCGTGTAGGCGCCGGGCGGGGGCGGTGAACGGTCGGTCCGCCGGTCCGGACGGGGGCATATCGGACTCCGCGACCGCCCGGTGATGTGCGCGGAACGGGGCGGCCGGTAGCGTCCGCGATATGGACAACCAGGGCGGAATCACGGTTCAGCGGGCACTTGAGCTGCCGGGGCTGCGCAGCGGACTCCCGGAGGTCGTCGCCTGCGCCGACCGGCTGGGCCGGACCGTGCGCTGGGTGCACGCCGGCGAGGTGCCGAACATCGCCTCGCTGCTCAAGGGCGGCGAACTGCTGCTGACCACCGGGCTCGGTCTGGGCACCCGGCCTGCCGAACAGCGCGCCTTCGTACGCCGCCTCGCGGACCGGGGCATCGCCGCGCTGGTCGTGGAACTGGGCCCGCGCTTCACCCGGCTGCCCGCCACCATCGTCGAGACCGCGAAGGCCGCCGGACTGCCCCTGGTCCAACTCCACCGCGAGGTCCCCTTCGTGACGGTGACGGAGGAGGTCCACACCGAGATCGTCAACGGCCACTACGCCCTGCTCCAGCGCGCCGAGGAGGTCCACCGGCGCTGCACGGAGGCCCTGCTGGGCGGCGGCGGGATCCCGCAGGTGCTGCGCATCCTGTCCGACTTCACCGGGAACCCGGTCTTCCTGGAGACCCCGGACGGCCAACTCCTCTACGCGGCCGGACCGGCGGCCGGGGAGGCGGCGGCGGACCCGCTCCAGGTGTGGGAGGGGCTGCGGGGGCAGCGCACCGCCGAGCCCTCGGCGAACGCCGTGGTGGTCGACGTACCGGGCGGCGGCCACGGCACCGGGTCGGTCCGGGCGCGGGTCGTCCTGGTCGGGGTCTCGGCACCGCTGCTCCCGGTGCACCGGATGGCGGCGGAGCGCACGGCGGGGGTCCTCGCGGTCGTGTTGATGCAGGCCCGGCAGGAGGAGGAGCTGGCCGCGCGCGGCCGGGGGGACTTCCTCACGGACCTCGCGGAGGGCCGGATCTCGGCGGAGGACGCCCCGGCGCAGGCCCGCGTCCTCGGCTTCCGGCCCGGGACGGGCCCGCTGCTGCCGATCGTGATGCGGCTGTCCACGGACCTGGGGGCCTCCGGGAACTGGGCGGTGCTGGCCCGGGCCGTGCTGGAGGAACTGTCCTCCGTCGGGGTGCCGGTACTGCTGGGCGTCCGCCCGGTGGAGGGCCGGGTGCCGCTGCTGGTCTCCCTGCGCACCGAGTCCGAACGCACCGCCGTCGCCGACCGGGTAGCCGCGGCGCTGCGGGCGGGCGTCGAACGGGCCGGCCTCGACCGGGCCTCCGCCCCGCCGGCCGTGGTCGTCGGCGTCGCCGGCGGCTGGGCGGCCGCCTCCTCGGGCCTGCGGCACGCCGCCGAGACCGCCACCGCCGCCCACGGCCTGCCGGCCCGGCCCTGGTACGACGCCCGCCGCCTGGACATCGACCTGCTGCTGTGGCGCCTGCGCGAGCACCCGGACCTGGCGGCGTTCGTCGACCGCGCGATCGGGGCCCTGCGCGTCCACGACGCGGCCTCCCGCCCGCCGCTGCTCCCCACCCTGGAGACCTACCTGGCCCACGCGGGCCGCAAGGCGGAGACCGCCCGCGAACTCCACCTGAACCGCCAGACCCTGTACAACCGCCTGGCCCGCATCTCGGAACTCCTGGGCACGGACCTGGACGACCCGGAAACGGTCCTCTCCCTCAGCCTGGCCCTGCGAGCCCGACGGCACACGGGGGCATGAGGGGGGTGGGGGGTGGGGGCGCGGGCCCGCTATCTCCCCCTCGACCCCCACCGGCCGGACGGCGCCTGCCCACCCGCCTCCCGGGGTGCGGGTGGGTGCCCGGGGAGCGGTAGCCCCTCGAACGGCCTCAGAGCAGGTTGGGGGCTTCCCGTCAGTCCCATCGTCCTTCCGCGTCGTGCCGGCCTGTCAAGGGCGCTCCTTCGTCGCGTCGCTACGCGATGTCGCTTCGCTCCACCCTTGACAGACCGACCCGCCCCGGAAAGCCGAAAGACTGCCGGGAAACCCCCAAAGAAACGGCACGGTCCATGATCAAGGGACGGGTCCGTCAGGGATGAGGCGAGGGGCCGGGGCCCGGCCTGCCGGGCATCCGAGCCCCAGATCCATGATTCCGGGCCAGGGGCGCGGCTACCTGCACGAAAAGTCGATCAGAGCGTCCTGCGGACCACCCAGACGCGACAGATCGCTACGCGCTCCTCCCGGCTTGGCGTCCGGCGACCGCCCTGGGCTGATACCTGCACCAAAAGTCGACCAGAGCAGCGCGGAAGCGCAGGGGCGCGACAGATCGCTACGCGCTCCTCTCGTCTCAGCGTCCGGCGACCGTCCTGGGCTGACACCCGCACCAGAGGACGAACCGACAGGCCCAGGGATCCGACAGACGCGAGAGATCGCTACGCGCTTCGGACACTTCGGCGACTGGCTCTCGCTTCGGATTTCCGGGGAAGGGAGTCGGCTGCATTTCGTTCCCCGGTCAGTCCAGGGGAAGGGACTGGTGGGCGGCGACGATCGCGTCGATGCGGTGGGCGAGGTCGAAGTCGGCTGCGGTGAGGCGGTGACCGGCGTCGTGGGTGGTGATCGTTGCCCGCAGGTGGTCGATCCGCAGGTCGAGGTCCGCGTGGTGCTGGATGCGCCTGGACCGGTCGGCGATGGTGACGATGGCTGCCACGGCGGCGTGGTAGCGGATCTCGTAGGTGCGGGTGATCTCGTCGCCCTTGCGCTCCCAGCCGGGCAGCCCGGCCAGCATCTCGGCGATCTGCTCGTCGGTGAGGACCGTCGGTACGCCCATGTCAGCTCCCCTTGCCAACCGGCGCCAGGATCTCGGCGAGGCCCCGGCCTACGGGGGCATCGTGCCACGGACGCATGGCCCGCTCCAGGACGAAGGAGCGCCCTTGACAGGCGGGCACGAACAGGAAGGACGATGGGACTGACGGGGGTGCAGGTGTCCCGGTAGGCCTCGGCCCGGCCTTCATGGTCTTGTTCTTGGGCTGGCCCAGCGGCCTCCGGGCTACCGTGCGTTCATGGCTGACTTCATGATCGTGCTGACGACGACCGACACTCAGGATGCGGCCCGTGCTCTCTCCCGCTCGGCCGTCGAGACGAACCTCGCGGCCTCCGGCCAGGTGACCGGCCCAATCGAGACCACCTACCGGCACCTTGGCGAAGTCTCCCAAGGCATCGAGTGGCAGGTGACGTTCAGGACCAGCGGTGACCGGATCAAGGCCTTGGAAGACCACCTCGTGGCCCACCACCCCTACGACTCACCGGAAGTCATCGCCTTCACCATCGACGCCGGCCGCGCCGAATACCTGGAGTGGATCACCCGGGCCACGCGCTAGGGCTTGTCGTCAAAAGGGTTGCGGCCCGTGAGGTTGGGCTGACCGAGGAGGAGGGCGGCAGCCGGGTGGACGAAACTCACGTGCCAGCACAGTTGCGTCTGGGTGATGATTCACCGATGTTGAACGTCACCGGCGCGGACGATGCCGAAAGCACGGCTCTCTTGCTGGCCATGATGCACCAACTGCACAAGCAGCTGAACGATTTCACCACTCAGCTCTACCTCACGCACAACTTCGGGGATGAGTCTGGGTTGATGCCTGCCATCTTGATCGAAACGCATGCAGCGGGACCTGAACTGCGGCTCCACCACCGCTTCAGCTTCTTCGCGGAGGGCGATGCCGACGTCAGTGAGCTGCGATTTTCGGCAGGTGTGACCATCACCTCGGCCGGGTGCATCGTTCAAGCCATGGTGGATGTCGACCTTGAACGACCCTTCGGAGAGTTCGGTGCCGACGTCCACTCCCTCTATTTCGAGCGGATCGATCAACTTTCCCTCACGGACGCCCTGAGCCGTTTGCAGGAGCAGGTCACAGCGCTCTGCACGATGGGCGATCTCCCGGCCCGTCTGGGTTTTGAATCACGCTGATCGCGATCAACTCGTCGACGACACCCGGGAAGCCAGGCGAGAGGATCACGCCCACATCAGGAGTGATGCGAGGGTGATCGCAGCTTCGTAGGACTGGGCGGTCTTGTCATACCGGGTGGCAATGCCCCGCCACTGCTTCAAGCGGTTGAAGCACCGTTCCACGACGTTGCGGTGCTTGTAGACCACGCGGTCGAAGGCTGGCGGCCGGCCTCCGTTACTCCCTCGCCGGGCGCGGTTGCGGGCCTGGTCTGCCCGCTCAGGGATCGTATGGGGGATGCGCCGCCGGCGGAGCCAGGTCCGGATCGCTTTTCGAGCTGTAGTCCTTGTCGCCGAGGACGTGATCGGGCCGCATGCGGGGCCGTCCGGGTCCGATGCGTGGCACTCTGATCGCGTCCATGACCACGGTGAACTGGGTACAGACATCGCGTCAGGCGCCGAGGGCGAGCTGATGGCCGTGATCAACGAGAACGTCTCGGACTCCGTCGCCCACGAGCGCTGGATCGAGCTCGCCTACATCCGAGGCGCCTCCGGCCGCGAGTTCACCACCGCCGCCACCAACGTCCAGCCCGCCCCGGACCAGCCCAGGACGGCCGTCGGCCGCCGAGATCAGAGGAGCACGTAGCGATCTGAAGCGCCCCTGCGCTTCCGCACTGCTCTGATCGACTTTTGCTGCAGGCATCAGCCCCAGGCGGTCGCCGGACGCCAAGCCTTGAGGAGCGCGTAGCGATCTGTCGCGCTTGGGTGGTCCGTAGCGTGCTCTGAGCGACTTTTCGTGCAGGTAGTCGCGCCCCTGGCCCCGGACCGGGGCTGGACGGGCCCGGATGCCCGGCGGGCCGGGTCCCGGCCCCTCGCCTCATCGCTGAGAGACCCGTCCCTTGGTCATGGACCGTGCCGTTTCTTTGGGGGTTTCCCGGCAGTCTTTCGGCTTTCCGGGGCGGGTCGGCCTGTCAAGGGTGGCCGAAGGCCATCGCGAAGCGACGCGACGAAGGAGCGCCCTTGACAGGCCGGCACGAACCGGAAGGACGATGGGACTGACGGGAAGCCCCCAACCAGCTCTGAGACCGCCCGGGGGTGCACCGCCCACCCGGCCCCCGGCCCGCAGACAGGGAGGCGGGTGGGCAGCCGCCGCCCGACCCCAGCGGGTCGAGGGGGAGATAGCGCGCCCGCGCCCCGCGCCCGCACCCCCCGCCCCCTCAGGCGACCGGCCGGTCCATCAGTTCGTCGTAGACCGCCAGGACCTGCGCCACCGTGTCGTCCTCCGACGGCCACGTCGCCGCCTGGGCGCGTCCCGCCACCGCGAGGGCGGCGCGGCGGTCCGGGTCGTCCAGGAGGGCCGCCACCGCGCCCGCCAGTGCGCCCGAGTCGCCGTAGGGGACCAGGACCGCCGCGTCGCCGACCAGTTCCGGGACGGCTCCGACCTCGGTGGCCACCAGCGCCACCCCCGCCCTCAGGGCCTCCTGCGCGAGCAGGGAGCGGCCCTCCCAGCGGCTGGGCAGGACGGCGACGTCGGCCGCCGCCAGCAGGCGGTCGGCGTCGCGGCGGCGGCCCAGGAGGCGGACCGGGAGGCCCTCCTCCTGGATGCGCCGGGTCAGTTCGGGCCGCAGCGGCCCCTCCCCCGCGATCACCAGCAGCGGCAGCGGCTCCAGCACCCGCCAGGCGCGCGCCGCGTCCAGCAGGACGGAGTACCCGCGGCGCGCCACCAGGCTGCCGACCGCGATGATCAGGGGCCGTTCCACCGCGCCCAGTTCCGCCCGGGTCTTGCCCGCGTCGGGGAGTGCCGCCGCCGCGGGGACGGCGACCGCCGCCAGCCGGGCGTCCCGGGCGCCGCGCCGCCGCGCGAGGTCGACCTGGTCGGAGGAGGAGCCGAGCACCACCGCCGCGGCCCGGGCCACGTGCCGTTCCAGGAGCCGGCTCAGCCGGCCGAGGGGTCCCGCGGGTTCGGGCGGGCCGCTGTGCCAGGTCACCACCAGCGGTACCCGGCGTCCGCCCCGGCGCAGCGCCATCGCGGCGCGCATCCCGGCGCGGATCCCGTGGGCGTGCACCACGTCGGCCCCGGCGCAGGCGGCCCGCAGGGCGCCCGATGCGTCGGGGGTGAACTCCGCCCCGGCGCCGGTGAAGTCGTACTCCCCTTCGGCCGCGACGGGGGCGCACACGGTGACCCGTACGCCCCGCGCCGCCAGTCCCGTGGTCAGGGACCGCACGTGCGCGCTGCTGCCCGCGCCCGCACCGCCGAGGACCTGGACGGCGCGCAGCGGCGGCCGCCCGTACGGCTGTGCGGGGGCCGGGAAGGAGGCCGGGGAGCTGCTCACTGGCCGTAGCTCCAGGGTGAGGGGTCAGAGACGTCGCCCAGGATGCCAGTCCGCACGCGCGTTCCGGGACCATACGGGTGCGGATCCCGCGCGAGATGCCGCCGTGCGCCCCCCAGCCTCACCCACACGGGCTAACGTCCGCGTCGTCACGCGTCCGCGCGGGCCGCCTCCAGCAGCTCTTCGGCGTGGGCCCGCGCCGTCTGGGAGTCCTCCTGGCCGGCCAGCATCCGTGACAGCTCGCGGATCCGCTCCTCGCCTTCCAGGACGGTCACCCCGGAGCGGGTCACCGATCCGTCGACGGTCTTCTCCACGAGCAGCTGGCGGTCGGCGAAGGCCGCGACCTGCGGCAGGTGCGTGACGACGACGACCTGCGCGGACTTGGCGAGCTTCGCGAGCCGCCGGCCGATCTCGACGGCGGCCTTGCCGCCGACGCCCGCGTCGACCTCGTCGAAGAGGTAGGTGGGCACGGGGGCGGTGCCGGCGAAGACGACCTCGACGGCCAGCATGACCCGGGAGAGCTCGCCGCCCGAGGCGCCCTTGGCGATCGGACGGGGCTGGGCGCCGGGGTGCGGGGCCAGCAGCAGTTCGACCTCGTCCGCGCCCGCGGGCCCGTACGCGACCGTGCGTCCGCCGACCTCGACGCCGTCGGCGTCATCGGTCTGGCGGATGTCGATGGTCACCCGGGCGTGCGGCATGGCCAGGGAGGCGAGCTCGGCGGTGACGGCGGCGGCGAAGCGTTCGGCGGCCTCGGTCCGGGCGTCCGTCAGGGCCTGGGCCAGCAGGGACAGCTCCTCGCGGAGGGCGTCCCGCTCGGCGGTCAGCTCGGTGATCCGTTCGTCGTCCCCGTCCAGCTCCAGCAGCCGCGCCGAGCCCTTCTGGGCCCAGTCGAGCACCGCGTCGACGGACTCCCCGTACTTGCGGGTGAGCTGGGTGAGGGCGGCCCTGCGCTCCTCCACCGCGGCCAGCCGCAGCGGATCGGCGTCCAGGTCGTCGGCGTACCCGGCGAGCTCGCCGGCCACGTCGCCGAGCAGGATGCCCAGCTCCGCGATCCGGTCGGCGAGCCCCCCGAGCGCCGGGTCGTGGGAGCGTACGGATTCCAGGGCGCGGTGCGCGCCGGCGACGAGGGTGTTGGCGTCGACGCCCTCCGGGTCCTCGACGTCGCCGGCGAGGGCCGCGTGCGCGGTCTGCGCGGCGGAGGCCAGGGACTCGGCGTGCCCGAGCCGTTCGGCCTCGGCCGCGAGTTCGGCGTCCTCGCCGGGCAGCGGTTCGACGGCGGCGATCTCGTCGAGTCCGAAGCGCAGCAGGTCCGCTTCCTGGGCCCGTTCGCGGGCGCGGGTGGTGATGGTGTCGAGTTCGGTGGTGGCGGCGCGCAGCCGCCGGTACGCGCCGGCGTACTTCTCCAGGGGGACGGCGACGGCGTCGCCGGCGTACCGGTCGAGGGCCTGGCGCTGGCGGGCCGGGCGCAGCAGGCCCTGCTGGTCGGTCTGGCCGTGGACGGCGACGAGGTCGTCGGCGAGTTCGGCGAGCAGGCCGACGGGGACGGAGCGGCCGCCGACGTGGGCGCGGGAGCGCCCTTCGGCGGACACGGTCCGGCTGATGAGCAGGGCGCCCTCGTCGAGCTCGGCCCCGGCTTCCTCGGCGCGTACGGCGGCGGGTGCGTCCGGGCGCATGACGACGCGCCCCTCGACCACCGCGGCCTTGGCCCCGATCCGTACGAGGGCCGGGTCGGCGCGGCCGCCGAGCAGCAGCCCGAGGCTGGTGACGACCATCGTCTTGCCCGCACCGGTCTCGCCGGTCACCGCGGTGAAACCGGGCGACAGCTCGACCACCGCGTCGTCGATGACCCCGAGCGACCGTATCCGCATCTCCTCAAGCACGGGACGACCATACCGAGGTTTCACGGGTGCCATGTGACCTCACCCGCCCGAAGTTTCTCGAACGGATGTGCTATTGGAGCGTCAGTGCGGTGCCCCGCGCCACCCCGAGACCGGCAGCGCGAACTTCGCCACCAGCCGGTCCGTGAACGACGCGTGGTGCAGCCGGGCGAGCCGCACCGGCACCGTCCCCCGGCGCACCTCCACCCGCGCACCGGCGGGCAGCTCCAGCGTCCTGCGCCCGTCGCACCACAGGGCGCCGTGCGGGGTACCGTTCTGCACCTCCACCGCCAGCACCGAGGTGGGCGAGGTCACCAGCGGCTTCGCGAACAGCGCGTGCGCGCTGATCGGCACCATCAGCAGCGCCTCCACCTCCGGCCAGACCACCGGCCCGCCCGCGGAGAACGCGTACGCCGTGGAACCCGTCGGCGTCGCGCAGACGATCCCGTCACAGCCGAAGCCGGTCACCGGGCGCCCGTCGATCTCCAGGACCACCTCCAGCATCCGCTCGGCGGACACCTTCTGGACGGCGGCCTCGTTCAGCGCCCAGTCCCGGTGCACGATGTCGCCGTTGGTCCGTACGAGGACGTCGAGGGTCATCCGCTCCTCGACCTCGTACGACCGGGTCACCACCCGGTCCACGACCTTGTCCAGGTCGTCCCGCTCGGCCTCGGCGAGGAACCCCACCCGGCCCAGGTTGACGCCCAGCATCGGCACCCCCGAACCGCGCGCGAACTCCGCCCCGCGCAGCAGGGTCCCGTCACCGCCCAGCACGATCAGCAGCTCGCACCCGCCGAGCACCTTGGGCGTGCACTCCGCGACGAGCTCCACCTCGGGCGGCAGCGGCAGGTCCCGCGCCTCGTGCTCCAGGACCCGCACCCCGATCCCCGACTTCAGCAGCCCCTGCACCACCAGCTCGGCGCTGCGGATCGCGGCCGGCCGGCCGGTGTGCGCGACCAGGAAGACGGTCCGCGGCCCCGCGGCCTCCCCCGAAGCCGCCCCCTCCGATTCCACCCGACGTGCTGAACCTGCTGAACCTGCTGACACATCCGTCACTGCGGCCCCTCCGCCACTGCACGATCGACATCCCCCGGGTCGAGTGCCGGTGCCCCCGCCCGAAGCCACAGAAAGTACTCGACGTTCCCCGACGGCCCCGGCAACGGGCTCGCGGTCACCCCGAGCACGCCCAGCCCCAGCTTCCAGGCCTGCGCCGCGACGTCCTTCACGGCCTCGGCCCGCAGCTCGGCGCTGCGCACCACACCGCCGCTGCCCAGGCGCTCCTTGCCCACCTCGAACTGCGGCTTCACCATCAGCACCAGATCGGCGTCCGGCGCCGTGCACCGCACCAGCGCGGGCAGCACCAGGCCGATGGAGATGAAGGACAGGTCCCCGACGACCAGGTCCACCGGGATCCCGTCGATCAGCTCCGGCGTCAGCTCGCGCACGTTCGTACGGTCCTTGACGGTGACCCGCTCGTCGCTCTGCAGCGACCAGGCGAGCTGCCCGTAGCCGACGTCGACGGCGACGACGTGGGACACGCCCGCGCGCAGCAGCACGTCGGTGAACCCGCCCGTCGAGGCGCCCGCGTCCAGCGCCCGGCGGCCCTCGACGGCCAGCCCCTGCGGCCGGAACGCGGCGAGCGCGCCGGCCAGCTTGTGGCCGCCCCGGGAGACGTAGTCGGGGTCGCTGTCGTCCTTGAGGACGACGAGCGCCGCGCTGGTCTCGACCTGGGTGGCCGCTTTGGTGGCGGTGGTACCGCCCACGGTGACCCGGCCCGCGGCGATCAGCTGGGCCGCGTGCTCGCGCGAGCGGGCCATGCTGCGGCGTACCAGTTCGGCGTCCAGGCGGCGGCGTGCCACTCCTGCCACGTTCGGTTCAGCTCCTGTTTTCGTAAGGTCCGGGGACGGGCGTCGCGTCCAGCGCGTCCAGCGCCTCGCGCAGTCCCCTGTGCACATCCTCGTACACCTCGACGTGCCCGTCCGCCGCCAGGTCGTCCGCGTCCGCCAGCCGCTCCAGGTGCGCGTCCACCGCGGCGTGGCCGGTGGGCGTCCGTACGAGGCCCAGGGGCGCGGGCCCGGCGGACGGCTCGGCGGGCCCGCCCACGGGCTCCCGGGGTTCGTCCGGAACGCTCCCGGACTGTGCGTCGGTCATGCCACGACGCTACCCCGAAGCGCGGCCGCCACCACCCGCGGCTCTGCGGTACGGTCGTGATCACCATGGCTACGATCCAGGAGTGCCGCGCGGCACTCGACCGACTCTCCGACAACCTGGCCTCGGCGGACGGCGACGTACGCGGCGCCGCCGCCTTCGACCGCTCCCTGAGCTGCCACATCACGGACCTCGACGAAACCTTTTCCGGCCGCCTCCAGAACGGCCGGATCCGGGTGGACGGGGTCACGCCCGGACCGCCCCGGACCAAGGCCGAGATCCGGCTGGCGATGACCGGCGACGACCTGGTCGCGATGGTCGCCGGCGAGCTGAAGTTCGCCAAGGCCTGGGCCTCGGGCCGGGTCCGCCTGGAGGCGGGCTTCCGCGACCTCCTGCGCCTCAAGAGCATGCTGTAGGACGGGCGCCCGACGGCCCCGGCCTCAGACCGCGGCCCTCGCCCGGGCCCGCCGGCCCGCCGGGACCACCAGCGGCGTACCCGTCTCCGGGTCGTCGATGATCTGGCAGCGCACGCCGAAGACCTCTTCCACCAGCTCGGCGGTGACCACCTCGGCCGGCGGACCCTCGGCTACGACCACGCCCCCGCGCAGGGCGATCAGGTGCGTGGCGTAGCGGGCCGCCTGGTTGAGGTCGTGCAGCACCGCGACCAGGGTCCGGCCCTGCTCCTCGTGGAGCTCCGCGCACAGGTCCAGCACGTCGAGCTGGTGCTGGATGTCCAGGTAGGTCGTCGGCTCGTCGAGCAGCAACAGCGGGGTCTGCTGGGCCAGGGCCATCGCGATCCACACCCGCTGGCGCTGGCCGCCCGACAGCTCGTCCACGGCCCGGTCGGCGAGCTCGGCGACCCCGGTCGAGGCCATCGACTCCACGACGATCCGCTCGTCCTCCCGCGACCACTGGCGCAGCAGCCCCTGGTGCGGGTAGCGGCCGCGCGAGACCAGGTCGGCGACCGTGATGCCGTCCGGGGCGATCGAGGACTGCGGGAGCAGGCCCAGGGTCTTCGCCACCTTCTTCGCCGGCATCGAGGAGATCGCCTGACCGTCGAGCAGCACCCGGCCGGCGGACGGCTTCAGCATCCGCGACAGGGCCCGCAGCAGCGTCGACTTGCCGCAGGCGTTGGGTCCCACGATCACCGTGAAGGAGTTGTCGGGGATCTCCACCGACAGGTTCTCCGCGATGACCCGCTGGTCGTAGCCGAGGGTGACGCCCTCCGCGCTCAGCCTCTGCACTTGCCCACTCCTCGTTCCGCCCTGCTCGTTCATATACGTCCCGCCTTGCGCTCCGTGACGAGCAGCCAGAGCAGGTAGATGCCGCCGACCAGCCCCGTGACCACGCCCACCGGCAGCTGGTCGGAACCGAAGGCCCGCTGCGAGCCCAGGTCCGAGGCCAGCAGCAGGACGGCGCCCATCAGTGCGCCGGTCAGCAGGCCCGCCCCGGACGACCGCGACAGCCGCCGGGCCAGCTGCGGCGCGGCCAGCGCCACGAAGCTGATCGGCCCGGCCGCCGCGGCGGCCGCGGTGGTCAGCAGCACCGCCGCCAGCATCAGCAGCATCCGGGTCCGCTCCACGGGCACGCCCAGCGCGTACGCCGCGTCGTCGCCCATCTCGATCATCCGCAGCGCCCGGCTCTGCCCGAGGACCAGCGGGAACAGCACCGCGCAGGACGCCAGCAGCGGCCACACCTGCGCCCAGTCCCGCCCGGCCAGCGAACCGGTCAGCCACACCATGGCCCGGGTGGCCTCGACGATCTGCGCCTTGCCGATCAGGTACTGGATGACCGCCACCAGGACGGCGGACGCCCCGATGCCGACGAGCACCAGCCGGTAGCCGTGGATGCCCTTCTTGTACGCGAGGAGGTAGACGACCACTCCGGTCACCAGCCCGCCCACGACGGCGCCCAGCGCGACCTCGGCGGCGCCACCCCTGAACAGCACGATGGCGACGAGCGCGCCGACGGCCGATCCGTACGCGAAGCCGAGCATGTCCGGGGAGCCGAGCGGGTTGCGCGAGACGGACTGGAAGACCGCCCCGGACATCCCCAGGGCCGCGCCGACCAGCACCGCGACGATGACCCGCGGCAGCCGCAGGTCGTTCACGATGAAGTCGTCGGCCGGGGTCCCGTTGCCCAGCAGGGTCTGCACGACGTCCCAGGGCGCGATCTCGAAGTCGCCGGTGCCGATGAGCACGACGGCCAGCACCAGGGTCGCCACGGCCAGCACCAGACCGGTCACCAGCGCGCGCGGCTCGACCCGCAGCGAGGTCCGGCCGGGCCCGCGCAGGGCCCGGAGCCGGGGGGCGGGGTTCGGAGCGGGGGGCGTCGGGGCTGCGGGAGTAGCGGTCACAGCTGGGCCATCCTCTTGCGCCGAACCAGGTAGATGAAGACGGGGCCGCCGATGAGCGCCGTGACGATGCCGACCTGGAGCTCGGAGGGCCGGGTGACGACCCGTCCGATCACGTCGGCGCCGAGCAGCAGCACGGGCGACAGCACGGCCGAGTACGCCAGCACCCAGCGCATGTCCGGCCCCGTCACCAGGCGGGCCAGGTGCGGGATCATCAGCCCGATGAAGACGATCGGCCCGCACGCGGCCGTCGCGGCCCCGCAGAGCAGGGTGATGGCGGCCATCGACAGGATCCGGGTCCGCGTCAGGTGCGCGCCGAGCGCCCGCGCGGTGTCGTCGCCCATCGCCATCGCGTTCAGGGGCCGCCCCAGCGCCAGCGCGAGCACCGCGCCGACCAGCAGGAAGGGGGCCACCTGCCGGACGGTGTCCATGGTGGCCGAGGCCAGCGATCCCACCGTCCAGAAGCGCAGCTTGTCCAGCGCCTTGGTGTCCATCAGCTGCACGGCGTTGATGTAACCGACGAGGGCCGCGCTGGCCGCCGTACCGGCGAGCGCGAGGCGCACCGGCGTCGCGCTGCGGCTGCCGCCCAGCACGTACACGGCGGCCGAGACCACGGCGGCGCCGAGGAAGGCCCACCAGATGAACTCGTTCAGCGTGGCGGCCCCGAAGAAGCTGATCGCCGAGACGACGGCGGCCGCGGCGCCGGCGTTCACGCCGAGGATGCCGGGCTCGGCCAGCGGGTTGCGGGTCAGCGCCTGCATCACCGCGCCGGACAGCCCGAGTCCGAGACCGACCAGCACCCCGAGGACGGTGCGCGGGACCCGCAGGTCCCGTACGACCACGTCGTTGGTGGTGCCGGAGTAGTGGAACAGGCCGTGCCAGACCTCGTCGAGCGGCATCGCCTTGGCACCGACGGCGATGCTCGCCACCGCGACGAGGGCCAGCACGGCGAAGGCGATCAGCAGACCGGCCGCGCGCGCCGCGTGCCGCGGACGGACGGACGACGGCGGCGGCGCGCCCTGCTCGGTTTCGGGGGGACTCTCAGCCAACACCCAAGTTAGGTTAGCCTAGCCTGCGCGTTCCCGGTTCCCCCGAACGGCCGAGCCCGGCCGCTCAGAAACCCAGCTTCGCCAGGGCCTTCTCCACGTCGCCCGCGTACGCCCCGTCCCCGGCCTGCGACCAGGCCACCGCGCACAGCGCCCGCAGCCCGTCCACGGGATCGCCGGGACCGCCCGCACCGCCCGTCGGCTCCACGTCGAGACGGCCGTCCGCGTGCACCGCGGTCCAGCCGCCGCACCGCCGGCCACCCGCGTGCTCCACCACCTCCGGCTGCCCGGTGAGCAGCCCCCGCAGGTCCCGGTCCACATAGGTCGGCCGGTGCCTCGGCTCGGCCCGCAGCAGCTGCACCGCGTCCGTCACCCCGGTCAGCACCAGCAGCGAGTCCACGTCCCCGTTGAACGCGCCCTCGATGTCGGAGTCCAGCCGGTCCCCCACCACCAGCGGCCGCTCCGCCCCGGTCCGCAGCACCGTCTCCCGGTGCATCGGCGGCAACGGCTTCCCCGCCACCTGCGGCTCCGCGCCCGTGGCGATCCGTACGACCTCCACGGCCGCACCGTTGCCCGGCCCGATCCCCCGCGCCCCCGGAATCGTCAGATCGGTGTTGGACGCGAACCACGGCACCCCCCGGTTGACCGCGTACGCGGCCTCCGCGAACCGACCCCACGGCAGATCCGGCCCGCCGTACCCCTGGACCACCGCCGCGAGGTCCTCCTCGTCCGCGGACTCCACCGGCACCAGCCCGCGCTCGCGCAGCGCGACCCGCAGCCCCTCACCGCCGATCACCAGCACCTTCGACCCCGGCTCCACCTGCTCCGCGATCAGCCGGGCCACCGCCTGCGCGGAGGTGATCACCTCACCCGCCTCGGTCGGGATGCCCAGCTCGGTCAGGTGCTCCGCGACCGCGTCCGGGGTCCGCAGTGCGTTGTTGGTGACGTACGCGAGGTGCATCCCGCCCTCCCGGGCCGCGGCGAGGGACTCCACGGCGTGCGCGATGGCGTTCCCGCCCGCGTACACCACGCCGTCGAGGTCCATCAGCGCCGTGTCGTACGCCTGGTGCAGACTCCGCTCGCTGCCCGCGGGGCTCGTCCTGCTCTGCCGGGTCATCTCGCCATTCCTCCTGAACCGTTCCAACAACGCTCGAGCCACCGGGATTCTTACGATCGATCTTGTCCGATTTTGCGCTGCCCCGTAGCTCCCCCGATCATCCCGCATCGCGAGACGGGTCTTACCATGCACCAATGACCACACCTGGCAACGCGGAGCACGGGCTGCGCCTGATCCCCTTCCACGGACTGCGCTACGTCCCGGAGCGCGTCGGCAGCCTGGCGGCCGTGACCTCGCCGCCGTACGACGTGGTCGTACGCCCCGACGGAGTCGACTACCTCGAATCCGCCGACCCGCACAACATCGTCCGGCTGATCCTGCCCCAGGCCGAGACCCCGGCCGCGCGCAACGAGCAGGCCGCCCGCACCCTGCGCGACTGGCTCGCCGGGGGCGTCCTCAGCGCCGACGCGCGGCCCGCCCTCTACGTCTACGAGCAGCGCAAGCCGGGCCTGCTCCAGCGCGGCATCATCGGCGCCCTCGCCCTCTCCCCCGCCGAGGCGGGCGTGGTCCTCCCGCACGAGGACGTCATGCCGGACGTGGTCACGGACCGGGCGGGCCTGATGCGCGCCACCTCGGCCAATCTGGAACCCCTGCTCCTCACCTACCGGGGCGACGGCCCGGGCACCGGCGCGGCCGCCGTCGTCGAGGACACCGCCGCGCGCGAACCGCTGCTGTCCACCGTCACCGAGGACGGCTTCCGGCACAGCCTCTGGGCGATCACCGACCCCGACGAGCTGGCCGTCGTCACCGCCGACCTCGCCCACCGCCAGGCACTCATCGCCGACGGCCACCACCGCTGGGCGACGTACCTGCGCCTCCAGGAGGAGCACGGCCCCGCCACCCCGTGGGACTTCGGCCTGGTCCTCCTCGTCGACACCGCCCGCTACCCGCTCCAGGTCCGGGCCATCCACCGGATGCTGCGCCGGCTCCCCCTGGCCGAGGCCCTCGCCAAGGTCGAGGGCTCCTTCCGGGTCCGCCCCGTCGAAGGCCCGCTGCCGCTGGCCCTGGAGGCCCTCGCGGACGCCTCGGAGCGCGGGAACGCCTTCCTCCTCACCGGCGACGGCTCCTACCACCTGGTCACCGATCCGGACCCGGCCCTCATCGAACGGACCGTACGGCACGACCGCCCCGAGGCCTGGCGCCGGCTGGACGCGACGGTGCTGCACGCCTCCCTGCTCGACGCCCTGTGGCAGGTCCCGGACGCCCCCGAGCACATCACGTACATCCACGACGCCGCCGCGACCGTCGCGATGGCCGAGCGCCACGGCGGCACCGCGGTCCTGCTGCACCCCGTACGGGAGGAGGTCGTCCGGGACCTGGCCCGCCAGGGCGTCACGATGCCCCGCAAGTCCACCTCGTTCGGCCCGAAGCCGGCCACCGGCCTGGTCCTGCGCAGCCTGGACTGACGGCCCCTCCGGCCCCCGGACACGCGGAAGGGCGGCACCCCCGAGGGGGTGCCGCCCTTCCTTCGTCTCGCGGGCGCCGCGGTTACGCCTTGCCGCGCTCGTCGTCCTCGACGACCACGAGCTCGTCCGTCAGGTCGACGTCGGCGTCGTCGGCGGGCTCGTACTCCTCGTCGTCCTCGTCGTAGTACTCGGCCTGGTCGGCGGCGCGCTCGGCGGCGGCCACCTCGGCCGGGTCCTGCTCGTCGTCCTCGTCGTCCTCGACGTCCACGCCGTCGACGTCCTCGTCCTCGTCGTCGGCCGCGGCGGCGTCCACGAACTCCACGCCGTCGATCTCGGCGAGCCGGTCGGAGGCGTCGGTCGCGCCGTCCTTGTCGGCCTCGAGGGTCTTCGCGAACCACTCGCGCGCCTCGTCCTCGCGGCCGGCCGCGAGGAGCGCGTCGGCGTACGCGTACCGCAGGCGCGCGGTCCACGGCTGCACGGAGCTGGAGGCCAGCTCCGGGCTCTGCAGGGTCACGATGGCGGCGTCGAGCTCACCCATGTCCCGGCGGGCACCGGCGGCGACGAGACGCATCTCGACCTGGCCGGCCTTGTCCAGCTTCTGCACCTCGGGCTCACCGGCCATGGCCAGCGCCCGCTCCGGACGGCCGAGGCCGCGCTCGCAGTCGGCCATGACGGGCCACAGCTCGACGGAACCGGTCATCCGCTTGGCGGCACGGAACTCGGCGAGCGCCTCGCTGTACTTCTGCGTGGCGTACGCGGCGAAGCCGGCGGCCTCGCGCACGGCGGCGACGCGGGAGGCCAGGCGGAGGGCGATGCGGGAGTACGCGTACGCCTGCTCTGGGTCCTCGTCGATCAGCCGGGCGACCATGACCAGGTTGCGCGAGACCTCCTCGGCCAGCCCCTTGGGCAGGCTCAGGAGCTCCTGGCGCACATCGGCGTCGATCTCGTTGCCGGTGACGTCCTCGTCGATCGGAAGCCGCTTGACCGGGTCGCGGTCGGAGCGGAAGTCGCGGTCGCCCCGGTCGTCACG
This sequence comes from Streptomyces sp. NPDC090077, assembly GCF_044747545.1. Lineage (NCBI taxonomy): Bacteria > Bacillati > Actinomycetota > Actinomycetes > Kitasatosporales > Streptomycetaceae > Streptomyces > Streptomyces sp. NPDC090077. The sequence goes on from NZ_JBIVEG010000028.1 coordinate 88,456, forward strand.
GCGGAAGCCGCCACGGTCGCCACCACGGTCATCGCGGCCACCACGGTAGCCACCACGGTCGCCCCGGTCGTCGCGACGGAAGCCGCCACGGTCCCCACCGCGGTCGTCGCGACGCGGGTAGGAGGGACGGTCGCCGCCACGGTCGTCACGACCGCCACGGAAGCCACCACGGTCGTCATCACGACGCGGGTAGGACGGACGCCCACCGCGGTCATCATCGCGACGCGGGTACGAGGGACGGTCCCCACGGTCGTCACGACGGAACGACGGACGGTCGCCACCCCGGTCGTCACGGCGCGGGTAGGACGGGCGGTCGCCGCCACGGTCGTCACGGCCACCGCGGAAACCACCACGGTCATCGTCACGACGCGGGTACGAGGGACGCTCACCCCGGTCGTCACGACGGGGGAAGGAGGGACGGTCGCCACCGCGGTCGTCACGGCGCGGGTAGGACGGACGGTCGCCACCGCGGTCGTCACGACCACCACGGAAACCACCACGGTCGTCATCGCGACGCGGGTACGACGGGCGGTCGCCACCACGGTCATCACGGCGCGGGTAGGAGGGACGGTCCCCACGGTCGTCACGACGGAACGAGGGACGGTCGCCACCGCGGTCGTCACGGCGCGGGTAGGACGGGCGGTCGCCGCCACGGTCGTCACGGCCACCGCGGAAACCACCACGGTCGTCATCGCGACGCGGGTACGAGGGACGCTCACCCCGGTCGTCACGACGGGGGAAGGAGGGACGGTCGCCACCGCGGTCGTCACGGCGCGGGTAGGACGGGCGGTCGCCACCGCGGTCGTCACGACCGCCGCGGAAGCCACCACGGTCATCGTCACGGCGCGGGTACGACGGGCGGTCGCCACCACGGTCGTCGCGACGCGGGTACGAGGGACGGTCCCCACGGTCGTCACGACGGAACGACGGACGGTCCCCACCCCGGTCATCACGACGGGGGAAGGAGGGACGGTCGCCACCGCGGTCGTCGCGGCGCGGGTAGGACGGGCGGTCACCGCCGCGGTCGTCACGACCGCCGCGGAAGCCACCACGGTCGTCATCGCGACGCGGGTACGACGGACGGTCGCCACCGCGGTCATCGCGACGCGGGTACGAGGGACGGTCGCCACCGCCGGCGGGACGTCCACCACGGTCGTCACGGCGGAAGCCGCCGCCGCCACCGGCCGGCCGGCCGCCGCGGTCGTCGCGACGGAAGCCACCACGGTCACCGCCGCGGTCGTCACGGCCCCCGCGGTAGCCGCCCCTGTCACCGCCGTCGTTGCGCCGAGGCTCGCGCTCCGGACGATCGTCGGAGTAGTTGGACATGGGTGTGACTCCTGTCTTCGGGGTACCGCTAGTCATTCTCGCGCAGCCAGCCCATGGCCGCGCTTCGACGTAAAGATGGTGAAAAACAAAAAGGACCCTTGGTCCAGCGTTGAACGCTGGACCAAGGGTCCTTTGAAAGATTGTTCGGCGGCGTCCTACTCTCCCACAGGGTCCCCCCTGCAGTACCATCGGCGCTGAAAGGCTTAGCTTCCGGGTTCGGAATGTAACCGGGC
>NZ_JBIVEG010000029.1:0-88348 GCF_044747545.1 Streptomyces sp. NPDC090077
CGGGGCCAGGGGCGCGACTACCTGCACCAAAAGTCGATCAGAGCACGCTACGGAGCACCCAAGCGCGACAGATCGCTACGCGCTCCTCATCTCTCGGCGTCCGGCGACCGCCTGGGGCTGATACCTGCACCAGAGGTTGATCAGGGCGGTGGGAGAAGCGGTCAGGCGCAGGAGATCGCTACGCGCTTCTCTGGTCTTGGGCGGGAAGCCGCCGCGCCCTGTCGTGGACTTCCTCTCGCCGTCGAAGACGATGCCGGTCTCCTCGCGGTACTCCCGGATCGCGTACTCCTCCGGCGGGATCCAGGTCGCACTCATGTGGTGGTCTCCGATCAGGCGGCGGCGAGGCCTTCAGCTAGTTCGGCTGGGGTTGGGCGGATACCGGGCTCGGCGGGGCGGAAGGGAACCCTCGCAGCGCTTGATCCCGCGCGCGGAAGCCGAAGCTGATGAGGATGACGCTCTCTCCGGTGCCGAGGGGTGTTCGGCCGTGAGGCGTGAGCGCTCCGTCGAACACCACGCAGTCACCGGGTGCGAGTGCGCATTCCGCGTACCCGCTTGGTCCGATGAAGACGGTGGCGCTCACCGTGGGTGCCGCGGTGGGGCGGTCGTGCTTGAGGCAGAGGATCAGGTTGACCTCCCCGAATCCGAACTCGTCGAGGTGGAAGTCGAGGAACTGGCCCTCTTCCAGGTAGGCGATGTAGACACCGGTGTGGGGCTGCTCGACGTTCAGGCCGGTGGCCCGCGCTGCGACGGCGGCGAGATCGGCATGTGCGGCAAAGTGGTGGGCCGCGTCACCGACGGCCGCGTTCCACTTGCCGTTGTGCAGACATCCGTCAGCCGCGATGGCCTTCTCGGCTTCCTCCGTCATCGCGCCGAGCAGTTCGACGGGGAACTGAGCACGCAGATGGCGGGGCTGTACACGCTGGTGTGCGGTGAGGCCGCCGACGGCTTCGCGGAGTGCGGGAAAACCGTCCTCCCACCCGGCCGGCGTCCGGGCCGTGGTGTGCGACTGGAGCCATGACGTCCACTGCCTGCTCCACTGCACCTCTTCCGCCCGGCTGATCAGCAGCTCCACGCGGTCCATGACGGACTGCGTCGCCTCGATCAGCGCGGCGTCGCCCTTGGCATGCCGCAGTTGCAGCGCCTCTTGGATGTGAGCGCGGGCCGCCGCGAACTCACCGCGCTCCATCAAGTGCTTGCCGTAGTGCTGGAGGGCGAAATCCACGAGTTCCGGGTGCCGGCTCCGGGACATGTCCAGGGCCCGGCGGTAGAACGCGTCGGCGGAATCCGCATCCCCGCCGTAGCGGTAGGCGTCACCGAGGTTGATTTCGGTGGCGATGGCGGCGTGGCTGTTTCCGCTGGCAGTGGCCAGGTCGAGTGCCTGCCGCAGAAGCGTGCGGGCCTCCGCGTAGTCGCCCAGGACGACCGAGCCGACGCCGATCCACCGGGACAGCACCCGCCGCCGGTCGGCGTCTTCCTCCCCGGACAGTCCCCGCAGTTCCGCACGCAGTCCTTCGACGGCTGCCGTCAGATGGTCCCGGTCGGCGGGAATCATGCGAAGACCCTCGTCATGTGCGATGAAGTGGTGCAGCACGCGCCTTCTCCTCCCTTCGCGCTTTTCACGGCTGACTACAGCTCGTCGGTCTGGCGGCGCAGGCCGGCCAGCAGCTCCCGGCCGTGCCGGGTGAACTGCTCGCCGAGAAGTTCGAGCTGGTCCATGAGGTAGCGGACGGCCGGCATGCCCTCGTCGTAGGCGGCCTGGAAGCACGCCCGCTCGTTGACGGTCAGGTCGTCGCGGTCGAGTTCGGTCCGGCGGAACCGCAGAAGCTGGTTGTACACGCAGGTGGCGTGGAAGGCGCGGTCCACCTCCCAGAACTGGTTACGGGTCACCCCCTGCGCTGCGCGCCACGCGATCTCGATCTTGGGGGAGGTCTTGGAGGAGTAGCCGTCGGCGAAGACCTGCGTCGACAGGACGTGGAAGCTGATCGACTGGTGGACGCCCTCGTGGAGGAGGTTCTCCGCGAGGAAGAGAGGGGACGGCTCCGTGCTGACGGTGTTCGGGGGGATGTGGTGCTGGGCCTTCTCGGAGAACACGATGACGTACGGGAGCGCCGGGTCGCTGGAGCTGGTCAGCGAGGAGATGCGGACGCCGGGCTTGAGCCTCACCCACAGCAAGCCCCGGACGAACTCGCGCACCCGCGCGAAGCCGTCGGGGTGGACCGTCGCCAGCCGCTCCAGCGCCCTGGTCAGCGCCGCGCGGTGCTCCTCGGTGTGCTCGACGAGCTCGTAGTCGGTCAGGTTGATCTCTTCGGCGATCTGCGCGGGGAGTTCGGCCGCGTACCAGTCGAAGGCAGCGCCAGCGACATGGACGGGGGCGCTGCGCAGGGCGCGGGCGTAGTCGCCGTAGGGGGTGCCGGACTTCACGAGGTGCTCCATCAGGGCGAACGGAAGGGCTCGCTCGGCGCCGTCCTCGCGGAGCCGGGTCAGCGCCGGGTCCTGCCGGCCGAGATCGAAGAAGGAGCCGGCCTTGACGCGGGTGGCGATGCTGGTGTGCACGTGGGTTCTCCCTGGTCGAGATGGGCAGGCAGTGGTGGGAACCGGTGCGGGGCGCCTCGGTATGAGCAGCCGAGACGCCCCGCGACGCCGTCAGCTAGGCGGCGTCAGTGCGGTGCCAGGGTCAGACGGCCGGCGTCGCGGGCTCGAACACGCCGTCCGGGACGGAGTGGTCCAGCCGCCGGGTCAGGGACTCGACGGCCACCGCGGGCGCGAAGTCGCCGTCCGGCACCGAGTGGTCCAGACGTCGCGTCAGGTTGTTGACCTGGATTTTTTCGGACATAGGAGTTCTTCCTTTCCGAGAAGGCACCCTGCTCCGGTCGGTGCAGGGTGTGGTGCGGCCCGCCCCGAGCCGTACGGGCAGGGCGGGAGTCCATGGGGTCAGCGGGCGTCGGCCTGCCGCAGGGCCTGGTGTCCGACGGGGGACGCAGCGGACCGCAGGACGGCGCGAGGATGAGGGCCTGCGGCCCGCTGCTGGGGGACGCGTCAACGGGTTCTCCCCTTCCGGGTCCTGTCCGTTTCCGCCCTTTGAACGTACGGTCGCGAGAACCGCGATAGGACTGACTGGCAGTACGTGTTGGGGGACGGAGCGTCGTCGGGAGCTGGGCATGGCGGGGAGAGGACCCGCGCGGAGTCGTGCGGCTACGGGATCGGTTGCGGGGTTCGTGCTGCGGCTGGCGCGGGAGAGCATTCCGCGCACGCAGGCGGCCATGGCGGAGGCCCTGGGGGTGGACCTGGGTACCTTGCAGGGGTGGGAGTCTGGGCGGCGCCCGCTGGCGAACACGAAGGCGGGGGCGCTGCTGAGTCTGAGGCGGCGGCTGGCACTGCTGGGTGCGGACGCCGGGGTGGTGGGGTTACTCGATCCGGCGATGGACGCCGACCAGATCATCGGGGCTGCCCTCGAACCGCCGGAGGTCTTGGAGTTGCATCCGCTGGCGTCGTGGGTGCACACGCGGGACACCGCGCACATGCTGGCGTGGGCGCTGACCGGGGTGGCACCGTTCGCTCTGGCCGGTCGTATCCCGGTGCCGCGGCGGGGTCCTGCTGCCGCTGCCCCGCTCCTTGCGGCCGGGGACCGGGGGCAGTTCTTCGAGCACCTGCGGGAGACCGCCGAATCCGCGAGGCAGGGCGCGGGCGGGGTGCTGCTGCACCGTCAGGCCCTGTATCTCGCTTCGTACGACCGGGGCCCGGAGGCGGCCTCGTGGACGGCTCACGCTCTGTATGCGCGGCGGGGTCTGCTGGTTCGGCGGGGGTGGTCGGAGCACTGGCCGGAGGCCCGCTCGACGGCAACGGCGCTGGCGCGGCTGGGGGATCCTCAGCCCCTGTTGGATTTCATTGAGCGGTCGCTGGCCGGCGACGACACCGCCGAGGCCGCGAACTTGAACTACTGGGCGTACTGGCTCGGAGGGATCCGGCTGCCGCAGTCCGACGACGGGTTCATGCGGGACCGGGAGCTGACCGGGTGGGATCCGGTCACCCTGCTGCGGGGCCTGGTGCGCGGACTGCACTACGCGCCGGGGTACGTGGACCTGTACGCGCACACGCTGTGGTCCTTGCTGACCGCGTATCCGTGGCTGCCGCAGGCGTCGGGGGTGTTGGCGGCGGAGCTGGAGGAGCGTACTGGGAGGCTGCTGGACGGGGGCGTGATCTCCGAAAGGTCCCGGCACGAACTGGGCGCATTGCATTACGTTTTGCGTGATCGCACCTGAGAGCGGAGGTCAGCGCATGGCAGACGAGACGGCGAAGGGCACGGCCGCGTTCCTGTTCGAGATGGGCGTGATGAAGAACGCCAAGAGGACCGGCTGGTGGTTCACCGGTAACAGCAACCCCGAGTCGATCGCCGACCACTCGTTCCGCGTGGGGATCATCGGTGCCGTGCTGGCCATGATGGAAGGCGTCGACCCGGCGAAGGTCGCGCTGATGTGTCTCTTCCACGACACGCAGGAGACGCGGATCGGCGACATCCCGCACATCGGCCGCCAGTACATCGACGTCGCGGGCAACGTGGACGTCACCGCGGACCAGGTGGCGCGTGCGCACCCTGCCGTCCGGTCCGGCGTGCTGCGGGTGGTCGAGGAGTACGAGGCGAATGACAGCCCCGAGGCGGTCGTGGCCAAGGACGCGGACAAGCTGGAGTGCCTGGTGCAGGCGGTGGAGTACCGCTCTCAGGGCAATACGCTCGTACAGGACTGGATCGACACCTCGCTGAACAGCCTCAAGACCGCGTCCGCCCGCGAGCTGGCCGAGGCCGCACTGACCATGTCGCCGTTGGAGTGGCGGAACAAGTACCTGGGCTGACCCGAGAACGACGAAGCCCCCCACGGCCGGCTGGGTGCCGGGGCGGGGGGGCTTTGCCGTGCGGGTCTCAGATCATGCGGCGCATCTTGGGGCCGATTTGCCCAGGGTGCCGATCGCGGACATGGTGCCGTTGTCGTCGTTGCAATGACACGCCTGACCGCTTCCCGCGCTGCTCCGGTCGTCACCTGGTGCGGGTATTAGCCCAGGACGGCCGTCAGTCGCCGAGATCTGAGAAGCGCGTAGCGATCTGACGCGCCCCTGCGCTTCCGCACTGCTCTGATCGACTTTTGGTGCGGGTGTCAGCCCAGGGCGGTCGCCGGACGCCAAGCCGGGAGAAGCGCGTAGCGATCTGACGCGCTTGGGTGCTCCGGAGGCGGCACTGGTCAACTTCTCGTGCAGGTAGCCGCGCCCCCGACTCTGGATCGGGGCCATGGCGGGCCCGGATGCCCGGCCGGCCAAGGCCCGGCCCCTCGCCTGATCCCTGACGGACCCGTCCCTGTTCCTCTGGACCGTGCCGTTTCTTTGGGGGTTTCCCGGCAGTCTTTCGGCTTTCCGGGGCGGGTCGGCCTGTCAAGGGTCGCCGAAGGCGATCGCGTAGCGACGCGACCGGAGGGAGCGCCCTTGACAGGCCGGCACGACACGGAAGGACGATGGGACTGACGGGAAGCCCCCAACCCTCCCTGAGACCGCCCGAGGGTGTACCGCTCACCCGGCCCCCGGCCCGCAGATGGGGAGGCGGGTGGGCAGGCGCCGACCGGCCCCCACCCCCTCGAGGGGGAGATGGCGGGCCCCCGCCGTGAGCAGCCGACAGGGCCCGCGCCGCAGCCCCCGTACGCCCGCCCCCTCAGAACGCCGGGCGTTCCGGGTCCAGGGCTGCGCGGCCCTCGACCGGGGAGGAGGCTTCGGCGAAGCGGCGTTGGGGGATGCGGCCCGCGCGGTGGGCGAGGCGGCCCGCCGTGACGGCGTCGCGCATGGCGGCCGCCATCAGGGCGGGGTGCTGTGCGCGGGTCACCGCGGAGGCGAGCATGACGGCGGCGCAGCCGAGTTCCATGGCCAGGGTGACGTCCGAGGCGGTGCCCGCGCCCGCGTCGAGGATGACCGGGACTCCGGCGCGTTCGGTGATCAGCTCGAAGTTGTGCGGGTTGCGGATGCCCATGCCCGAGCCGATCGGCGAGCCCAGCGGCATGATGGCCGCGCAGCCCACGTCCTCCAGCTTGCGGGCGAGCACCGGGTCGTCGTTGGTGTACGGGAGGACGGTGAAGCCCTCGTCGACCAGGACCTCCGCGGCGTCGAGCAGTTCGACGCCGTCGGGCAGCAGGGTGCGTTCGTCGGCGACGACCTCCAGCTTGATCCAGTCGGTGCCCAGCGCCTCCCGTGCCAGGCGGGCCGTGAGCACGGCCTCGCCGGCGGTGAAGCAGCCCGCGGTGTTGGGGAGCACGGCGATGTCCAGCTTGGACAGGACGGACAGGACGGAGCCCTGGACGGTGGGGTCCAGGCGGCGCATGGCGACCGTGGTCAGTTCGGTGCCGGAGGCGATCAGGGCGCGTTCGAGGATGTCCAGGCTCGGTGCCCCGCCGGTGCCCATGATCAGCCGGGAGGAGAAGGTGCGGCCGCCCAGGGTGAAGACGTCGTCAGCCATGGGGTCAGCCTCCCTGGACCGCGGTGAGGATCTCGATCCGGTCGCCCTCGTCGACGGGCGTGGCCCGCCACTGGCCGCGCGGTACGACGGTCTCGTTGAGCGCGGCGGCCACGCCGGAGGGGGCGGTGGTGAGGGTGGCGACCACCGCGTCGAGGGTGGTGCCGGCCGCGACCTCGCGCGGCTCGCCGTTGACGGAGATGGTCATGCGAAGGACTCCTGACGCGTGGAGGAGAAGCGGCGCGGGGTGAAGGGGCGGGCGATCTCCGGCACGGTGCCGGTGGTCAGCAGTTCCGCCATCACGTCGCCGGTGAGCGGGGTCAGCAGCACCCCGTTCCGGTAGTGCCCGGTGGCCAGGTGGAGGCCGGGCAGGTCGGTGGGGCCGAGCAGCGGCGCGTTGTCGGGGGAGCCGGGGCGCAGGCCCGCCAGGGTCTCGACGAGCGGGAGCTCGGTGATGCCGGGTACCAGTTCGTGGGCGTCGCGCAGCAGCTCGTAGACCCCGCCGGCGGTGACGGTGGTGTCCCAGCCGAGTTCCTCGCTGGTGGCGCCGACGACGAGTTCGCCGTTCTCACGCGGCACCAGGTAGACGTGGCTGCCGCGGACGACGGCCCGTACCGTCCGGGACAGGAAGGGCGCGTACGCGGGCGGCACGGCGAGGCGCAGCACCTGTCCCTTGACGGGCCGTACGGGCGGCAGTGCCTCGGCGGGTACGCCGGCCAGCCGGCCGCTGAGCGACCCGGCGGCGAGGACCACCTGGTCGGCGCGGAGTTCCGTGCCGTCGTCGAGCAGGGCCCCGGTGGCCCGGTCGGCGGTGACGAGGAGGCGTTCGGCGCGGGTCCGGTGGACGGTGACCCCGGCGCGTTCGCAGGCGGCCAGCAGGGCGGCGGCGAGCCGGCGGGGGTCCACCTGGTGGTCGCCGTCGACGCGCAGCCCGCCGCGTACGCCGGGGGCGAGCATCGGCTCCAGGCGGCGGCATTCGCGGCCGGTGAGCCACTCGGACTCCAGGCCGCAGCGGCGCTGGAGGGCGTGGAGTTCCCGCAGGTGGAGGCGGTCGTCGGCGTCGAGTGCGACGGCGAGGGTGCCGCAGGCCCGGTAGCCGAGGTCCATGCCGCCGCTGGCTTCGGTGAGCTCGGCGGCGAAGGCGGGGTAGCGGGCGGCGGAGGCGACGTTGAGGCCGAGCAGGGTCTCCTCGCCGTAGTGCAGTTCGGTGACGGCGGCCAGCATGCCGGCGGCGACCCGGGCGGCGCCGCCTCCGGGGTCGGGGTCGGCGAGTGCGGTGCGCAGTCCGTGCCGGGCCGCGCGCCAGGCCGTGACCAGGCCGATGATGCCGCCCCCGATGACGAGGACGTCGGATCCCCTGCCGGATCCGTTCCGAGATGAGTGCATGGGCGTCCAGCCCCTCCCTTCGCCGGCATGACCCGGATCAGGTTCGTACGGTCGGAGGCCGGCCAGCCTCCCTCTCAGCCCGGTGCGCCCGGACTCCCGCGATAGGTACGGTGGCCAGGTTAACCCCGACGCCGGGGTCGGGTAAGGCTGCCTCCCCGCTGCCGGTCCGGCGATCTCCCGGCCCCCTGTTCCTGACGGGCCGTCAGTTCACTAGGCTGGGCCGCGTGAGCGAGCAGACGGAACAGCAGACGGAACAGACGAACCCCGGCGTCGTGATCGTGGGCGCCGGAATGGCCGGTGTGCAGACCGCCGTGGCCCTGCGGGAACAGGGCTACGAGGGCCCCGTGACCCTGCTGGGCGCCGAACCCCACCAGCCCTACGACCGGCCCCCGCTCTCCAAGGCGGTGCTGCTCGGCAAGGCCGAGGACTCCGCGTTCGAGGTGGACTTCGAGGGCCTGCGCATCGACCTGCGGCTCGGCACCGAGGTCACCGGGCTCCGGGCCGGGGCCCGCGAGGTCGACACCGAGGCCGGCCCGGTTCCGTACGAGGTGCTGGTGCTGGCCACCGGAGCCGTGCCGCTGACCCTGCCGGGCACCGAGGGGGTCCCCGGGGTCCACCTGCTGCGCACCCTCGACGACGCCGCCCGGCTGCGCCCGGTGCTGGCCTCGGCCCCGGAGGCCGTCGTGGTCGGGGCCGGCTGGATCGGCGCCGAGTTCGCCACCGCGGCCCGCGAGGCCGGCTGCGCCGTCACGGTGGTCGAGGCGGCGGACCGGGTGCTGGCGGGGGCGCTGCCCGCCGAGGTCGCCGAGCCGATGGGCCGCTGGTACGCGGAGGCCGGCGCCACCCTGCTCACCGGTGCGAGGGTCGCCGGGGTCGAGGAGGGCCGGGTCCTGCTGGCGGACGGCCGCGAGCTGCCCGCCGGGGCCGTGGTCGTCGGCATCGGCGCCCGGCCCGCCACCGGCTGGCTCGTCGGCACCGGGATCGAGCTCGGCGCCGACGGCTCCGTCACCGCGGACGCGTACCTGCGCACCTCGCTGCCCGGCGTGTACGCGGTCGGCGACTGCTCCTCCTTCCCGTCGGCCCGCTACGGGGCGCGGCTGCTGGTCCACCACTGGGACAACGCCCTCCAGGGCCCCCGGGCCGTCGCGGCGAACGTCCTCGCCGGGGAGCCGGTGCAGGTCTACGACCCCGTGCCGTACTTCTGGTCGGAGCAGTTCGGCCGCTTCGTCCAGTACGCGGGCCACCACGGCGCGGCCGACACCCTGGTGTGGCGCGGCGACCCGGCCGGCGCCACCTGGTCGGTGTGCTGGCTGCGCGGGGGCGCGCTGGCCGCCGTGCTGGCCGTGGGCCGCCCGCGGGACCTGGCGCAGGGCCGGAAGCTGATCGAGACCGGTGTGGCCGTGGATCCGGCCAAGGTCGCGGACCCGGCCGTTCCGCTGAAGTCGGCCGCGGCCTGAGGCCGCCCCTGGCCCCAGGTCTGCTGTCTCCTGGCCCCCGGCCCGAGGCTTCCCGGCCCCCGGCCCGAGGCTTCCCGGCCCCCGGCCCGAGGCCTCCCGCCCCCGGACGGACGGGGCCGGGTACCGGCGGCCCGTTCGAGGTGGCAGGCTTGTGCCCGTGACCGAGATTGACGCAAAGATCGATGCCCTCGTCCCCTCCTGGCTGTACCTCCCCGACATCGCGGAGATGCTCGACATCGAGGTGACCCGGGTCCGCCAGATGGTCAAGGAAGGGCAGCTGATCGCTGTACGCCGGGGCGAGAACCGCGCCCTGCAGGTTCCGGCCCAGTTCATCGACGGCGACAAGGTTGTCAAGGGCCTCGTCGGACTGCTGACCGTACTGCGGGACGACCGCTTCTCCGACGAGGAGATGCTGGAGTGGCTCTTCACCGAGGACCCCTCCCTGCCCGGCACCCCCGTGCAGGCGCTGCGGGAGAACCGCGGCACGGAGGTGAAGCGGCGCGCCCAGGCGCTCGCCCTGTGACCGGCTGAGCAGCGGGTGCGGCGGGCCGGGTAACCTCGGCCCGCCCGCACACCGTCACCACCAGGGGGGTACTCCCATGCAGCAGCTGTCCGACGCCCGGCTCTACCTGTGCACGGACGCACGCAAGCGGCAGGGCGACCTCCCCGAGTTCCTGGACGCCGTCCTGGCCGGCGGCGTCGACATCGTCCAGCTCCGCGACAAGGGCATGGAGGCGGGCGAGGAACTCGAACACCTCCGGGTCTTCGCCGAGGCCGCCCGCCGCCACGGCAAGCTCCTCGCGGTCAACGACCGCGCCGACGTCGCGCACGCCATCGGCTCCGACGTCCTGCACCTCGGCCAGGGCGACATCCCCGTCCCCGCCGCCCGCGCCATCCTCGGCGACCGGGTCCTGATCGGCCGCTCCTGCCACGCCGAGTCCGAGGTGGACGCCGCCGTCGCCGAGCCCGGAGTGGACTACTTCTGCACCGGCCCCTGCTGGCCCACCCCCACCAAGCCCGGCCGCCACGCCCCCGGCCTCGACCTGGTCCGCTACACGGCCTCCCTCGCCCAGGACCGCCCGTGGTTCGCCATCGGCGGCATCGACGCCGGCAACCTGGACGAGGTCCTGGACGCCGGAGCCACCCGCGTCGTGGTCGTACGGGCCATCACCGAGGCCTCCGACCCCGGCGCCGCCGCCGCCGAACTCGCCAAGAGGGTCCGCGCCCGGCTCGGCTGAACCCCCGGGGTGTCCAAAAATCTGTCCAGCTTGTGGACAACGCTTCGGTGTCCGGCGGGCCGCGTCTAACCTGCCGGTATGGCCCTTGGTACCGCTTCCACCTGGTCGGACCGTGCGCACACGGTCCGCGACCTCCTCGCGTCCGGAACCTCGTACTCCTTCGAGTTCTGGGCTCCCAAGACCGAGAAGGGCGAGCGCAACCTCTGGAACGCCCTCCGCCGGATCGAGGCGGTCTCCCCGAGCTTCGTCTCCGTCACGTACGGGGCCGGCGGCTCCACCCGGGGCGGCACGGTCCGCGCCACCCAGCAGATCGCCTCCGACACCACCCTGACCCCCGTCGCGCACCTGACCGCGGTGGACCACTCCGTCGCGGAGCTGCGCCACGTGATCGGCCAGTTCGCCGACGCCGGCATCCGCAACATGCTCGCGCTGCGCGGCGACCCGCCGGGCGACCCTATGGGCCCCTGGGTCAAGCACCCCGAGGGCGTGGACTACGCGGCCGACCTGGTGCGCCTGCTCAAGGAGTCCGGCGACTTCTGCGTCGGCGTCGCCGCCTTCCCCGAGATGCACCCGCGCTCGGAGGACTGGGACACGGACATCCGTCACTTCGTGGACAAGTGCCGCGCCGGTGCGGACTACGCCATCACCCAGATGTTCTTCGATCCCGAGAATTATCTGCGGCTGCGCGACAGCGTCGCCAAAGCGGGCTGCGAGACCCCGATCATCCCCGAGGTCATGCCTGTTGTGGGCATCAAGCAGCTCGACCGGCTGCCGCAACTGAGCACCGCGGTCTTCCCCGACGCGGTCAAAGAGCGCATGCTCGCCGTCAAGGACGATCCGGCCGCTGTACGCTCCATTGGCATCGAGTTCGCCACGGAGTTCTGCGCGCGGCTGCTGTCCGAGGGTGTTCCGGGACTGCACTTCATCACGCTGAACAATTCCACGGCGACCCTCGAAATCTACGAGAACCTGGGCCTGCACCAGCGGGCCTGACCGGCCGTCTCCACCTTCCCGCGCGGGCGGCCGTACCGAGAGGGGCCTTGCATGGGAATGACGGTCCTCTACATCGCGTTCGGCATCGTCGCGTTGTGGCTGCTTGCCGAGGTCCTGATGCAGTACAAGGCCCGGCTGCGCTGGCGCCTGCTCGCCTTCATCGGCTTCGTCGGGGTGGTGGCCGGGGTGATATTGCCGTCGGTGCTCGTGATCGCCGTCGGCGCGACCGCGTTCGCCGTGGGCCAGACCCTCGTCACGCTGTCCTTCCGCAAGGGCTTCGTGGCCGGCTGGGCCCTGCGCCGCGGCGGACGCCCCGAAGCGGCCGAGGCACCGGGCAGACGCCGCCGCTCCGGGGGCGCACCGGCCCCGGAGCCCGCGCTGGAGGTCACCGGGCTGGAGTACGGCGCCGAGGACCGGGCCACCGGCGGGGACACCCCCTCCCGGGACGCGGTGTTCACCCCGCAGCCCGTGCCCGAGGAGACCGGCTCGTACGGGATACAGAGCTTCGTCCCCCAGCAGCCGCAGCAGCCCGGCGCCGAGACCCCCTTCGCCTCGCCGTTCACCACGGCCGAGCAGGACGCCCACCAGTACGCGGCCTACTACGACCAGCAGCAGGGCCAGGGCGGCTACTACCCCGGCGGCGAGCAGCAGGTCTACACCGCCTACTCGGACCCGTACATCGGCACCGGCGGCGAGGTCTCCCCGGCCCCGCCCTACGACGGCGCGGCCTACCCGCCCTACGCCGACCCGGCCCAGCAGCAGTACTCCATGGACACCCCGCCCGGTGGGGTCTGGGTCCCGCAGCAGCGCGCCACGGACGCCCCGCCGCAGCAGCCGCCCTACCCGGAGCAGGACCCGCAGCAGCCGCAGGAGTACCCGTACCCGTACCAGGGCAACGGCAACGGGGAGTACGGCGGCCAGTACCGCCACTGACGGGGCCCGGCGGGCCGGGGCTCACTGCGAGCCCCGGAACTCCGCCCCCTCCACGATCAGCCCGGCCACCAGGGCGCCCGTCATCCCGGCGTGCGCGAGTCCGCCGCCGGGGTGCGCCCAGCCGCCCGCGAGGTAGAGCCCGGGCAGGGCGGTCGTGTTCGCCGGGTACAGCATCCGGCCGCCGTCCCCCGGCAGCGCGGGCGCCGGCACCGAGCCGCCCCGCGCGCCCGTGGCCGCCTCCACGTCCGCCGGGGTGCGCACCTCCTGCCACAGCAGCCGCTTGCGCAGCCCGGGGACGGCCCGTGCGGCGAGGTCCAGCAGCTTCTCCGGGTCCGGGACCGGCGCACCGCCCGCGGGGCCGCAGACGGCGCTCACGGTGACCGCCTCGTGGTCCGCGTCGGGCCGGGTGGCGGGGTCGTCCGGGCGCAGCACCGTGACCAGCCGGACGCCCGCCGAGCCGGGGGAGTGCACCAGCGTGCGGTGGACCGCGTCCGCCGGGCGGGCGCCGCGGAGGGCCAGCAGCAGGGTCAGCCGCCCGGGCACCTCGCTGCCCCGGGCCGGTACGCCGCCGCGCGGCCGGGGCACGGAGGCGGCCGGCAGCTGCCTCGGGTCGACGGCGCAGACGACCTGGTCGGCGGCGGCCTCGGTGCCGTCGGCCAGCCGCACCCCGGCGGCCCGGCCGTCGCGGTGCAGCACCGCGCGGACGTCGGCGCCGAAGACGAACTCCACCTTCCGCTCCCGGCAGCGCTCGTACACGGCGGTGGCCAGCTCGCGCATGCCGCCCCGGACGTACCAGCTGCCGAAGGTCTGCTCCATGTAGGGCAGCGCGGCCGCGGCGGCGGGCGCCGCGTCGGGGTCCAGGCCGTACGCCAGGACCCGGCCGGCCAGCAGCTCGCCGAGCCCGCCGCCCAGCTCGCGCCGGGCCACCTCGGCCAGCGTCGGCGTACGGCGGCGCAGCAGGCCGCTGCCGCGCAGCGCCGGGTAGGGGTCGCGGCCGAGGACCTGCCAGTCGGGGCGCAGGGGCTCCTCCAGCAGGGGGCGGCGGGTGGCGTCCCAGGTGTCGCGGGCCCGGCCCAGGAGGGCGTTCCAGCGCTCGCCGGCGCCCGCGCCGAAGGCCTCGTCGAGGGCGGTGGCGACCCCGCCCCGGGAGGCGCCCGGGAGGGTGACGGCGGCGCCGTCCAGGACGTGCCGGACCGCGGGGTCCAGCTGGACCATGTCGACGCAGTCCTCCAGCGGCCGCTTGCCGGTCTTCACGAACAGGTCGCGGTAGACGGCGGGCAGGTGCAGCAGTCCGGGCCCGGTGTCGAAGGCGAAGCCGTCGCGCTCGTACCGGCCGACGGCACCCCCGTACGTGGACCCGCGCTCGTACACCGTCACCTGGTGGCCCGCCACGGCCAGCCGGGCCGCCGTCGCCATCGCGCCCATGCCGGCGCCGATCACCGCAATTCTTGCCATGGCGCTGAGCCTATCGAGCGGGGCCGGGGGGCCAGCCGGGCGGTGCCCCGCCCGGGGCGCGGGCGGCCGCGAGGCGTTTCTCCTCGCGGCGCTGGGCCCGCCGCCGTCGGTAGCGGCGGATCCGGCTCCAGAGGTAGACGATCAGGGCGAGGCCGATGAGCAGCAGCACGGCGGCGATCACGGCGGCGGCCTGGGGGTTGAACATCGCGAAGGTGACGATGCCGGCCACGCCGAGGTCCTCGGCGGTGCTCAGCACGATGTTGCTGACCGGCTCGGGGGAGGTGTTGACCGCCATCCGGGTGCCGGCCTTGACGAAATGGCTGGCCAGCGCGGTGGAGCCGCCGACCGCCCCGGCGGCGAGGTCGGACAGCGAGCCGCTCTGCCCGGCGAGCAGGGCGCCGATCACCGCTCCGGCGACGGGCCGGATGACGGTGTGCACGGTGTCCCAGAGGGAGTCCACGTACGGGATCTTGTCCGCGACGGCCTCGCACAGGAACAGCACGGCCGCGGCGATCAGCACGTCGGTGCGCTGGAGGGAGGCCGGGACGTCGTCGGAGAGGCCGGTCGCGCCGAAGACGCCGAGCAGCAGGACCACGGCGTAGGCGTTGATGCCGCTGGCCCAGCCGCTGGTGAAGACCAGGGGGAGGACGCTCATCTGATCAGCATGCCGCAGTGCGGGCGATCGGGTGGGCGGAAACCGTGAGGGGACGGCCGCGGTGCAGCAGCCGTCCCCTCACGTGCGGAGTGTGTGCGGGGCTACTGCCCCTGTTCGTCACGGCGGCGCTGCCACCGTTCTTCGATGCGGGTCATCATCGACCGACGCTGCCGGTTTCGGCCACGGGCCGAACCTCCGGCACTTCCGGAGACGGGCTGCTCGCCGGGCTTGGGTGCCTTGCGCCAACCGGTGACCACGAGGACCGTACAGGCCAGCATGACGAGGAATCCCACCACGCTGATCCAGAGCACTTCCTGCCAGATCACACCAGTCATGAGGAGCGCGATACCCACCACAATGCCTACGACTGCCTGGTAGACCCGTCGCCGGGTGTACGTGCGCAGTCCACTGCCCTCAAGCGCTGTCGCGAACTTGGGGTCTTCGGCGTACAGCGCTCGCTCCATCTGCTCGAGCATTCGCTGCTCGTGCTCCGAGAGCGGCACGGGAGTCCTCCTCATCCGTCGGTCGCGGGGGGGTAGCGACCAGGGGTCCCCTTCAGGATAGGCGGGGAATCGCCCCCGTGATACCCGCCCTCTACGCCACATTCTGCAAACCACCGTGCCAGGCAAATCCAGCGAGCCGGACGCGGTGCCGAACGAACGGGTGCTTCGAACGTACCGGAGCCAAGGCGGTCATTGAGGCGCTTATTCCCCAATGAGCAGTCCGCCATGCCGACCGGTGCACCCGATCATACGGGTCGGCGCGCCGGAAGGGAGGGGATCCGCCGGAAGGCCGCCGGAGCAAGCCCGCAGATCAGGCGGGCTTCTCGCCCAGGACGTGCAGCTGCGTGGCCACCGCGTGGAAGGCGGGCAGCTCGGCGGCGGCCTCCTCCAGACGCAGCAGCGCCTCCACGGCGCCGGGCTCGGTGTCCACCAGCACGCCGGGGACCAGGTCGGCGAAGATGCGGACGCCGTGGACCGCGCCGACCTCCAGGCCGGCGTCCCCGACGAGGGCGGCCAGCTGCTCCGCGGTGAAGCGGCGCGGCACCGGGTCGCCGGAGCCCCAGCGCCCGGCCGGGTCGGTGAGGGCGGTACGGGCCTCGGTGAAGTGCCCGGCGAGGGCCCGGGCCAGCACGGCCCCGCCGACGCCGGCGCCGAGCAGGCTGAGGACGCCGCCGGGGCGCAGGGCGGCGACGGCGTTGGCCACGCCCTCGGCCGGGTCGTCCACGTACTCCAGCACGCCGTGGCAGATCACCACGTCGTACGCGTTCCGCTCGACGACGTCCAGCAGGCCCTGGGCGTCGCCCTGGACCCCGCGCACCAGGTCGGCGACGCCGGCCTCGGCGACCCGGCGCTCCAGCCCGAACAGCGCGTTCGGGCTGGGGTCGACCACGGTCACCCGGTGGCCCAGGTGGGCCACGGGCACGGCGAACTTGCCGGTGCCGCCGCCGGTGTCCAGCACGTCGAGGACGTCCCGCCCGGTCGCCTTCACCCGGCGGTCGAGGGCCTCCTTGAGGACCTCCCACACCACGGCGGTGCGGAGGGAGGCGCGGGGGCGGGAAGTGTCCGACACGGCTGATGGCTCCTCGGCGCTTAAGGGTGGGGCGGTGCGTGCCCCACCCTATTGCCTCGGCCGACCGGGCAGCTCATCCGGCGTCCGGACGCTCCGGGCGGGGTTGTGGCAGGGCCTGCGCCACGGGCTGCAGCGCGAGCATCCGCTCCACCAGCCGCAGGAACATCCCCACCTCCCGGACGAGGTCGTCCGCGTCCCGGCCGCTCGCCGCGTCCGGTATCCCCGCCTCGGCCCGGGCCCGGCGGGCGGCGCCCGAGGCGAACAGCGCGCTCCACTCGGTCAGCTCCGGCGCTATCTCCGGCAGCACCTCCCACGCACTGCGGATCCGGGGCCGCCGCCGCGGGTTCACCGGTTCGGGCCGCCCGCGCGCGGCGAGCACGGCCGCGGCGGTGCGCAGCGCGGCCAGGTGGGCGGTGGCGTACCGCTCGTTGGGCCGGGGCAGCAGGGCCGCCTCGGCCAGGCCGCTGCGGGCCTTGGCGAGCAGGTCGAGGGCGGCCGGGGGTGCGGACGCCCTGCGCGGGACGGGGTGGACAGGGGACGGGGACGGTGTGGCCATGACGAACCTCCTGTCGTTGCGTGGTGCTCGGCGTGCTGCCGGTGTGTGCGTTCGTGTGTCCATCGTGACGGCCGCCACTGACAATCGCGCCTACCTGCGGTTTTGGCGGAACGGGCGGCCGGGGTGAGCCGGCGGGATCACGCCCGGATCGCGTCGGAATCCCGCCGGGAGGGCCCCTCGGGCGCGTTCCCCGCTCCCGAACCTGCTAGTTTTTGAACTGACTGGTCAGTTCAAAAGAAGGGGGAGGGTGTGGACAGCCCGCACGGAGCCGCCGTCAAGGCCGAGGGCTTCGGACTCAAGGGCCCGCGCGGCTGGGTGTTCCGGGGCGTGGGGATCGACGCGGCCCCCGGATCCCTGATCGCCCTCGAAGGCCCCTCCGGCAGCGGCCGGACCTGCCTGCTCCTCGCCCTCACCGGGCGGATGAAGGCCACCGAGGGACACGCCGAGATCGGCCGCCACCGGCTGCCCAAGAAGATGGCCGCGGTCCGCCGGATCGCCGCCCTCGGCCCGGTCCCCGGGGTCAACGACCTCGACCAGGCCCTCACCGTCGCCGAGCAGCTCCGCGAGGGGGCCATGCTCCAGCGGCGCTACGAGGCCCCCCTGCGGACCCTGCTGCGCCCGCGCGGCGAGCGCCGGGCCACCGCCCGGACCCGGATCGACGAGGCCCTCGCCGCCGTCGGACTGGACCCGGCCGCCCTGCCCAAGGGCGAGCGGACCTCCGTACGCGACCTGGAGCGCCTGGAGGCCGTACGGCTGTCCGTGGCCATCGCCCTGCTGGGCGGCCCCCGGCTGCTGGCCCTCGACGACCTCGACCTCAAGCTCTCGGACGCCGAACGCGCCGAGGCCTGGGCCCTGCTCCGCTCGGTCGCCGACCGCGGCACGACCGTCCTCGCGGTGTGCAGCGAGGCCCCGGAGGGCGTCACGGTGGTGCGCACCGGGGCGGAGCCCGGGACCGGCGCCGCCGCACCCGCGAAGCCGGTGCCCGCCGCGCCGGCCGCCGAGGGTCCGAAGATCACCTGGGGCCTGCCCCCGGGCAAGGACACGGACCCCGACGCCCCCGCCACCGCACGGCCCGGGCCCGAGGAGCCCCCAGCGCCCGCAGCCGGGGCCGCGGAGCCCGCCACCGACCACGACGAAGCCACGGAAGACACGAAGGGGGCGGACGATGCGCTCGCCGAAACTGGCCGCGCTTGAGCTGAAGCGGTTCGGGCGGGGGAAGCTGCCCCGGGCCGCCCTCGTCGCGCTGCTCCTGCTGCCCCTGCTCTACGGGGCCCTGTACCTCTGGTCGTTCTGGGACCCGTACAGCCGCCTCGACAAGGTGCCCGTCGCCCTCGTCAACGCCGACAAGGGCGCCGACGTCAACGGGGAGCACCTCGACGTCGGCGGCGAGATCGCCCGGAACCTGCGCGAGCGCAAGACCTTCGACTGGCGCGAGGTCAGCGAGCAGGAGGCGGCGAAGGGCCTGGAGGACGGGACGTACTTCCTCTCCCTGACCATGCCCGCCGACTTCAGCGAGAAGATCGCCTCCAGCGGCGGAGCGGACCCCGCCACCGGGGCCCTCCAGGTCCACACGAACGACGCCAACAACTACATCGTCGGCTCGATCTCCCGCACCGTCTTCTCCGAGGTCCGCTCGGCCGCCTCCACCAAGGCCTCCCGCAAGTTCCTCGACAAGATCTTCGTCTCCTTCTCCGACCTGCACGACAAGACCGCCGAGGCCGCCGACGGCGCCGACAAGCTCAAGGACGGCGCGGGCAAGGCCCAGCAGGGCGCGAAGGACCTCGCCGACGGCCTCGACACGGCCAAGGAGAAGTCCGGGGAGCTCACCGGCGGCCTGAAGAAGCTCAACGAGGCCGCCGGCAAGCTGGAGACCGGATCCCGGCAGGTCGCGGACGGCACCCAGAAGGTCGCCGACAAGGTGAGCGGCATCACCGACAAGGCCCGCCCCTTCGTCAAGGACCCGAAGAACCTGGCGGACACCGCCAAGCTCGTCGGGGACACCGCGGCCGTCGTCAGGAACCACCTCGACAAGGCGGTGGAGAAGGCCCCGGCCGCCGCGTCCATCGCCAAGCGGGCGGCCACCCGGGCCGACACCTTCTACACGAAGTACTGCACCGCCGCGGCCCAGCCGGCCCCCGCCTACTGCGCCGACGCGAAGGTGGTCAAGGACGACACGGCCGAGGCCGCCCTGCTCGCCGGCGACGCGAACACCGTCCTCGGCAACTCCAACGGCGACATCGCGAAGCTCAAGGGCCAGCTGACCGACCTGGAGAACAAGGCCCGCGAACTCGCCGTCAAGGCCCCCGCCCTCGCCGGCGACCTCGACGCGGCCGTCACCCAGGCCAACGCCCTCAACGACGGCGCCCACAAGGTCGCCGCCGGCATGGCCGAACTCCACAAGGGCATCGGGACCGCCGCGGGCGGCTCCGGCAAGCTGGGCGAGGGCGTCGGCAAGCTCGGCGACGGCGCCGAGAAGCTCAACGGCGGCATGTTCAAGCTGGTCGACGGCAGCGGACAGCTCGCCGGCGGCCTGCACGACGGCGTCGGCAAGATCCCGGACTACGACCAGCAGCAGCGCGACGCCCGCACCCAGGTGATGGCCGACCCGGTGCAGCTCGCCAGCCAGGCCCTGCACAAGGCGCCCAACTACGGCACCGGCTTCGCCCCGTACTTCATCCCGCTGTCGCTGTGGGTCGGCGCGATGGTCGCCTACATGCTGATCGCCCCCATGAACAAGCGGGCCCTGGCCGCCGGCGCCTCGCCCTGGCGGATAGCCCTCGCGGGCTGGCTGCCCGTGGTCGGCCTCGGTGCCGCGCAGGTGGGCGCGCTGATGTCCGTACTGCACTGGGCCCCGGGCCTCGGCCTGAAGATGGCCCACCCGGCCCTGACCATCGGCTTCCTGGTCCTGGTCACCGCCTGCTTCGCGGCGATCATCCAGTGGCTGAACGCCAAGTTCGGGGCGGCCGGGCGGATCCTCGTCCTCGCCTTCCTGATGCTCCAGCTGACCTCGGCCGGCGGTACCTACCCCGTCCAGACCAGCCCGGACTTCTTCAACGGCATCCACCCGTACCTGCCGATGTCCTACATCGTCGAGAGCCTGCGCCGCCTCATCACCGGCGGCGACCTCACCCCGGTGTGGCAGGGCGGCGCGGTCCTGGTGGCCTTCACGGCCGGAGCCCTGGCCCTCACCGCGCTCGCCGCCCGCGGCAAGCAGGTGTGGACCATGGACCGGCTGCACCCCGAACTGAGCCTGTAAGGGGCTGTTGACCTGTGAGAATCAGCGCCATGGAAAGCAGTAGCACCACCGCCGTCGGTGCCCGGCGGCAGGCCACGCGGCAGAAGCTGTACGAGGCGGCCGTCACCCTCATCGCCGAACAGGGCTTCTCCGCGACCACGGTCGACGAGATCGCCGAGCGGGCGGGCGTGGCCAAGGGCACCGTGTACTACAACTTCGCGAGCAAGACCGAACTCTTCGAGGAGCTGCTGCGGCACGGGGTGGGTCTGCTGACCGCCTCGCTGCGGGCGGCCGCGGACGAGACCGAGGCGCGCGGCGGCAGCCGGATCGAGGCCCTCGACGGGATGATCCGCGCGGGCCTGGTCTTCATCGACCGGTACCCGGCCTTCACCCAGCTGTACGTCGCCGAACTCTGGCGGACCAACCGGGCCTGGCAGTCCACCCTGATGGTGGTGCGGGGCGAGGCGGTGGCGGTCGTCGAATCGGTGCTGCGGGAGGGCGTGGAACGCGGGGAGCTGAGCGCCGAGATCGACGTGCCGCTGACGGCGGCGGCGCTGGTCGGGATGGTGCTGGTGGCGGCGCTGGACTGGCAGGCCTTCCAGAGCGAGCGGTCCCTGGACGACGTCCACTCGGCACTGTCGCTGCTGCTGCGGGGGCGGGTGAGCGGAAGCCGCTGACACCCCCGGTCGGCGGTGCCGCTGCCGCCGGTCGGCGGCGTAGAACTGAGTATCCGTACTCAGACGCAGAGATGAGTATGTGTACGGATGGGCTCCGACCTGCGAAGACAGCAGACTGGAGGTCATGGACAGGGCCGCTCGGCCCGCACCGCGGACACGGGGCCGCGGAGCGGACCGGGTCCCTGCACGGGGAAACGGAACGCCGGTGCGGCGGGCTCGGGGGGAACGAGCCCATGCCGCACCGGCGTTTTCCTTTGGGCGGGTGCCGGGTGCCGGGTGCCGGGTGCCGGGTGCCGGTGCCGGTGCCGGTGCCGGTGGGCGGGTGCGGGTCGGCGTGCGCCGCTGCGCGGGGCTGGGTCCCCTACCCGCCCTTCCGCCGTTCCCCGGGCCCTGCCCGGACCCGCGCCTCAAGCGCCGGCGGGGCTGGAAAGCCCAGGGGCTGCGCCCGGACCCATACGGCGCTACCGCGCCCGCGCCTCAAACGCCGGCGAGGCTGAATCAGCCTCGCCGGCGTTTGAGGCGCGGGGTCTGGGGCGGAGCCCCAGGGAACGGGCGAAGGGCGGGTAGGGGACCAGCCCCGCGCAGCGGCCGGCCGGTCAGCCGCGGCCCCGGAGGGGGAGGCGGATGCGGGACGTGAGGGAGGACAGGCGTGCCGAGGCGGCGGCGGTGCGGAGCGAGAGGGCGGCGGTGACGCGCGCCGCCGAGCGGGGCAGGAACAGGGCGCGGGCCCGGGACCGCCGGTCCGCGGTGGTCAGCAGGGCCGTGCCGGCCAGCCGCACGTCGGCGGCCAGCTCCGGGTACGAGAGGTCCGCGCCGGGCGGGGCGTACAGCGCCCGCTCCACCGCGCCCGCGACCCGGTGCACCGCCTGCGCGGGTTCACCGTCCAGCTTGCCCAGGAGCACGATCCGGCCCGCGGCCCGCCGGGGCGACAGCGCCTCGTCGGGCGGGATGCCCACGTCCCAGGCGCTGTCGCCGAGCTCCCGCCAGGCGGCCAGCACGTCCGGGCCGGCCAGCCGCCGCTCGCGGACCCGGCGGCGCCACAGCAGCGGCAGCAGCAGGAGGGCGACGAGGGCCAGCACTCCGCCGGTCCAGCCGAGGACGGCGCCCAGCGGGAAGCCGCCGGAGCCCGCGCCGGTGTTCTGCTGGGCGGCCGGCACCCCGCACTCGCCGAGCTTCTTCAGCTCCGGCGGGCACGCCTCGGCCTGCGAGGGCATGGGCGCCGGGGCCGACGCGGCCTGCGAGGGCAGCGCGGAGGGCGTGGACGGCTGCGGGGCCGGGGCCTCGGTGCGGCTGTACTCCGGCAGCGAGATGCCCGAGCGGGGCGTCGGTTCGAACCGGGTCCAGCCCACGCCCTCGAAGTACAGCTCGGGCCACGCGTGGGCGTCCCGCATCGAGACGTTCACGCTGCCGTCGGCCTGCTTCTCGCCCGGGGTGAAGCCGACCGCGACGCGCGCCGGGATGCCCAGGGAGCGGGACATCGCCGCCATCGAGAAGGCGAAGTGGACGCAGAAGCCCTCCTTGTCCGCCAGGAAGCGGGCGATGGCCTGCGAGCCCGTGCCCGAGGACACCTTCGTGTCGTAGCGGAAGCCGCCGTTCACCGCGAAGAAGTCCTGGAGCCGCACGGCCCGCGTGTAGTCGTCCTGCGCGCCCTGGGTGACCTTCCGCGCCGTCTCCGCGACCACCGGCGGCAGGTTGTCCGGCAGCTTCGTGTACTCGTCCCGCACCAGCGGGTTGGCGGCCGGTGCGGCCTGGAGCTGCGCGGCCGTGGGCCGCAGCAGCAGGCTCCGTACGGTGTACTGCGCGCCCTGCACGTTCTGGAAGCGGTCCTTGCCCAGCTGGTCCCCGACCAGGGTCCGGCCGGCGGGCTCGTACCGCCACTTGCCGCCGATGTCGATCTGCGTGGCCGGGTACGGCATCGGCAGGTAGCGCTGGGCGTAGGTCTCCGCCGCCGAGACGGAGGTCCGCACCTCGGTCGCGCCCTCGCGGATCCGGTCGCTCAGCCCCGTCGGGTTCGGCAGCCGTTCGGGCACGTCCGTCAGCGGCCGCCCGGAGGCCTCCCACTTGACGCCGTTGAACTCGTCCAGCGCCAGGATCCGCAGGTACTGCTCGCCGAGCTGGGGGCTGTCCGTGCGGTACTTCAGCACCACCCGGTTGTCCTGCGCGTTCAGGCTGCTCTGGAGCGAGACCAGCGGGTTGACCGCCGAGATGGTGCCGCCGCCCCGGCCCGAAGAGCCCGTCTCGTCGCCCGGGTTGCCCAGCAGCCCGCCGCCGAGCGAGGGCAGTACGGCCGGCACCGCCACGGCCACGCCCAGCGCGACCACGCCGATCCGGCGCCCGAAGCGCACGGGCGCCACGGCCCGGCCGCCGCCGCCCGAGTACCCGGAGGCCGCCGACACCCGGGTGCTGGGGGCGCCGCCGAAGACCCGGCCCCACTGGGCCAGCCGGTCGCGGCCCTCCGACAGCAGCAGCATCAGGTAGCCCGCGCCGGCCAGCAGGAAGGCGAACCAGGAGCCGCCCTGCCCCGTCGACAGCCCGGCGGCCACCGAGTACAGCGCCAGCAGCGGCAGTCCGGCCGCCGCGGCGGTCCGCAGCGTCACCGCGAGCGCGTCCACCAGCAGCCCGATCAGCAGCACCCCGGCCAGCAGCAGCAGCCGGATGCCGTCGGTCAGCGGGGCCGGTATGGCGAACTCGCCCACGTCCCGCACGCCCTGCTGGAACAGCGCCCCGAAGTCGGTGACCAGGAAGGACAGCGGTCCGCTCCCGGTGGACTCGGCCTTCCCCGCGAACAGGAGGGCGAGCAGCAGCAGCGACACCAGCAGCTGTGCGGCCAGGGTCAGCGACCGGGCCAGCGGCACCCGCCGCCCGCCGGCCCCGACCGCGGCCTGTACGCCGAGCAGGGCGGCCGCCTGGAGCAGCCAGCCGGAGGACTCCACCAGCGGGGCCAGCGACCAGGAGGTCAGCAGCGTCGCCAGCATTCCGAAGAGCGTCACCCGCGTGCGCCCGCTCATCCCCGGCCTCCGGAGGTCTCGGGGCCGAGGGGAGCGTTCCCGGCCTGCCGCCACAGTTCTGCGAAGGCGGCGCCGGGCGGGACGGCCAGTGCCGTCCAGCCCGCGTCCCGCAGCCTGCGCAGCCGCTCCTCCGCCCGCGAGGGCGCTCCGGTCCAGGTCGCGGAGTCCAGTACGAACGCCACGGCGGCCGCGCTGCGCTGCCGCATCCGGGCCGCCATTTCGGTCTGTTCCGCGTCGAGGTCGCCGAAGAAGGCGATGAGCAGGCCGTCGCCGCCGGAGGAGGCCAGGGCCGCTCCGCCGCTGCGGACCGCGTCACAGGCGCGGCCGAGCCCGCTCCCGTCGGAGTGGCCGACGACCGCGAGGGTGTCCATCATCAGTCCGGCCGCCTCGGCGGTCTCGGTGCCGCCGGAGGAGAAGCCCCCGCCGCCCTCGCCGGGCACGGAGTCACCGGTGTCGGTCAGCAGCCGCACCGAGAACCCCTGCTCCAGGACGTGCAGCAGGGTGGAGGCGGCGGCGGACACGGCCCACTCGAAGGCGGAGTCGGGGCCCGCGCCCTCGTACGCCACGTCGCGGGTGTCCAGCAGGACGGTGGCCCTGGTGCGCTGGGGCTGCTCCTCGCGGCGCACCATCAGCTCCCCGTAGCGGGCGGTGGAGCGCCAGTGGACCCGGCGCAGGTCGTCGCCGCGCCGGTAGGTGCGGGGGATCACGTCGTCGTCGCCGGCCAGGGCGAGCGAGCGGCGGCTGCCGTCGCCGTAGCCGCCGGCCTCGCCGGTCATCCGGACGGCGGGCAGGGGCTGGGTGCGCGGGACGACGGTGAGGGTGTCGTAGGCGGTGAAGGAGCGGGTCAGCTCGACCAGCCCGAAGGGGTCGGTCAGGCGCAGCTGGAGGGGGCCGAGCGGGTAGCGGCCGCGCAGGTCGGAGCGGACCCGGTAGGACACCTCGCGGCGGCCGCCGGCCTCGACCCGGTCGAGGACGAACCGGGGCCGGGGGCCGAGCACGTAGGGCACGCGGTCCTGGAGCATCAGCAGTCCGGTGGGGACGCGGGAGACGTTGTCCAGCCGCAGCTGCACCCGGGCCTCCCCGCCGGCGGGCGCCCGGGGCGGGGCCAGGCGCCGGCTCGCGGTGACCCGGTGGCGGGTGCGGTGCAGGGCGACGACGCAGATCAGGGGGAGGACGACGAGCAGCAGTCCGACCCGCAGCAGCTGGCCCTGGCCGAGTACGTACGCGCAGGCCGCGGCGGCGGCTCCGGCTGCCAGGAACGAGCGGCCCCGGGTGGTCAGTCCGGCGAGCGAGGCGCGCAGCCCGCCGGGGTCCCTGACCTGCCCGCCGGCGCCGTGCGGGGCACCGGCCGCCATCAGAAGCTCCGGGCGCCCGAGCCGGGCGGCATCTCGCCGCGGTGGTGCGCGGCGGGGACGGGGGTGCGCTGGAGGATGTCGTGGACGACCTGTTCGGCGGTGCGCCGGTTGAGCTGGGCCTGCGCGGTGGGCAGCAGGCGGTGCGCGAGGACGGGGGCGGCCAGCTGCTGGACGTCGTCGGGCAGGACGTAGTCCCGGCCGGACAGGGCGGCGGAGGCCTTGACGGCGCGCAGCAGGTGCAGGGTGGCGCGGGGCGAGGCGCCGAGGCGCAGGTCCGGGTGGCTGCGGGTCGCGGAGACCAGGTCGACCACGTAGCGGCGGACGGGTGCGGCGACGTACACCTCGCGGACGGCTTCGATCAGCTTGACCACGTCGTGGGCGTGCGCGACGGCGGTGAGGTCGTCGAGCGGGGAGAGCCCGCCGTGGACGTCGAGCATCTGGAGTTCGGCCTCGGGGCTGGGGTAGCCGACGGAGACGCGGGCCATGAACCGGTCGCGCTGGGCCTCGGGGAGGGGGTAGGTGCCCTCCATCTCGACCGGGTTCTGGGTCGCGACGACCATGAAGGGGCTGGGCAGGGCGTAGGTGGTGCCGTCGATGGTGACCTGGCGCTCCTCCATCGACTCCAGCAGTGCGGACTGGGTCTTGGGGGAGGCGCGGTTGATCTCGTCGCCGATGACGATCTGCGCGAAGATCGCGCCGGGCTTGAACTCGAACTCGCGCCGCTGCTGGTCGTAGATGCTGACGCCGGTGATGTCGGACGGCAGCAGGTCCGGGGTGAACTGGATGCGCTGGACCGAGCAGTCGATGGACTTGGCGAGCGTCTTGGCCAGCATCGTCTTGCCGACGCCGGGGACGTCCTCGATGAGGAGGTGGCCCTCGGCCAGCAGCACGGTCAGCGCGATCCGTACGACCTCGGGCTTGCCCTCGATCACGCTCTCGACGGACCGGCGGACCCGTTCGGCCGTGCTGGTCAGGTCGGCGAGGCTCGCTCGGTCGTCGTACGTGGTCACCTGGTTCTCCTCGGCCCTTTCTACGGGCCGTCGCTGTTGGCGCATGGACCGGCCCACCCCGAAACACGGACACCGTCCCGGAGGGGTTCCGGGTGACGTCTCCCCGCATTCTTGACGGCGTCCGCCGGGTCTGTCACTCAGGTGGCCGGATCGATCTCCCGCAGGAGACCGGTGTGCACGTCGAAGACGAAGCCTCGCACATCGTCCTTGTGCAGCAGGAAGGGGTTCGTCCGGACCCGCTGCATGGACTGGCGGACGTCCTGGTCCACGTCGCGGAATGCCTCGACGGCCCAGGCGGGGCGCTGGCCGACCTCGTCCTCCAGCTCGTGCCGGAAGTCCTCGGTCAGGCTTTCGAGGCCGCAGCCGGTGTGGTGGATGAGTATGACGGACCGGGTGCCGAGGGCGCGCTGGCTGATGGTGAGCGAGCGGATGGTGTCGTCGGTGACGACCCCGCCGGCGTTGCGGATGGTGTGGCAGTCGCCGAGTTCCAGACCCAGGGCCTCGTGCAGGTCGAGGCGGGCGTCCATGCAGGCCACGACGGCCACGTGCAGGACGGGGCGGGCGTCCATGCCGGGGTCGGTGAACCGGGCTGCGTAGCGCCGGTTGGCCGCCACCAGCCGGTCGGTGACGGATGCGCCGCTCGATGCCTGGGGTGCGGGGTGGGCGGGCAGGGATGCGGAAGTCGTCATGGCGACGACGTTAGTGGTGACGGCACGTGGAGGCATGGAGCGAGGGTGGACAAAGAAGGTCAACGAACGTTGTTGTGAGCTAACCCACAGGGGTGAGACGGGGGCCGCTGTTCGGGTGGTTCGCGGCTTTTGGGCTTTGTTCGGGGGAGGGCGCACCGGGCACGGGGCGGTTCGTTGACCGCGGCGACCGTTGCACTAAAGTGACGCGAACCGGCCGGAGCCCGGCCCTCACCGGCCGCCCGGCCCCCTGGTAACACTCCGCGTGCGCGGCGCGGCGTATGCCTGCCGCGCCGTTATCTGAGAGGGCGCTTTGACTAGCGAGTCCCGACATGTCCCGGTGATGCTCCAGCGGTGCCTGGACCTGTTGGCCCCGGCGCTGGAGAGGCCGGGGGCCGTCGTCGTCGACTGCACCCTCGGCCTCGGCGGCCACAGCGAGGCCCTGCTGACCCGGTTCCCCGAGGCACGACTGATCGGCCTCGACCGCGACAAGGAGGCCCTGCGGCTCTCCGGGGAGCGGCTCGCGCCCTTCGGCGACCGGGCCACGCTCGTCCACGCGATCTACGCCGACCTCGCCGAGGTCCTCGACGGCCTGGGGCTCCCGGCCGTCCAGGGCATCCTCTTCGACCTCGGCGTCTCCTCCATGCAGCTCGACGAGGCCGACCGCGGGTTCGCGTACGCCCAGGACGCGCCGCTGGACATGCGCATGGACCAGACGACCGGCATCAGCGCCGCCGAGGTCCTCAACACCTACGCCCCCGGCGAGCTGGTGCGGATCCTGCGCCAGTACGGCGAGGAGAAGCAGGCCAAGCGGATCGTGTCCGCGATCGTGCGCGAGCGGGAGAAGGAGCCCTTCTCCCACAGCGCCCGCCTCGTGGAGCTGATCCGCGACGCCCTGCCGCAGGCCGCCAAGCGCACCGGCGGCAACCCCGCCAAGCGGACCTTCCAGGCCCTGCGCATCGAGGTCAACGGAGAGCTGGCCGGGCTGGAGCGGGCCATCCCGGCCGCGGTCGACAAGATCGCGGTCGGCGGCCGGATCGCGGTGCTCTCGTACCACTCCCTGGAGGACCGCCTCGTGAAGCAGGTCTTCGCCGCCGGAGCGACCTCCACGGCCCCGCCCGGGCTGCCGGTCGTCCCGGAGAAGTACCAGCCGAAGCTGAAGCTGCTCACGCGCGGCGCCGAGCTGCCGACCGAGGAGGAGATCGCCGAGAACCGGCGGGCCGCCCCGGCCCGGTTCCGGGGCGTCGAGCGCATCCGCGAGGCGCGGCTGTGACCAAGGCCCGCGCCGGCGCCGCCGCCCGGCCGCGGCCACAGGGCGGCGGCGCCGCGCGGATGCCGTTCGTCCTGCTGGTGGTGGCGCTGCTCGCGGGCGGGCTGATCAGCCTGCTGCTGCTGAACTCCGCGCTGAACCAGGGCTCCTTCCAGCTGAGCCGGCTGAAGAAGGAGACCACCGCGCTGACGGACGAGCAGCAGGCGCTCCAGCGGGACGTGGACGCCTACTCGGCGCCGGACGCCCTCCAGCGCCGGGCGCGCGAGCTGGGCCTGGTGGCCGGCGGCAGCCCCGTCTTCCTCGGCACCGACGGGAAGACCGCGGGCACCCCGGCGCCGGCCGAGGCCCCCGCCCCGCCGCCGGCCCCTCCGGCACCTCCGGCCTCGCAGACCCCCGCCCCCGGCTCGCCCGCCCCGTCGGCCCCGGCATCGGCTCCGGCAGCCCCGGCCCAGGCTCCCAGCGGCACCCCGCAACCCACCCCTACGCCAGGCAGGTGACGTCGTGACGCGGACCCCTGCGGGGCAACTCCCCGCCCCGCCCTTCCACCGTTCCCCGGGGGCGCCGCACCCGGCGCCCCACGCCTCGATCGCCGGCGGGGCCGGACGGGCGGGCGCCGCCCGGGGGCGGAGCCCCAGGGGTGTGACGCCCCCGGCTCCCGCGCCGTGCGGCGGGGTGCGGCGGTGAGCCCCAAGGCGCCGGTTCCCCGGGCCCGGGTCAACGCCCGGCCGGGGCCCCCGCACACCATCCGGCTCGGGAACCCGAAGCCGCGGCTGCGCCTGGTCGGCGTCGGGCTCACCCTCGTGATGCTCGCCTTCGTGGTCCGGCTCCTCCAGGTGCAGGCCGTCGACGCCTCCGCGTACTCCGCCAAGGCCAGCGAGAACCGCTTCGCCAGCCACACCCTGGCCGCCGAGCGCGGGGAGATCACCGACCGCAAGGGCGTCGCCCTGGCCACCAGCGTCGACGCGTACGACATCACCGCCGACCCGAAGATGTTCACCCCGCAGGAGAGCAAGGCCCCCGACGCCCCCCAGCAGGCCGCGGCCCTGCTCGCGCCCATCCTCGGAGCGGACGCCGGAGAGCTCGCCAAGCGGCTCCAGACCAAGAACAGCCGCTACGTGATCCTGGCCCGCCGCCAGACCCCCCAGGTCTGGAACCAGATCAAGGACCTCAAGAAGCTCTTCGCCGACAAGGCGGCCGCCGACAAGAAGAAGAACGGCCCCGGCGCCAACGTCATCGCGGGCGTCTTCAACGAGGTCAGCAGCAAGCGCGTGTACCCGGGCGGCGACCTCGCCGCCGGGATACTGGGTTACGTCAACGCCGAGGGCAAGGGCGGCGGCGGCCTGGAGTCCGCCCTCGACAAGAAGCTCGCCGGCAAGGACGGCGAACTGACCTACGCCCAGTCCGGCGGCCGCCGCGTCCCCACCGCGGGATCCAGCGAGAAGCCCGCCGTGCCCGGCGACGACATCGAGCTGACCATCGACCGCGACATCCAGTGGGCCGCGCAGAGCGCCATCGCCGAACAGGTCGAGAAGTCCGGCGCCGACCGCGGCTACGTCATCGTCCAGGACACCCGCACCGGCGAGGTGCTGGCCATGGCCAACGCCCCCGGCTTCGACCCCAACGACCTGACCCGGGCCCGCTCCGCCGCGATGGGCAACGCCGCGCTCCAGGACGTCTACGAGCCCGGCTCCACCGCCAAGGTGATGTCGATGGCCGCCGTCCTGGAGGAGGGCAAGGCCCGCCCCGACACCCACGTCGAGGTCCCCAACCGGCTCCACCGCGGCGACCGGCTCTTCAAGGACGACGTCGACCACCCGACCTGGTACCTGACCCTCAACGGGGTCCTCGCCAAGTCCTCCAACATCGGCACCATCCTGGCCACCGGCCAGCTCGGCGCCACCCAGCCCGAGGCCAACAAGGTCCTCCACTCCTACCTGGACAAGTTCGGCATCGGACGCCCCAGCGGCCTGAACTACCCCGGCGAATCCCGCGGGATCCTCGCCCGGCCCGAGGCCTGGTCCACCTCCCAGCAGTACACGATCCCCTTCGGCCAGGGCCTGTCCCTCAACGCCATGCAGGCCGCCTCCGTGTACTCCACCATCGCCAACGGCGGGGTCCGCATCACCCCCACCCTGGTGCGCGGCACCAAGGGCCCCGACGGCCGCTTCACCCCGGCCCCGGCCCCCGAGCAGACCAGGGTGATCAGCGCCGAAACGGCCAAGACCCTCTCCGAGATGCTGGAATCCGTGGTCGACGACCAGGAGGGCACCGGCACCAAGGCGAAGATCCCCGGCTACCGGGTCGGCGGGAAGACCGGCACCTCCAACCGGGTGGATCCGGCCACCGGCCGGTACAAGGGCTACACCGCCTCCTTCGCCGGCTTCGCCCCCGCCGACAACCCCCGCATCACCGTCTACTGCGCCATCCAGAACCCCACCAAGGGCAGCTACTTCGGCGGCCAGATCTGCGGCCCGATCTACAAGACGGTCATGGAGTTCGCCCTCAAGACCCTCCAGGTCGCACCCACCGGAACGGCCCCCGCCGGCCTGCCCGTGACCTACGACGCGGGCCCGCCGCCCGCCGCCCCGAGCAGCGCCCCCACCGGTCCGCAGCCCGGACCGTGAACCGACCGTCCAGCCACCAGAGCGCGAGGCACGACCAGTGACAACGATCACCCCGGAACCGGGGAACCAGACGGCCGCGGGCGCCGAACCGGGGCCCTCGCTTCGCGAGCGGCCCGCCGCGCCCGGTACGCTCACCGCCGTGCCCCACGCTGATCAGCCCAGAAACTCCCAGAAAGACGCCCCGGCAGCGCCGCCGGGAGCGCCCCGGCCCGTGTCCGCCCGCCCGATCCCCCTGGGCGAGCTGGCCACCCTGCTGGGTCTGCCCGAGTCCGGCGCCGCTCAGATCACCGGCATCACGCACGACTCCCGTGCGGTACGCCCCGGAGACCTGTACGCGGCCCTGCCGGGCGCCCGGCTGCACGGTGCGGACTTCGCCGCCCAGGCGGCCGCCCTCGGCGCCGCCGCCGTGCTGACCGACCCGGAGGGCGCCGAGCGCGCCGCCGCGACCGGCCTGCCGGTCCTGGCCGTCGCCGACCCGCGCGGCCGGATGGGCGAGCTCGCCGCCGAGATCTACGGCCGGCCCGGCGAGGCCCTGCTCCAGCTCGGCATCACCGGCACCTCCGGCAAGACGACCACCGCGTACCTCGTCGAAGGCGGGCTCCGCGCGGCGGGACGCACCACCGGACTCGTCGGCACCGTCGAGATGCGCATCGGCGACGAGCGCATCAAGTCCGAGCGGACCACCCCCGAGGCCACCGACCTCCAGGCCCTGTTCGCCGTCATGGGCGAACGCGGCGTCGAGGCCGTCGCCATGGAGGTCTCCAGCCACGCCCTGGTCCTGGGCCGGGTCGACGGCTGCGTCTTCGACGTCGCCGTCTTCAACAACCTGAGCCCGGAACACATGGAGTTCCACTCCGACATGGAGGACTACTTCCAGGCCAAGGCGCAGCTCTTCACCGAGCGCCGCGCCCGCCTGGGCGTGGTCAACGTGGACGACGAGTACGGCCGCCGCCTCGCCAAGGAGTCGCCGATCCCGGTCGTCACCTTCTCCGCCGCGGGCGACCCGGCCGCCGACTGGCGCGCCGAGGACGTGGTCAGCGGCCACATGGACTCCACCCTGACCCTGGTCGGGCCCGCAGGACAGCGCGTACGGGCCAAGGCCCCGCTGCCCGGCCCGTTCAACGTCGCCAACACCGTCGCCGCGATCGTCACCCTGGCCGCCGCCGGGATCGACCCGCAGACCGCCGCCGACGGCGTCGCCGCGGTCCCCGGCGTCCCCGGCCGCCTGGAGCGGGTCGACGCGGGACAGCCGTACCTGGCCGTCGTCGACTACGCCCACAAGACCGACGCCGTCGAGTCGGTGCTCCGCGCCCTGCGCGAGGTCACCACCGGCAAGCTCCACATCGTCCTCGGCTGCGGCGGCGACCGCGACACCACCAAGCGCGGACCGATGGGCGCCGCGGCGGCCCGGTACGCCGACACCGCCGTCCTGACCTCCGACAACCCGCGCTCCGAGGACCCCCTGAGGATCCTCGCCGCGATGTTCGACGGCGCCGTCTCGGTGCCCGCCGAGGAGCGCGGCACGGTCCTCGTCGACGCCGACCGGGCCGCGGCCATCGCCGCCGCCGTCGCGCGCGCCGAGGCCGGGGACACCGTCCTCGTCGCCGGCAAGGGCCACGAGCAGGGCCAGGACACCGCGGGCGTCGTACGCCCCTTCGACGACCGCGCCGTGCTCCGCGCAGCCATCGAGAACCAGCAGCTCAGCGCCCGACAGGCCGAGGTGGACCAGTGATCGCCCTTTCCCTCGCCGAGATCGCCGACATCACCGGCGGGCGGCCCCACGACATACCGGATCCGTCGGTGCGGATCTCCGGCCCCGTCGTGATCGACTCCCGCCAGGTGGAGCCCGGCAGCCTCTTCGCCGCCTTCGAGGGCGAGCACGTCGACGGCCACGACTACGCAGAGCGCGCCGTCGCCGCCGGCGCGGCCGCCGTCCTCGCCGCCCGGCCCGTCGGCGTACCGGCGATCGTGGTGCCGGACGTGGAGAAGGCGCTCGGCGCCCTCGCCCGCACCGTCGTCGAACGTCTCGGCACCGACGTGGTGGCCCTCACCGGCTCCGCCGGCAAGACCTCCACCAAGGACCTCATCGCCCAGGTGCTCCAGCACCACGCGCCCACGGTGTGGACGCCCGGCTCCCTCAACAACGAGATCGGCCTGCCGCTCACCGCCCTGAAGGCCACCGCGGAAACCCGCCACCTGGTCCTGGAGATGGGCGCCCGCGGCATCGGCCACATCGCCTACCTGACCGGCCTGACCCCGCCCCGGATCGGCCTCGTCCTCAACGTCGGCACCGCCCACATCGGCGAGTTCGGCGGCCGCGAGGCCATCGCCCAGGCCAAGGGGGAGCTGGTCGAGGCCCTGCCGTCCGAGGCCGAGGGCGGCGTCGCCGTGCTCAACGCCGACGACCTGCTCGTGCGCGCCATGTCCGCCCGCACGAAGGCCCGTACGGTGCTCTTCGGCGAGGCCGAGGACGCCGAGGTGCGCGCCACCGAGGTCCGGATGACGCCCGCGGGACAGGCCTCCTTCACACTCCACACACCGACCGGGTGCAGCGATGTGACCTTGCGGCTGTACGGTGAGCACCACGTGTCGAACGCGCTCGCCGCGGCCGCCGTCGCCCATGTCCTGGGCATGCCGGTCGAGGAGATCGCCACAGCGCTCTCCGGAGCGGGCACGCTGTCCCGGTGGCGGATGGAGGTCACCGAGCGCGAGGACGGCGTGACGATCGTCAACGACGCCTACAACGCGAACCCGGAGTCCATGCGGGCCGCCCTGCGCGCACTCGTCGCGATGGGGGAGGCCGGCAAGGCGGACGGGGGACGTACGTGGGCGGTGCTCGGCCCGATGGCCGAGCTCGGCGACGCATCGCTGGCCGAGCACGACGCGGTGGGGCGGCTTGCCGTCCGGCTCAACGTGAGCAGGCTCGTGGCAGTCGGGGGCAGGGAAGCGTCCTGGCTGCAACTGGGCGCATATAACGAGGGTTCGTGGGGTGAGGAGTCGGTGCTCGTGTCCGACGCGCAGGCGGCGGTCGACCTGTTGCGCAGTGAACTGCGCCCGGGGGACGTCGTGCTGGTGAAGGCTTCCAGGTCGGTCGGTCTGGAGCGGGTGGCGCTGGCGCTGCTCGAGGGCGAGGGCGAGGTCGCCGGCCGATGAGGCAGATCCTGTTCGCCGGTGTCATCGGCATGTTCCTCACCGTCATCGGCACGCCGCTGCTGATCAAGCTGCTGGCCCGCAAGGGCTACGGCCAGTTCATCCGCGACGACGGCCCCCGCGGCCACGCCGGGAAGAAGGGCACGCCCACCATGGGCGGTATCTCCTTCATCCTGGCCACGCTCATCGCGTACGCCCTGACGAAGGTCATCACCGGCGAGTCGCCGTCCTTCTCGGGCCTGCTGGTCCTGTTCCTGATGGCGGGAATGGGCCTGGTCGGCTACCTCGACGACTACATCAAGATCGTCAAGCGGCGCTCGCTCGGCCTGCGGGCCAAGGCCAAGATGGCCGGCCAGCTGATCGTCGGCGTCGCCTTCGCGGTGCTCGCGCTCCAGTTCAAGGACTCCCGCGGACTGACGCCGGCCTCCGACAAGCTGTCGTTCGTCACGGACTTCGGCTGGTCCATCGGCCCGGTGCTGTTCGTGGTCTGGGCCCTGTTCATGATCCTGGCCATGTCCAACGGCGTGAACCTGACCGACGGCCTGGACGGCCTCGCGACGGGTGCCGCCGTGATGGTCTTCGGCGCCTACACCTTCATCGGCGTCTGGCAGTTCCAGGAGTCCTGCGCCAACGCGGCCGACCTCACCAACCCGAACGCCTGCTTCGAGGTGCGCGACCCGCTGGACCTCGCGGTCGTCGCCTCCGCCCTGATGGGCGCCTGCTTCGGCTTCCTGTGGTGGAACACCTCGCCCGCCAAGATCTTCATGGGCGACACCGGTTCGCTCGCGCTGGGCGGCGCCCTCGCGGGTCTGGCCATCTGCTCCCGCACGGAGTTCCTGATGGCCCTCCTCGGCGGCCTCTTCGTGCTCATCACGATGTCGGTCGTCATCCAGGTCGGCTCCTTCAAGCTGACCGGCAAGCGCGTCTTCCGGATGGCCCCGCTCCAACACCACTTCGAACTCAAGGGCTGGTCGGAAGTCCTCGTCGTGGTCCGCTTCTGGATCATCCAGGGCATGTGCGTGATCGTCGGTCTCGGTCTCTTCTACGCGGGATGGGCAGCAGACAAGTGACCTCCTGGCAGGACAGGAACATCACCGTCGCCGGTCTCGGCGTGAGCGGCATCAGTGCCGCCCGCGCCCTGGCCGGCCTCGGCGCAGTCGTGACCGTCGTCGACAACGGGGACGGGGACGCGCACCGTGCGCGGGCCGCCGAACTCGCGGAGCTGGGCATCGAGGTCCGCCTCGGCCGCCTGGAGGGCGGCGAGGGGGCCGGCGAGGTGCTGCCCGAGGGCACCGACCTCGTGGTGACCTCCCCGGGCTGGAAGCCCGACAGCCCGCTCTTCCTGGAGGCGGCCAAGGCGGGCGTGGACGTCGTCGGCGACGTCGAGATCGCCTGGCAGCTGCGCGGCGAGAACGCGGCCCCGTGGCTCGCGATCACCGGCACCAACGGCAAGACCACCACCACCCAGATGCTGGCCTCGATCCTGCGGGCGGCCGGTCTGAAGACCGCCGCCGTCGGCAACATCGGCACGCCCATCATCGACGTGGTGACCGGCGAGGAGCAGTACGACGTCCTCGCCGTCGAGCTCTCCAGCTACCAGCTCCACTGGGCCCCCTCGGTGCGGGCCCACTCCGCGGCCGTGCTCAACCTGGCCCCGGACCACCTCGACTGGCACGGCTCCATGGAGGCGTACGCCGCCGACAAGGGCCGCATCTACGAGGGCAACACCATCGCCTGCGTCTACAACGTCGCCGACGCGGCCACCGAGCACCTGGTCGAGGAGGCCGACGTCGAGGAGGGCTGCCGGGCCATCGGCTTCACCCTCGGTGCTCCCGGCCCGTCCATGCTCGGCGTGGTCGACGGGATCCTCGTGGACCGGGCGTTCGTGCAGAACCGGCAGAAGAACGCCCAGGAGCTGGCGCACGTCGACGACGTCAACCCGCCCGCCCCGCACAACATCGCCAACGCCCTCGCGGCCGCGGCCCTGGCCCGCGCCTTCGGCGTCGAGCCGCGCGCGGTCCGCGACGGACTGCGCGACTTCCGCCCCGACGCGCACCGCGTCGCCTTCGTGGACGAGGTCGACGGGGTCCGCTACGTCGACGACTCCAAGGCCACCAACACCCACGCGGCGGAGGCCTCCCTGGCGGCCTTCGAACCGGTCGTCTGGATCGCCGGCGGCCTCGCCAAGGGCGCGACCTTCGACGAGCTCGTCCAGAAGTCCGCGAAGCGGCTGCGCGGCGTCGTGCTGATGGGCGCCGACCGGGCGCTGATCGCCGAGGCGCTGGCGCGACACGCGCCCGAGGTCCCGGTGACCGACCTCGAACGGACCGACACTGGGGCGATGCTCGCAGCGGTCCGGGAAGCGGCCCGGCTCGCGGAGCCCGGGGACACGGTCCTGCTGGCGCCCGCGTGTGCGTCGATGGACATGTTCGCGAACTACAACAAGCGTGGGGACGCGTTCGCCGACGCGGTGCGCGAACTGGCCTCCGGGAGTGCCGCGGACACGGCCTAGGCCGGACGCCGGTACAGGTTCCCTCCGGCCGGCCGCTCGCCCCGCACGAGTGGAGGGGAAGAACACAGATGCCGGCCAAGCAGATGCTGCCGGGGCGGCGGCCCGCCGCCGTCAAGGCGCAGGGCCGCAAACGCCCGGCGGGCGGGTCCAAGCGGCCCGCCGGGCGCGGGCCGCTGTCGGGGCTGCGGCGCACGCAGCGGCAGTTGAGCAAGGCATGGGACCGACCGCTCACCGCCTATTACCTGATCTTCGGCAGCTCGCTGCTCATCACCGTGCTCGGGCTGGTGATGGTCTACTCGGCCTCCATGATCAAGGCGCTCCAGCTGGGCCTGGGCGACGCCTACTTCTTCAAGAAGCAGTTCCTGGCCGCCCTGATCGGCGGCGTGCTGCTCTTCGCCGCCTCCCGGATGCCGGTCAAGCTGCACCGGGCGCTGTCCTATCCGGTGCTCGCCGGCACCCTGTTCCTGATGGTCCTGGTCCAGGTCCCCGGGATAGGGGTCTCGATCAACGGCAACCAGAACTGGATCTCCCTGGGCGGCCCGTTCATGCTCCAGCCCAGCGAGTTCGGCAAGCTCGCGCTGATCCTGTGGGGCGCCGACCTGCTGGCCCGCAAGGGCGACAAGGGGCTGCTGAGCCAGTGGAAGCACCTGCTGGTGCCGCTGGTCCCGGTGGCCTTCCTGCTGCTCGGACTGATCATGCTGGGCGGGGACATGGGCACCGCGATGATCCTCGGGGCCGTCCTGTTCGGCCTGCTGTGGCTCGCCGGGGCGCCGACGAGGCTGTTCGTGGGCGTGCTCGCCTTCGCGGGTGTGATCGTCGCACTGCTCATCAAGACCAGCCCGCACCGCATGGACCGGCTCGCCTGCCTCGGGGCGACGGAGCCCGGCAAGAACGACCTCTGCTGGCAGGCCGTGCACGGGATCTACGCCCTCGCATCCGGTGGATGGTTCGGTTCCGGTCTCGGGGCGAGTGTGGAAAAATGGGGTCAACTGCCCGAAGCCCACACCGACTTCATCTTTGCCATCACCGGTGAGGAACTGGGCCTGGCCGGGACGCTGTCGGTGCTCGCCCTCTTCGCGGCTCTAGGCTATGCGGGTATCCGCGTGGCCGGACGCACGGAGGACTCCTTCGTACGGTATGCCGCGGGAGGCGTGACCACCTGGATCACGGCCCAGGCCGTGATCAACATCGGTGCGGTGCTCGGGCTGCTGCCGATCGCCGGGGTCCCCCTCCCGCTGTTCTCCTACGGAGGGTCGGCCCTGCTGCCGACCATGTTCGCGGTCGGACTCCTCATCGCGTTCGCGCGGGAGGAACCGGCGGCGCGGGCGGCGCTCGCGATGCGACAGCCGAGAGCCGGCTGGAAGCGGAGCGGGCCGATATGGAAGTCGATGAGACGGCGCGTCAAGAGGCGTCCGTCCGGAGAGCGGTGAAATTCGGTGCATGTCGTACTCGCCGGCGGGGGGACCGCCGGCCACATCGAGCCGGCGCTGGCCCTCGCGGACGCACTGCGCAGGCAGGACCCGACCGTGGGCATCACCGCCCTCGGCACGGAACGGGGCCTTGAGACCCGCCTGGTACCGGAGCGCGGCTACGAGCTGGGCCTCATCCCGGCCGTGCCGCTGCCCCGCAAGCCCACCCCGGAGCTGATCACCGTCCCCGGGCGGCTGCGCGGCACCATCAAGGCCGCCGAGGAGATCCTCGTCCGCACCAAGGCCGACGTGGTCGTCGGCTTCGGCGGCTACGTGGCCCTGCCCGGCTACCTCGCCGCCAAGCGCCTCGGGGTGCCGATCATCGTCCACGAGGCCAACGCCCGCCCCGGACTGGCCAACAAGATCGGCTCCCGCTACGCGCACGCCGTCGCGGTCTCCACCCCCGACAGCAAGCTGCGCGGGGCCCGCTACGTGGGCATCCCGCTCCGCCGCTCGATCTCCACCCTCGACCGGGCCGCCGTCCGCCCCGAGGCGCGCGCCGCCTTCGGCCTGGACCCCAACCTGCCGACGCTGCTCGTCTCCGGCGGCTCCCAGGGCGCCCGCCGCCTCAACGAGGTGATCCAGCAGGCCGCGCCGACCCTCCAGCGCTCCGGGATCCAGATCCTGCACGCGGTCGGCCCGAAGAACGAACTGCCGCGTGTCGACAACATGCCCGGGATGCCGCCGTATGTGCCGGTACCGTACGTGGACCGGATGGATCTCGCGTACGCCGCCGCCGACATGATGCTCTGCCGCGCGGGTGCGATGACCGTCGCCGAACTCTCCGCCGTCGGACTGCCGGCCGCCTACGTACCGCTGCCCATCGGCAACGGCGAACAGCGGCTCAACGCCCAGCCGGTGGTGAAGGCCGGCGGCGGCCTGCTCGTGGACGACGCGGAGCTGACGCCCGAGTGGGTGCTCGGCGAGGTCCTCCCGGTGCTGTCCGATCCGCACCGCCTGTACGAGATGTCCCGCGCCGCCGCCGAGTTCGGCCGCCGGGACGCCGACGACCTGCTCGTCGGTCTGGTCTACGAGGCGATTGCGGCTGCACGCAGGTAACCGCTGACCCAGGAGGCACAGGAGTGGCCGGAGCGACGACGGCACAGCGCGGCCCTTCCGGCCGGGGAGGCAAGGGCGGGAAGGGGGCGGACGCCGCCAAAGCGCCCAAAGCCCCCAAGCGGCCCAAGTCGTCGAAACCGCCCGGGAGATCCGGCCCGCGGGGGCCCGGTCGCGGACTGCCGCGCCGGGTCCGCGTGCTGGCCACCCTGGCCGCCGCGGTGCTGCTCGCCGCGGGCGTCACCTGGGCGCTGTACGGATCCTCCTGGCTCCGCGTCGAGAAGGTCACGGCCTCCGGCACCGAGGTGCTCACCCCCGAGCAGGTCCTCTCCGCCGCGGCCGTGCCCGTCGGCGCACCCCTGGTGGGCGTCGACACCGACGAGATCGCGGCCCGGGTGCGGGGCAGGCTGCCCCGCATCGATTCGGTCGATGTGACGCGGTCCTGGCCGCACGGGATCGCCCTGAAGGTGACGGAACGCAAACCGGTCCTGCTCATCAAGAAGGACGGACAGTTCGTCGAAGTGGACGCTTCCGGTGTGCGATTCGACACGGTTCGGCAAGCACCCGCGCACGTTCCGGTCCTCGAACTGGCAGCGGAGGGCTCGCCCAGCGCCCGCCGCTTCGACGCGGAGCGGCTGCTGCGCGAGGCCGTCGGGATCGCCGGTAGCCTCCCCGAGGCCGTTTCCAAGGAGACGTTGCAGGTCACGGTCCGGTCGTACGATTCAGTCGTACTGCAACTCACCCGGGGCCGCACGGTCGTCTGGGGGAGCGGCGAACTGGGTGAGGCCAAAGGCAGGGCGCTGACGGCCCTGATGAAGGCCTCGCCCAAGGCTGACCACTTCGACGTGAGCGTCCCCACGGCACCTGCGGTGTCCGGGAGTTGACGTCAAGTCGAACGCCGACGCACCCTGGTTGGCCACCGATACGGGTGATCACATAGGGTGAAAAGAAAAACGGGAGGTTCGGCGTGTTCGTTGAACACGCGCTACTTGTCGACTTAGTGTCCTGTTCGGAAGAGTCCAGAGAACAGTCACACCCCTAACCCTAAACTTAAGGGTGAGGGTTCGGGTCGGCGCGTACGGACCGTCCCACATTTCGGCATCAGTCGTCGCTACGCAGGCCCGCGAGGCGGCGACACGTAACTCGAGGCGAGAGGCCTTCGACGTGGCAGCACCGCAGAACTACCTCGCAGTCATCAAGGTCATCGGTGTCGGCGGCGGTGGTGTCAATGCCATCAACCGAATGATCGAGGTCGGTCTCAAGGGCGTCGAGTTCATCGCCATCAACACCGACGCCCAGGCGCTGTTGATGAGCGACGCCGACGTCAAGCTCGACGTCGGCCGTGAACTCACCCGGGGCCTCGGCGCCGGAGCCAACCCGGCCGTCGGCCGCAAGGCGGCAGAGGACCACCGCGAGGAGATCGAGGAGGTCCTCAAGGGGGCCGACATGGTCTTCGTCACCGCCGGCGAGGGCGGCGGCACCGGCACCGGCGGCGCACCCGTCGTCGCCAACATCGCGCGCTCGCTCGGCGCCCTGACGATCGGCGTGGTCACCCGCCCGTTCACCTTCGAGGGCCGGCGCCGCGCGAACCAGGCGGAGGACGGCATCGCCGAGCTCCGCGAAGAGGTCGACACCCTCATCGTCATCCCCAACGACCGGCTGCTGTCCATCTCGGACCGCCAGGTCAGCGTGCTCGACGCCTTCAAGTCGGCCGACCAGGTCCTGCTCTCCGGCGTCCAGGGCATCACCGACCTCATCACCACCCCCGGCCTGATCAACCTCGACTTCGCCGACGTCAAGTCCGTGATGTCCGAAGCCGGCTCGGCCCTCATGGGCATCGGCTCGGCCCGCGGCGACGACCGCGCCGTGGCCGCCGCCGAGATGGCCATCTCCTCGCCGCTGCTGGAGGCGTCCATCGACGGCGCCCGCGGCGTGCTGCTCTCCATCTCCGGCGGCTCGGACCTCGGTCTCTTCGAGATCAACGAGGCCGCGCAGCTGGTGAGCGAGGCCGCGCACCCCGAGGCGAACATCATCTTCGGCGCCGTCATCGACGACGCCCTCGGTGACGAGGTCCGCGTCACGGTCATCGCGGCCGGCTTCGACGGCGGACAGCCCCCGGCCCGCCGGGACAACGTCATCGGTGCCGCGTCCACCAAGCGCGAGGAGCCGGCCCCCGCGCCGGTCCGCGCGCCCGAGCCGGTCCGACCGGCCTTCGGCGGACTCGGCACGGTCACCCCCCGCGAGGAGCCCCCGGCGCCGGTGGAGATCCCGGTCGAGCCGGTCGCCCCCGCACCGCAGGTCCCGACGGCCCGGCCCTACCAGGACAGCCCGGCCGAAGAGCTGGACGTACCGGACTTCTTGAAGTGACATTCGGGCAGCACAGCGAGAACGGCGCCCACTTCGCCTTCACCGACCGGTGGGGCGGGGTGAGCGCCGTTCCGTACGAGGAGCTCAATCTCGGCGGCGCGGTCGGAGACGACCCGGCCGCCGTTCGCGCGAACCGGGACATCGTGGCCGGGGGCCTGGGCATCCGCCCGGACCTGGTGGTCTGGATGAACCAGGTGCACGGCCGGGACGTCGCGGTGGTCGACGGCCCCTGGGAGACCGGGGCCGACATCCCCTCCGTGGACGCGGTGGTGACCGCACGTCGGGGGCTCGCCCTCGCGGTGCTCACCGCCGACTGCACCCCGGTCCTGCTGGCCGACCCCGTCGCCGGGGTCGCTGGCGCCGCCCACGCCGGGCGGCCGGGACTGGTCGCCGGGGTGGTGCCCGCCGCCGTCGAGGCGATGACGGCCCTCGGCGCCGACCCCGCGCGCATCGTCGCCCGTACCGGACCGGCCGTCTGCGGCCGCTGCTACGAGGTGCCGGCCGAGATGCGGGAGGCGGTCGCCGGGGTGGTGCCCGCCGCGTGGGCCGAGACCAGCTGGGGGACGCCGGCCGTCGACGTGGTCGCCGGGGTGCACGCCCAGCTGGCGGAGGCGGGGGTGGCGCACGCGCACCGCTCCCCGGTCTGCACACTGGAGTCGCGGGACCACTTCTCGTACCGCCGCGACCGGGTGACCGGGCGGCTTGCCGGATATGTCTGGTTGGACTGACTGATGACGGATCGTAAGGCCGAGCTCGCGGAGAACCTCGCGCGGGTGGAGGAGCGCATCGCGACCGCCTGCGCCGCGGCCGGGCGCAGGCGGGAGGAGGTGACCCTGATCGTGGTCACCAAGACCTACCCGGCGAGCGACGTACGCCTGCTGGCGGACCTGGGTGTCCGTCATGTTGCGGAAAATCGGGACCAGGACGCCGCCCCCAAGGCGGCCGACTGTGCGGATCTGCCGCTGAGCTGGCACTTCGTGGGCCAGTTGCAGACGAACAAAGTCCGTTCCGTGGCGGGATACGCGCACGTGGTGCAGTCGGTCGACCGGCCGAAGCTCGTCGCCGCGCTGTCGGCGGCCGCGGAGGGGCAGGGGCGGGAGCTCGGCTGCCTCGTCCAGGTCGCGCTCGACGCGGAGTCGGGCGAGCGCGGGGCCCGCGGCGGTGCGGCCCCGGACCTCGTGGCGGAGTTGGCGGACCTCGTCGCCGGCGCGCCGGGACTGCGGATCGACGGCCTGATGACCGTCGCCCCCCTGTCGGGTCCCTACGCGGGACGCGAACGGGCGGCCTTCGAGCGGATGATGGAATTGTCATCCAGCCTGCGCGCGGCCCATCCGACTGCCACGATGGTGTCGGCCGGGATGAGCGCCGACCTGGAGCAGGCCGTGCTGGCGGGTGCGACACATGTACGCGTCGGCACTGCGGTACTCGGCGCGAGACCCCGGCTCGGGTAACGTCGCGAAGAAAGTCGGACCACAGCAGAAAATATGGTCATTTCCGCAGATGAGCGGACAGACCACGTGGATCGCGGGCAGTTGGTGACTTTGGTGACACAGCTACTTTGCTGACGGACACTCGACACCTGCGACAGGGCGATCCACCACAGAGCGGAGGACTCGGAGAATGGCCGGCGCGATGCGCAAGATGGCGGTCTACCTCGGCCTCGTG
This sequence comes from Streptomyces sp. NPDC090077, assembly GCF_044747545.1. Classification (NCBI taxonomy): domain Bacteria; kingdom Bacillati; phylum Actinomycetota; class Actinomycetes; order Kitasatosporales; family Streptomycetaceae; genus Streptomyces; species Streptomyces sp. NPDC090077. The sequence continues at coordinate 42,814 of NZ_JBIVEG010000029.1, forward strand.
GAGGACGACCGGTACGACAACCCGGGGTACGACCCCGATGACGAGTTCGAGCCCGAACCGGAACCGGAACGGGCCCGAGACCGGGATCGTAGACAGCAGCCGGTGCACCAAACGCCCGTAACGGACGAACCGGTACGAGCTCCACAGCCGCCGGCCCCGCGCGAACCCCTCCCAATTCCGTCAGAAAACGGACGTCCCGCGCGAATTGCCCCCGTGGCATCCATCACACCTGACCGCACCAACCTGGAGAAGAACGCCCCCGTGATCATGCCCAAGGTCGTCTCCGAGCGGGAGCCGTACCGCATCACGACGCTGCACCCCCGGACCTACAACGAGGCCCGTACCATCGGGGAACACTTCCGTGAGGGCACCCCGGTGATCATGAATCTCACGGAGATGGACGACACGGACGCGAAGCGTCTCGTGGACTTCGCCGCCGGTCTTGTCTTCGGTCTGCACGGCAGTATTGAACGCGTGACACAGAAGGTGTTCCTGCTGTCTCCTGCTAACGTCGATGTCACGGCGGAGGACAAGGCCCGCATCGCGGAGGGCGGGTTCTTCAACCAAAGCTAGACCGATCCGTCAGAAACGGGACCGGGATCACAGCGGGAGCAGGGGAGAGGGAAGCACGGGATGGGCGTCGCACTGCAGGTGGTCTACATCGCGCTGATGTGCTTCCTCATCGTGCTGATCTTCCGACTGGTCATGGACTACGTGTTCCAGTTCGCACGTTCGTGGGCACCCGGCAAGGCGATGGTGGTCGTTCTGGAGGCCACCTACACTGTCACCGATCCACCGCTCAAGCTTCTTCGGCGCTTCATCCCGCCGTTGCGTCTCGGGGGCGTGGCACTCGACCTGTCCTTCTTCGTTCTGATGATCATCGTTTACATCCTCATCAGTTTCGTGAGCACCGCTGCGAGAAGCGTGTGAACGATGAGCTCCCCCGCAGGCGCGGGGACAGTCCCGATACGGTCCTGCCGACTGCCGACGACTACGTAGAGGTGAAGAAGACATGCCGCTGACTCCTGAGGACGTGCGGAACAAGCAGTTCACGACCGTCCGCCTGCGAGAAGGCTATGACGAGGACGAGGTCGACGCCTTCCTCGACGAGGTCGAGTCCGAGCTGACCCGTCTGCTGCGCGAGAACGAGGACCTGCGCGCCAAGCTGGCCGCAGCCACGCGCGCCGCCGCGCAGAACCAGCAGCAGCAGAACATGCGCAAGCCGGAGCCCCAGGACCAGCGTCCGGGCGCCCCCGTGCCGGCGGCCATATCCGGCCCGCCGCAGAACCAGCAGCAGCCGCAGATGGGCCCGCCGCAGCTTCCGGGCGGCCAGCCGCAGCTCCCGCCGGGCCCCGGCGGACACGGACCGCAGGGTCCGGGTCCGATGGGCGGCCCCATGCAGCAGCAGTCCATGGGCGGCCAGAACCAGCTCGGCCAGCACCCGATGGCGCCGCAGCAGCAGATGGGCCAGCAGCCCATGCCGCAGCAGATGCAGCAGCAGTCCATGGGCGGCCAGAACCAGCTCGGCCAGCCGATGGGCCAGCAGATGCAGCCCATGGGCCAGCAGATGCAGCCCATGCAGCAGATGCCGCAGCAGATGCAGCCGATGGGTCAGCCGCAGCTCCCGCAGCAGGGCCCCGGTGGCGACAGCGCCGCCCGCGTCCTGTCGCTCGCGCAGCAGACCGCCGACCAGGCGATCGCGGAGGCCCGCTCCGAGGCCAACAAGATCGTCGGCGAGGCGCGCAGCCGCGCCGAGGGCCTGGAGCGGGACGCCCGCGCCAAGGCCGACGCGCTGGAGCGGGACGCCCAGGAGAAGCACCGCGTCGCGATGGGCTCGCTGGAGTCCGCCCGCGCCACGCTGGAGCGCAAGGTCGAGGACCTGCGTGGCTTCGAGCGCGAGTACCGCACGCGTCTGAAGTCCTACCTGGAGTCGCAGCTGCGCCAGCTGGAGACCCAGGCCGACGACTCCCTCGCGCCGCCGCGCACCCCGGCCGGCCCGGCCCTGCCGCCGTCGCCGTCCCCGTCGATGGCTCCGGCCGGTGCCATGGGCATGGGTGGCCCGTCCCCGATGGGCGGTCCGTCGCCGATGGGCGGGCCCTCCCCGATGGCCGGCGGCCCGTCCTACGGCGGCCAGCAGCAGATGTCCCCGGCGATGACGCAGCCGATGGCTCCGGTGCGGCCGGCTGCGCCGCAGCCGATGCAGGCGCCGTCTCCCATGCGGGGCTTCCTGATCGACGAGGACGACAACTAGGCGCCGCCGCCGCGTCTGTCGGCAGTCGCTTCACGGGCCGGGCCCGGTACCCCTCAGGGGGTACCGGGCCCGGCCCGTTTCTCCATGCGCCGCTCGCGCGGCTCGGCCCCTGGGGGGCCTGGTGCTGGGTCCCCTACCCGCCCTTCCACCGTTCCCCGGGCTGCGCCCGGACCCCTACGGCGCTACCGCGCCCGCGCCTCAAACGCCGGCGGGGCTGATTCAGCCCCGCCGGCGTTTGAGGCGCGGGGTCTGGGGCGGAGCCCCAGGGAACGGTGGAAGGGCGGGTAGGGGACCTCGCCCCGCGCAGCGGTGACGGGGGCGGGAATGGCGAAGCGGCCCGGACCCCGGTGGGGGTGCGGGCCGCTTCGGTGGGGGGTTACGCCTTGCGGAGGCGGAACGTCAGGGACAGGGGCTCGTCCGTGAAGGCGGCTCCGAAGGAGCCGTCGGCCTCGCCGGAGGCGTAGTCCGTCGCCAGGACCTCGTCCGAGATCAGGGCGGCGTGGTCGGTGAGGGCCGTCACGACCTCCGGGTCCGAGGAGGACCAGCGCAGGGCGATGCGGTCCGCCACGTCCAGGCCGGAGTTCTTCCGGGCCTCCTGGATCAGCCGGATCGCGTCACGGGCCAGGCCCGCCAGCCGCAGCTCCGGGGTGATCTCCAGGTCGAGGGCGACCGTCGCACCGGAGTCCGAGGCCACCGACCAGCCCTCGCGCGGGGTCTCGGTGATGATGACCTCCTCCGGGGAGAGGGAGATCTCCTCGCCGTTCAGCGAGATCGTCGCCGAGCCGGAGCGCAGCGCGAGGGAGAGGGCGGCGGCGTCCGCCGCGGCCACGGCCTTCGCGACGTCCTGGACGCCCTTGCCGAAGCGCTTGCCCAGGGCCCGGAAGTTGGCCTTGGCCGTGGTGTCCACCAGGGACCCGCCGACCTCCGAGAGGGAGGCCAGGGAGGAGACGTTCAGCTCCTCCGTGATCTGGGCCTGGAGCTCGGGGGAGAGCGCGTCGAAGCCCGTCGCCCCGACCAGCGCGCGCGACAGCGGCTGGCGGGTCTTGACGCCGGACTCGGCGCGGGTCGCGCGGCCCAGCTCCACGAGGCGGCGCACCAGCAGCATCTGCTGGGACAGGACCGGGTCGATCGCCGAGGCGTCCGCGGTCGGCCAGGTGGCCAGGTGCACCGACTCCGGCGCCTCCGGCGTGACCGGGACGATCATGTCCTGCCAGACCCGCTCCGTGATGAAGGGGGTGAGGGGGGCCAGCAGGCGGGTCACGGTCTCGACCACGTCGTGCAGGGTGCGCAGCGCGGCCGCGTCGCCCTGCCAGAACCGGCGGCGCGAGCGGCGCACGTACCAGTTGGACAGGTCGTCCACGAACGCGGAGAGCAGCTTGCCCGCGCGCTGGGTGTCGTAGGCCTCCATCGCCTCCGTGACCTCGGTCACCAGGGTGTGGAGCTCGGAGAGCAGCCAGCGGTCGAGGACCGTGCGGTCGGCCGGCGCCGGGTCGGCGGCGGAGGGCGCCCAGTTCGACGTACGGGCGTACAGGGCCTGGAAGGCGACCGTGTTCCAGTACGTGAGGAGCGTCTTGCGGACGACCTCCTGGATCGTGCCGTGGCCGACGCGGCGCGCCGCCCACGGGGAGCCGCCGGCCGCCATGAACCAGCGCACCGCGTCGGCGCCGTGCTGGTCCATGAGCGGGATCGGCTGGAGGATGTTGCCCAGGTGCTTGGACATCTTGCGGCCGTCCTCGGCGAGGATGTGGCCCAGGCAGACCACGTTCTCGTAGGAGGACTTGTCGAAGACGAGGGTGCCGACCGCCATGAGGGTGTAGAACCACCCGCGGGTCTGGTCGATGGCCTCCGAGATGAACTGCGCCGGGTAGCGCTTCTCGAAGATCTCCTTGTTCTTGTACGGGTAGCCCCACTGCGCGAACGGCATCGAGCCCGAGTCGTACCAGGCGTCGATGACCTCCGGGACGCGGACGGCGGTGAGGGAGCAGCCCTCGGCCGTGCACGGGAAGGTCACGTCGTCGATGTAGGGGCGGTGCGGGTCCAGCTCCGAGTGGTCCTGGCCGGACAGCTCGGAGAGCTCGGCGCGGGAGCCGACGCAGGTGAGGTGGTTCTCCTCGCAGCGCCAGATCGGCAGCGGGGTGCCCCAGTAGCGGTTGCGGGAGAGCGCCCAGTCGATGTTGTTGTTCAGCCAGTCGCCGAAGCGGCCCTGCTTGACCGAGTCCGGGAACCAGTTGGTCTTCTCGTTCTCCCGCAGCATCGCGTCCTTGACGGCGGTGGTGCGGATGTACCAGGACGGCTGCGCGTAGTAGAGCAGGGCCGTGTGGCAGCGCCAGCAGTGCGGGTAGCTGTGCTCGTAGGCGATGTGCTTGAAGAGCAGGCCGCGCGCGTCGAGGTCGGCGGTCAGCTGCTCGTCGGCCTTCTTGAAGAAGACGCCGCCGACGAGGGGGACCTCCTCCTCGAAGGTGCCGTCGGCGCGGACCGGGTTCACGACCGGCATGCCGTACGCGCGGCAGACCGCGAGGTCGTCGGCGCCGAAGGCCGGGGCCTGGTGGACCAGACCGGTGCCGTCCTCGGTGGTGACGTACTCGGCGTTGACCACGTAGTGGGCGGCCCCGGGCTCCGGGAACTCCACGAGCGCGAAGGGGCGCTCGTACGTCCAGCGCTCCATCTCCTTGCCGGTGAAGCTCTGGCCGGTGGCCTCCCAGCCCTCGCCGAGGGCCTTCTCCAGCAGCGGCTCGGCCACGACCAGCTTCTCGTTGCCGTCGGTGGCGACGACGTACGTGACCTCGGGGTGCGCGGCGACGGCGGTGTTGGAGACCAGGGTCCAGGGGGTGGTGGTCCACACGACCAGCGCGGCCTCGCCGGCCAGCGGGCCGGAGGTCAGCGGGAAGCGGACGTAGACGGAGGGGTCGACGACCGTCTCGTAGCCCTGGGCGAGCTCGTGGTCGGACAGGCCGGTGCCGCAGCGCGGGCACCAGGGGGCGACGCGGTGGTCCTGGGTCAGCAGGCCCTTGTTGAAGATCTCCTTCAGCGACCACCACACGGACTCGACGTACTCGGGGTCCATGGTCCGGTAGGCGTCGTCCAGGTCGACCCAGTAGCCCATGCGGGTCGTGAGCTCGGTGAACGCGTCGGTGTGGCGGGTCACGGACTCGCGGCACTTGGCGTTGAACTCGGCGATGCCGTACGCCTCGATGTCCTGCTTGCCGTTGAAGCCCAGTTCCTTCTCGACGGCCAGCTCCACGGGCAGGCCGTGACAGTCCCAGCCGGCCTTGCGGGCCACGTGGTAGCCGCGCATGGTGCGGAAGCGGGGGAAGACGTCCTTGAAGACGCGGGCCTCGATGTGGTGCGCGCCGGGCATGCCGTTCGCGGTGGGCGGGCCCTCGTAGAAGACCCACTCGGGGCGGCCCTCGGACTGCTCCAGCGTCTTGGCGAAGGTCTTGCTCTCGCGCCAGAAGTCGAGGACGGCGTGTTCGAGGGCGGGCAGGTCGACCTGGGCGGGTACCGGGCGGTACTGCGGCGGTGTGGTCATGAGGCTGAACTCTTCCTCCGGCGGGGTGTCACTTCCGTCCGGAGGGACGAGAGCGCTGACGGCTCCCGCGGTACCACCCTCCTTGGCCTCCGGACGGGTCCGGCGGCCCCCTCATTGGGGTGCGAAGCCGGTTCTACTCGCCGTACGGGGGTCCGTGCGGGCTTTCTTCCGGCGGCTCCGGGGTGATCCTTCGCATCGCGCTCGCCCCCGGGCTCTCACCGTCCCCGGGTCGCTCCTGGCTGCGTCCGACGCTACTCGTCCCCATCCATGCCTCTCGCTGCGCCCAGTGTACGGGCCGGGGGGCCGCTCGGCAGACCGGTTTTGCGGGGGCCGCGGCGCGTCGCGGGGCGGGCCGCGGCGTGACCCGGATGGGCTGACGGGCGGGCCCGGGATCCACTGGGGCGGGTGGGGCGGATTACGGGGCTCCCCGCTGGGCACAACGGATGCAGGTTGACCTCGACGGACGCGTGCCCCGTTGCCGTGGGGTCGGAGGCGATTTATCGTTCCGGCACGATCTGCGAACAAGATCACAGCATGGGTGAAGGGGCCGCGGCCATGGTGGCGAAGAAGACGGGGACACGGCAGGCGGCCGACCGGGCCCCGGCGGCCGCCGCGAAGGAGGCCCCTGCCGAGGCGGCCCCGGCGAAGAGGACGGCGGCCGGGAAGGCGCCGGCCGAAGCGGCTCCGGCGAAGCGGGCGGCCGCGGGCAAGGCGGCGGCTCCTGCCAAGAAGGCTCCTGCCAAGAAGGCTCCGGCCAAGAAGGCACCGGCCAAGAAGGCGGCGGAGAAGGCCCCGGCCGAGAAGGCGGCGGCCGGGCGCACCACGAGCAAGGCCGCGGCCGGCACGGCCGCGTCCGAGGGGGCGGCCCCGGCCGCGCGGAAGACGGGAGCTCGGAAAGTGGTTGCCAAGAAGACTGCGGGTACGGCCAGGAAGACGGCCGGGACCGCCACCAGCGGGCTCCCCAAGGCGAAGGCCGCCACGGCCCCCGGCGAGCTCGCCGTGCGCGAGGGGGAGGACCCCTGGACCCCCGCGGAGGTCGCCGAGGCGCGGGCGGAGCTGGAGAGCGAGGTGCTGCGGCTGCGGGCCGAGCTGGACGCCTCCGAGGTGGCCATCTCGGGCCTGATGCGGGACTCGGGCGACGGCGCGGGCGACGACCAGGCCGACACCGGCACCAAGAACATCACCCGGGAGTCCGAGCTGGCGCTCGCCGCGAACGCCACCTCGATGCTGGAGCAGACCGAGCGGGCCCTGGAACGGCTGGAGGCGGGCACGTACGGCCTCTGCGAGAACTGCGGACGCCCCATCGGCAAGGCGCGCATGCAGGCCTTCCCGAGGGCGACGCTGTGCGTGGACTGCAAGCAGAAGCAGGAGCGAAGGCACTAGCCAGGACCTACGCGTACTGACGTACTCTCGTGTCTCGTCGGGATGAAGGTTCCCGTACCCGGTTCGAGCTAGTTCGAGGGACTCACGTGGCAGAGGCGGAGCGCATCATCGGTATGCCGGAGGTCGGGGACGACGCCGAGCCGCAGTCGGAGCCCGCCGCGCCCCGGGGGCGCAGGCGGATCGCCGCGCTGCTCGTGGTCGCGGTGCTCGCGTACCTGCTCGACCTCGGCAGCAAGATGGTCGTCGTGGCCAAACTGGAACACCAGCCGCCGATCGAGATCATCGGCGAGTGGCTGAAGTTCTCCGCGATCCGCAACCCCGGTGCCGCCTTCGGCTTCGGCGAGGCCTTCACGATCATCTTCACCGTGATCGCGGCGACCGTGATCGTGGTGATCGTCCGGCTGGCCCGCAAGCTGTACAGCCTGCCGTGGGCGATCGCCCTGGGCCTGCTGCTGGGCGGTGCGCTGGGCAACCTCACCGACCGGATCTTCCGTTCGCCGGGCGTGTTCCGGGGTGCGGTGGTCGACTTCATCGCGCCGGCCCACTTCGCCGTGTTCAACCTCGCGGACTCGGCCATCGTGTGCGGCGGGATCCTGATCGTCCTGCTGTCCTTCAAGGGCCTGGACCCGGACGGCACCGTCCACAAGGACTGATCGCGGAGCCGGTCGCGGACCGCGCGCGGGCATGCCCGCGCGCCGAGTCCGGCATACTCGACAGGTGAGTACGATTCCCGAGATCCGCACCCTGCCCGTTCCCGATGGCCTCGAAGGCGAGCGCGTCGACGCCGCCATCGCTCGTATGTTCGGTTTCTCCCGGACGAAGGCGGCCGAGCTGGCGGCGGAGGGGAAGGTCTCGGTCGACGGCAGCGTCGTCGGCAAGTCCGAGCGCGTCCACGGCGGCGCCTGGATGGAAGTCGAGATGCCCGCCCCGCCGCGGCCCGTCGAGCTCGTCGCCGAGCCCGTGCCCGGCATGGAGATCGTCCACGACGACGACGACATCGTGGTCATCATGAAGCCGGTCGGCGTCGCCGCCCACCCGAGCCCCGGCTGGACCGGCACCACCGTCATCGGCGGCCTCGCCGCCGCCGGCTACCGGATCTCCACCTCCGGCGCCTCCGAGCGCCAGGGCATCGTGCACCGCCTCGACGTCGGCACCTCCGGCCTGATGGCCGTGGCCAAGTCCGAGCGCGCCTACACCTCGCTGAAGAACCAGTTCCGCGAGCGGGTCGTCGACAAGCGCTACCACGCGCTGGTGCAGGGTCACCCGGACCCGATGAGCGGCACGATCGACGCGCCGATCGGGCGCCACCCGAGCGCCGACTACAAGTGGGCGGTGACCCAGGACGGCAAGGCGTCCGTCACCCACTACGACCTCATCGAGGCCTTCCGGGCCGCCTCCCTGCTGGACATCAAGCTGGAGACGGGCCGCACGCACCAGATCCGCGTGCACATGTCCGCGCACCGCCACCCCTGCGTCGGCGACCTGACCTACGGGGCCGACCCGACCGTGGCGAAGCGGCTGGGGCTGACCCGGCAGTGGCTGCACGCGGTGCGGCTCGGCTTCGAGCACCCGGCCGACGGGCAGTGGGTGGAGTTCGAGTCCGGCTACCCGGCCGACCTGCAGCACGCGCTGGACGTGATCCGGGCCGAGAGCCAGTGACCTCCGTGCGGGTGGCCTCCTCGGAGGCCGACCTGGCGGCCTGCTACGCCGTGCGGACCGAGGTGTTCGTGGTGGAGCAGTCCGTGCCGGAGTCGATCGAGTACGACGCGTACGACGCGGTGGCGGTGCACGTGCTCGCCGTCGGCCCGGACGGGGAGCCGCTGGGCACCGGCCGGCTGCTGTACGGGCCCGAGGCCCTGTCCAAGACCGGTTCCCCCGAGGTCGGCTCGCTGGGCCGGCTGGCCGTGCGCAAGTCCGCGCGCGGGCTGGGCGTCGGGGTGGCACTGGTCCGCGCGATCGAGGCGGAGGCCGGGCGGCTGGGGCTGGCGGCGGTGTCGCTCGGCGCGCAGACGCACGCGCTGGGCTTCTACGAGCGGCTCGGGTACGAGGCGTACGGGCCGGAGTTCGACGACGCGGGCATTCCGCACCGGGCGATGCGGCGCGCACTGCCGTAGCCGGCGTCGCCGCTACGCGGGGCCGGCCCCCGCGCAGCGGGACGCGCGCGTAGCCACCGCGCCTCAGGGCCGCGCACCCGCGGATGCGGCAGGGTGGGGCCGTGGATCAGCTCGCTCTGCTCTTCGTACTGCTGCTCGGGGCCGTGGTGACGGTGCCGCTCGGGGACCGGCTGGGGCTGCCCGCGCCCGTGCTGATGACCCTGGCCGGGGTCGTGCTGGCGCTGGTGCCGGCCGTGCCCGAGGTGGACGTCCCGCCCGAGTTCATCCTGCCGCTGGTGCTGCCGCCCCTGCTGTACGCCTCCGCGCAGCGCACCTCCTGGCGGCAGTTCGCCGCCAACGTCCGGCCGATCCTGCTGCTCGCCGTGGCCCTGGTGTTCGTGACCACCGCCGCCGTGGCCGGGGTCGCGCACGCCGTCGTGCCCGGGCTGCCGCTGGCCGCGGCCGTCGCCCTCGGCGCCCTCGTCGCCCCGCCCGACCCCGTCGCCGCCACCGCCGTGGCCGGGGCGCTCGGGCTGCCGCGCCGGATGGTGTCGATCCTGGAGGGCGAGGGCCTGTTCAACGACGTCACCGCCATCGTGCTCTACCACGTCGCGGTGGCCGCCGCCGTGAGCGGCAGCTTCTCCTGGCCCGACGCGCTCGGGGAGTTCGTGCTGTCCGCCGTGGTGGCGGTGGCCGTCGGGCTGGCGCTCGGCTGGGCGGCGAACCGGCTGATGGGCGGGCTGGGCGACGCCACGCTCCAGATCGGGCTGACGCTGCTGGTGCCGTTCGTCGCGTACGTGGTGGCGGAGGAGCTCCGGGGTTCGGGGGTGCTGGCCGTGCTGACGACGGCCCTGTTCCTCGCCGAGTACGCGAGCGACGCCGACGACGTGCTGGGGCGGCTCGCCGGGCACACCTTCTGGGAGATCGTCGACATGCTGGTCACCGGGGTGGCGTTCGGGCTGATCGGGCTGGAGCTGCACAACGTCTTCGGGGTGGCCCGGGGCCGCGAGTGGGAGATGGCCGGCTGGGCGGCGGTGGTGGTCGCGGTGGTGGTCGGCGTACGGCTGGTCTGGCTGCTGCCGGCGGGCTGGCTGGCCAAGAAACTGCACCGGCGCCGCGACTACGACGAGGAGATCCCGCTGAGCTGGCGGGAGAGCCTCGTGATGTGGTGGGCCGGGATGCGCGGGGTGGCCTCGGTGGCGCTGGCCCTGGCCCTGCCCTTCCGCACGGACTCCGGGGAGCCCTTTCCGGCGCGGGACGAGATCGTCTTCATCGCCTTCGCGGTGATCATGACCACGCTGCTGGTCCAGGGGCTGACCCTGCCGTGGCTGGTGCGCCGGCTGGGGGTGGAGGCGGACGCGGACGTGGAGCGGGAGACCGAGCGGCGGCTGGCGCTGCGCGCGGCGAAGGCGGCGAAGCGGCGGCTCAAGGAGATCGAGGAGGTCGAGGACCTCCCCGAGGACCTGGTCGAGACCCTGTACCGGCGCGCGTACGACGTCGGGGCCAGGATCAGCCCCGACATGGTCGACGAGGAGCGGCGCGAGGCCTACGCGAAGCGGGTGGAGCGGATCCGCGACGTGCAGCGCATCCAGCGGGAGATGATGTCCGCCGCCCGGCACGAGGTCCTCGCGGCCCGCAGCGAGCCGGGCGCCGACCCGGAGATCGTCGACCGGGTCCTGCGGCACCTGGACGTGCGGAGCCTGCGGAGTTCGTAGGCGGGGCGGCCGGCCGGCGGAGTCGGCCGCCACCCTGCTCGGCTAAGGCGTGTCCTGCGACGCGGCGTCCGCGGTGGTGACGCGGGGGAGGGCGTACGGGTGCCGGGCGGCCAGCCAGGCGATGAGCTGCTCGCGGACGGTGCAGCGCAGGGTCCACACGTCGTCGGCGTCCTTCGCGGTGACCACCGCGCGGACCACGATGGTGTTCGGGGTGGTGTCGGTGACGGCCAGGCTGCCGGTGCGGCCGTCCCACTCCGGGATGTCCTTGAGGAGCTCGGCGAGCTTGTCCCGCATGAGGGGGAGCGGCGCCGAGTGGTCCAGGTGCCAGAAGACCGTGCCGGTCATCTGGGCGCCGCCGCGCGACCAGTTCTCGTACGGCTTGGAGGTGAAGTACGAGACCGGCATCGTGATCCGGCGCTCGTCCCAGGTGCGCACCACCAGGAAGGTCAGGGTGATCTCCTCGACCCTGCCCCACTCCTTGTCCACGACCACGGTGTCCCCGATGCGCACGGTGTCCCCGAAGGCGATCTGCAGCCCGGCGAAGAGGTTCGAGAGGGAGGCCTGCGCGGCGATGCCCGCGACGATGCCGAGCACGCCCGCGGAGGCCAGCACCGAGGCGCCGACCGTGCGCATCGGCGGGAAGGTCAGCAGCATCGCGGCGGCGGCGACCACCACGGCCACGGCGGTGAGCACCCGCTGGATCAGGGTGATCTGGGTGCGGACCCGGCGCACCCGGGCGTCGTCGGGGGAGGCGGCGGCGTAGCGGGCGTACGTGGCCTCGACGACCGCCGTGGCGATGCGGACGAGCAGCCAGGAGGTCGAGGCGATCTGGGCCAGGGTCAGGGCGTGCCCCACCCCGGTCTCGTGGGCGGGCAGGACGCCCGCAGGGCGGTACGCGGCCTGGAGCGCCGCGGTGCCGAGGACCAGCCGGAACGGCGGGACGCAGCGGCGCAGCAGGCCCCACAGCGGGGTCTCGGTGTGCCGGGCGTCGGCCTTGCGCAGCAGCAGGTCGAGCACCCAGCCGGCGACCAGGGTGAGGACCAGGGCCGCCGCGACGACCAGGACGGGACGCAGGACGTTCTCCATCTCCATGCCGGAGAACGTATCCGCGGGGCGCCCGTGCACTCCCGCTTTCCGTGCGAATGGCACGATGGAGGGCATGAACATCATGCTCTTCCATTCGACGTACGGGCTGCGGCCCGCGGTCCGCGCCGCGGCCGACCGGCTGCGCGCGGCCGGGCACGAGGTCCAGGTGCCGGACCTCTTCGAGGGCCGTACGTTCGCCACGTTCGAGGAGGGTGCGGCCTACCAGGAGGAGGTGGGCCGCGACGAACTGCTCAAGCGGGCGGTGCTGGCGTCGGCGCCCTTCTCCGACGCGGGCCTGGTCTACGCGGGCTTCTCCTTCGGCGGCTCCGTCGCGCAGCACCTGGCGCTGGCCGACGACAAGGCGCGCGGCCTGCTGCTCCTGCACGGCACGGCGGACCTGGACGAGGACGCCACGGCCGACGAGCTGCCGGTGCAGCTGCACATCGCGGACCCGGACCCGTACGAGACGCACGACTGGCTGACCGCCTGGTACCTGCGGATGCGGCGGGCCGGGGCGGACGTGGAGGTGCACGGCTACGCGGGCGCGGGGCACCTGTTCACGGACCCGGACCTGGAGGACTACGACGCGGAGGCCGCCGAGGAGACCTGGAAGGTCGCGCTGGCGTTCCTCGACACGTTGTAGGACGCAGGGCGATGCCCCCCGGCGCCGGGCGCCGGGGGGCATCGTCGTGGGTGGGACCGGGGCCGGGGGTCAGCCGCGGTAGGCGGTCCACATGCTCTTCATGCGCGAGACCTGGCCCGCGGTGAACTGGTACATGCAGGAGTCGTACGTGTAGTCCATGAAGTTGTGGATCGGGTCGACGCCGGCCTTGCTGGCGCAGGAGTCGCGGCCGGTCGGGCACTCGAAGGCCGCGCTCTTCTCGGCCGGGGTGTCGGAGACGGAGTCGCCGCTGCCCGTGCAGCCGCCCTGGAAGGTGTGGTACAGGCCCATCCAGTGGCCGACCTCGTGGGTGGCGGTGTCGCCCTCGTTGTAGTTGGCCGCGGAGCCGCCGGGCAGCGAGGTGTTGAGGAGGACCACGCCGTCCATCTTGGGCTGGGAGGCGTAGGAGCTCGGGAAGGTCGCCCAGCCCAGGAGGCCGCCGCCGAGGTTGGCGGTGTAGATGTTGAGCGCGTTCTTGTCACCCTTGCGCAGGGTGTTCTTCATGTCCTTCTCGGCCTGGGTGCCGTCGGAGACGTTGTACCAGGCGGCGTTGTCCGTGTAGTCGGTGCCGGCCAGGGTGAACTGGAAGCCGGAGTCGACGTTGCCGGTGCCCTTGCCGCTGTAGGCGGCGTTGAGGACGGCGATCTGGTTGTTGATCTCCGTGGCGGTCAGCTTCCCGGTGGTGCCGGAGGTGATGACGTGGACGTACACCGGGATGTTCGTGGCGGCGGCGGCCGCCGCGCCGGAGGCGAAGACCTGCTGCGGGGAGAGCTGGACTTCCTTGAGCTTCTTGGTCAGGTCGGCGTCCATGGCCTTGACCTGGGCCTCGGTGACCTCGTTGGGCTCGGCCGCGTGGTTGTCCTTGGGCTTGGCGACACGGGCGTTGGCAGGGGCGGAGCCCTGCTCGGCACAGGCCTCGGCACCGGTCGTGGAAGCGGCGGCGGCGACCGTGGTGGGGGCGGTCAGCGGGGCGAACGCCAGGGTGGAGGCCAGGACGGCCGTACCCATGAGGCGGCGGCGGAGAAGGGGGGATATGCGGGCAGCAGCGCGCACGGTGGCTCCTCGGCAAGCGTGGTGGGGGGTGAGGGATTTCCTCACGCTGGCCGGAAGTTTATGTGTGCATGTCATCGAGATGGCAAGTACCCGTAGGTTAAAGATTTGTTGCCGATGTGCCAGATGGGGCTCCTGGTCTGCACCAGAAGCCCCTTTCCGCAATAGATTTGACGGAACGTCAGTTAACCGGACGGTCGGCCCGCTCCACCTTCTGGGTGCCGTTCAGCGTGCGGTACGAGCGGGACCAGGAGGAGCTCGCGTCCTGCCGCCGCTTGTCCGAGATGACGTAGTAGTCCATCTGCGAGCGCTCGGCCGTCACGTCCAGCACGCCGTAGCCGTGCGAGTCCATGTCCAGCCACTTCACGTGCCAGTTCGCCGCCTTGACGGCGGTCTCCGCCGCGAGGGAGAGGGTGCGCGGCGCCACGTGCAGCATGTCGTCGATGTTGTCCGAGGTCACCGAGGTCACCACGAACTCGGTGGCCGCCGTGCCCGAACCCGGGTACGTCGCCATGTTCACCGGGACGTCGTTCGCCCACGCCATGTGGATGTCGCCGGTCAGGAACACCGTGTTCTTGATGTTCCGGTCCTTCAAGTGGCCCAGGAGTTCCTTGCGGTCGTCCGTGTAGCCGTCCCACTGGTCCGTGTTGACCGCGATCCCGCCCTCGGGCAGGCCCAGCAGGTGCGCGAGCGGCTTCAGCAGGTGCGCGGGCAGCGAGGCGAAGGCCACTGGCGAGATCATCACCGAGGTGCCGACCAGCTTCCAGGTCGCGTTCGAGGACGCCAGCCCGGACTTGAGCCAGTCCAGCTGGGCCCGCCCGGTGATGGTGCGCTCCGGGTCGTCCACCGCGCCGCTGCCGGTCTTGACCTGCTCCGAGCGGAAGGAGCGCAGGTCCAGCAGGTGCAGGTCGGCGAGGGTGCCGAACTGGAGCCGCCGGTAGACGGTGCCCGCGATGGAGGGGCGTACGGGCATCCACTCGAAGTACACCTGCTTGGCGGCGGCCGCGCGGGCCGCCCAGTCGCCCTCGGCGCCCGGGGTGTGGTTCCCGGCGCCGCCGGACCAGGAGTTGTCGGCGAACTCGTGGTCGTCCCAGATCGCCACGATCGGGTGGGCCGCGTGCAGCGCCTGGAGGTCGCCGTCCGTCTTGTACTTGCCGTGCCGGGTGCGGTAGTCGGAGAGCGAGACGATCTCGTGCTTCGGCTCGTGCTGGCGCACGACGTACTTCGCCTCGGGGTATCCGCCGGTCTGGTACTCGTAGACGTAGTCGCCCAGGTGCAGCACCGCGTGCAGGTCGGTGCGGGCGGCGATGTGCCGGTACGCGGAGAAGTAGCCGGACTCCCAGTTGGCGCAGGAGACCACGCCGAAGCGGATGCCGGGGGTGGTCGTGCCGGCCGCCGGGGCGGTCAGGGTGCGGCCGGCCGGGGAGACGGCCGTACCCGCGGTGAACCGGTACCAGTACGGGGTCTGCGGGCGCAGGCCGCGCACGTCCGCCTTGACCGTGTGGTCGGAGGCGGCGCTCGCGGTGACGGAACCGCTCGCGACGATCCGGGAGAAGGCCTTGTCCTCGGCCACCTCCCAGCCCACCGCGGTGTCCGGGCCCAGGCCGGAGCCGGGAGCCGCTTCGGGAGTGGGGGTGACGCGGGTCCAGAGCAGGACCCCGTCGGGCAGCGGGTCGCCGGAGGCGACGCCGTGCAGGAAGGCGGGCGCGGCCCCCGCCGCGTGGGCCGCCGGGGCGCCGAGGGTCGTGATCGGCGCGAGCGCGGCCGTGGCCGCGGCGGCCAGGACGACCGTACGGCGGCGCGGGTGTGAAGGGGTGAGATGACTGGTCACGGCCGATCATATTACTGATCGGTATGTGGCTGGGAACAGCCACGGCACGGCAACGGGCGGGCGAACTCCGAGAGTTCGCCCGCCCGTGTGCGACGGTTCCGGAGCCTTGTCCGGATCTGTCAGGTCATCAGCCCGCGAGGGCCTTGTCGATGGCCGCGGTGAAGGCCTCCGGCGTCGCCGGGGTCTCGATCTTCTTGCCGTCCATCTTCAGCGTCGGGGTGCCCGTCACCCCGGACTTGTTGAAGGCGTCCGACATGTCCATCGCCCACCGGTCGTACGTGCCGTCCTGGACCGCCTTCTTGAACTCGGCGTTGTCCTTGAGCGCCGGGACGGTGTCCGCGACCTTCAGCAGGTAGTCGTCCTTGGCGAAGGCGTCGTTCGTCTCCTCGGGGTGCAGCGCCTTCGAGTAGAGGGCGCCCTTGTAGTCGAGGAAGGCCTGCGGGCTCACGTTCAGGGCCGCGCCCAGCGCGCTCAGGGCGTTCTTCGACCCCTCGCCCTTGACGCCGTTGTCGATGAAGGTCGCGCCGTAGTAGCGGAGCTTGTACTTGCCCGCGTCCACGTCCTTCTTGACCTGCTCGCCGACCGACTGCTCGAAGGCGGCGCAGGCCGGGCAGCGGGAGTCCTCGTACAGCTCCAGGGTCTTCTTCGCCTCGGGCTTGCCGACGACCACGGTCAGGCCGTCCTCGCCCGTGGTGTTCTTCGGCTTGACCAGCGCGGCCTTGGCGGCCTTGTCCCAGTAGCCGGGCTCGTTGGCCTGGACGACCGCGTAGCCGACGCCGCCGGCCAGCGCCAGGACGCCGACCACGGCTCCGGCCACCACCAGCTGCCGGCGGACCTTGTCCTTCTTCGCCTGCTGCTCGCGCTCGACGCGCAGCCGCTCGCGGGCGGCGGCCTTGTTCTGCTGGTTGTTGCGTGCACTCATGATGATCTCCGTGGAACGGGAAGGGTGGAGGGGTTTCCGTACGCGGTCAGGCGCTCGCGAGCGCCGCACGCGCGGGAGGGCCCCGCCGGCCCACGGAGTGCGCCGGGAAGCGGGTCCGGGCCACCGCGCCCCGGAACACCGGCCGCAGCACCCGCCCGCCCCGCCCGGGGACGGCCCCGGCCGTGGCCGTGGCCAGCAGCAGCGGCCGGAAGGCGAAGGCGGCGACCGCCCGCAGCAGCCGCACCAGGGCCCGCTCGCCGTGCCGCAGCCACGCGGCGGCCGCCAAGCCGACGGTGACGTGCGCGCCGAGCAGCAGCCAGGGCGTCCACGGCCCCGGCGAGGCCAGCAGCGCCGCCGGATCCCCGGCGGGCCCGGCCACCCCGGTCAGCGGGCCGCCCACCGGGGACCCGCCGCACAGCTCGTCCAGGCCCAGGGCGCGCAGCGGCCCGGCCACCGGCCCGCCGGCGGGCCCGTAGCAGAGGTGCTGGCCGGCGGTGAAGACGGTGTCGGCCGCCAGCTCCAACGGCACCAGCAGCCCGGCGATCGGGCCGAAGCCCCGCTCCCGGCCGGCCAGCGCGAAGGCGATCGCGAAGACCCCGGCGAAGGCCCCGGCGATCATCACGGGCGGCAGCGGGACCCGGGACATGAGCACGTGGGACCCGGCCGAGAGCAGCACGACGACCGCGCTGAACAGCGCGGCCCGCAGCCCCCGGATCCTCACCCCTGATATGTCCATCGCCGCGAGTCTGCCACGAGTTCCTGTGGACGAGGTGCCCCGGTCCCTGTGAATCGGTGCCCGGAGCACCTCGCGCCCCACGGATTACGACATGATCCGGCCGTTGCGGAAGAGGTCCACGAAGATCTGGTGGTCGGCGCGGGCCCGGGCCCCGTACGCGTGCGCGAAGTCGACCAGCAGCTCCGGGAAGCCCTCCTCGTCGGCGGCGATCACCGCGTCGATGGCCCGCTCGGTGGAGAACGGCACCAGGGACTGCCCGCTCTCGGCCTCGTCCGCCGAGGCGTGCATGGTGGCCGTGGCCCGGCCCAGGTCCGCGACCACCGCCGCGATCTCCTCCGGGTCGTCCAGGTCCGACCAGTCCAGGTCCACCGCGTACGGGGAGACCTCCGCCACCAGCTGCCCGGCGCCGTCCAGCTCGGTCCAGCCGAGCCACGGGTCGGCGTGCGCCTGGAGGGCGCGCTGCGAGATCACCGTGCGGTGGCCCTCGTGCTGGAAGTACTCCCGGACCGCCCGGTCGGTGATGTGCCGGGACACGGCCGGGGTCTGCGCCTGCTTGAGGTAGATCACGACGTCGTTCTCCAGGGCGTCGCTGTGCCCCTCCAGCAGGATGTTGTACGAGGGCAGGCCCGCCGAGCCGATGCCCACGCCCCGGCGGCCCACCACGTCCTTGACCCGGTAGGAGTCCGGGCGCACCAGGGACTCCTCCGGCAGGGTCTCCAGGTACCCGTCGAAGGCGGCCAGCACCTTGTACCGGGTGGCCGCGTCCAGCTCGATCGCGCCGCCGCCGGAGCTGAAGCGGCGCTCGTGGTCGCGGATCTCCGTCATCGAGTCCAGTAGGGCGAAGCGGGTGCGCGCGCGGGCCGCCCGCAGGGCCCCGAGGAGGGCGCCGTCGGCGGTGTCCAGGGTGAAGGAGGGGACCTCCTCGTGCTTGGCGCCCGTCGCGAGCTGGTGGATCCGCTCCCGGTAGGCCGCCGCGTAGGTCCGCACCAGGGAGCTGATCTGCTCGTCGCTGAGGGCCTTGGTGTAGCCGATCAGGGCGACGGAGGCGGCGAAGCGCTTGAGGTCCCAGGTGAAGGGGCCCACGTACGCCTCGTCGAAGTCGTTCACGTTGAACACCAGCCGGCCGTTGGCGTCCATGTACGTGCCGAAGTTCTCGGCGTGCAGATCGCCGTGGATCCACACCCGGCCGGTGCGCTCGTCCAGGTAGGGGCCGCCGTGCCGGTCCCGCTCCAGGTCGGCGTAGAAGAGGCAGGCCGTGCCCCGGTAGAAGGCGAAGGCCGAGGCCGCCATCTTCCGGAACTTGACCTGGAAGGCGGCGGGGTCGGCGGCGAGCAGCCGGCCGAATGCGGTGTCGAACACATCGAGTATCTGCTCGGCGCGCTGCTCGTCGGTGGTCTCGGTGACCGCCATGGCGGATGCCTCCTGGTGCAAGGGGTGGTACGGCTTCTGACCGACTGGACGCCGGACCGGTCTTCCCGGTTCTGCAACGCATGACCGTACCCGTCGGTGCCCGGGGTCTGTCACTCGTGGGACGTAGGATTCATAGCTGCCGCCCCTCTCTCCTCAGGAGGCCCCCACCGTGACCAAGACGCCGTTCACGCACCTGCACGTCCACACCCAGTACTCGCTGCTGGACGGTGCCGCGCGGCTGAAGGACATGTTCGCTGCCTGCAATGAAATGGGCATGACGCACATCGCCATGTCCGACCACGGCAACCTCCACGGGGCGTACGACTTCTTCCACACCGCCCAGAAGTCGGGGATCACCCCGATCATCGGCATCGAGGCGTACGTCGCCCCCGAGTCCCGGCGCAACAAGCGCCGCATCCAGTGGGGCCAGCCCCACCAGAAGCGGGACGACGTCTCCGGTTCCGGCGGCTACACCCACAAGACGATCTGGGCGGCGAACGCCACCGGCCTGCACAACCTCTTCCGGCTGTCCTCCGACGCCTACGCCGAGGGCTGGCTCACGAAGTGGCCCCGCATGGACAAGGAGACCATCAGCAAGTGGTCGGAGGGCCTGATCGCCTCCACCGGCTGCCCCTCCGGCGAGCTCCAGACCCGACTGCGCCTCGGCCAGTTCGACGAGGCCCTGAAGTCGGCCTCCGAGTACCAGGACATCTTCGGCAAGGACCGCTACTTCCTGGAGCTGATGGACCACGGCATCGAGATCGAGCGCCGGGTCCGCGACGGCCTGCTGGAGATCGGCAAGAAGCTCGGCATCCCGCCGCTGGTCACGAACGACTCGCACTACACCTACGCCAGCGAGGCCGGCGCCCACGACGCCCTGCTCTGCATCCAGACCGGCAAGAACCTCTCGGACCCCGACCGCTTCCGCTTCGACGGCTCCGGCTACTACCTGAAGTCGACCGACGAGATGTACGCGATCGACTCCTCGGACGCCTGGCAGGAGGGCTGCGCCAACACGAAGCTGGTCGCGGACCAGATCGACACCGAGGGCATGTTCAAGTTCCGGAACCTGATGCCGAAGTTCGACATCCCGGACGGCTACACCGAGGTCACCTGGTTCCGCGAGGAGACCATGAAGGGGATGCACCGCCGCTTCCCCGGCGGGATCCCGGACGACCGCATGAAGCAGGTCGAGTACGAGATGGACACGATCATCTCGATGGGCTTCCCGGGCTACTTCCTCGTGGTCGCCGACTTCATCATGTGGGCCAAGAACCAGGGCATCGCGGTCGGCCCCGGCCGAGGCTCCGCGGCCGGCTCGATCGTCGCCTACGCCATGGGCATCACCGACCTCGACCCGATCCCGCACGGCCTGATCTTCGAGCGCTTCCTGAACCCCGAGCGCGTCTCCATGCCCGACGTCGACATCGACTTCGACGAGCGCAGGCGCGTCGAGGTGATCCGGTACGTGACCGAGAAGTACGGCGCCGACAAGGTCGCCATGATCGGCACCTACGGCACCATCAAGGCCAAGAACGCGATCAAGGACTCCGCGCGCGTCCTCGGCTACCCCTACGCCATGGGCGACCGCCTCACCAAGGCCATGCCCGCCGACGTCCTCGGCAAGGGCATCCCGCTCTCCGGCATCCTCGACCCGCAGCACCCCCGCTACGGCGAGGCCGGCGAGATCCGCGGGATGTACGAGAACGAGCCCGACGTGAAGAAGGTCATCGACACCGCCCGCGGCGTCGAGGGCCTGGTCCGCCAGATGGGCGTGCACGCCGCCGGCGTGATCATGTCCAGCGAGACGATCACCGACCACGTACCCGTCTGGGTGCGGCACACCGACGGCGTCACCATCACCCAGTGGGACTACCCGAGCTGCGAGTCGCTCGGCCTGCTGAAGATGGACTTCCTCGGCCTGCGCAACCTCACGATCATGGACGACGCCGTCAAGATGGTGAAGGCCAACAAGGGGATCGACATCGACCTCCTGGCCCTCCCGCTCGACGACGCCAAGACCTTCGAGCTCCTCGGCCGGGGCGACACCCTCGGCGTGTTCCAGTTCGACGGCGGCCCCATGCGCTCCCTGCTGCGCCTGATGAAGCCCGACAACTTCGAAGACATCTCCGCCGTGTCCGCGCTCTACCGCCCGGGCCCGATGGGCATGAACTCGCACACGAACTACGCCCTGCGCAAGAACAAGCAGCAGGAGATCACCCCGATCCACCCCGAGCTGGAGAAGCCGCTCGAAGAGGTGCTCGCGGTCACCTACGGCCTCATCGTCTACCAGGAGCAGGTGCAGAAGGCCGCCCAGATCATCGCCGGGTACTCCCTCGGCGAGGCCGACATCCTGCGCCGCGTGATGGGCAAGAAGAAGCCCGAGGAGCTGGCGAAGAACTTCGTCATCTTCGAGGAGGGCGCCCGCAAGAACGGCTTCACCGACCAGGCGATCAAGGCCCTCTGGGACGTCCTGGTCCCCTTCGCCGGCTACGCCTTCAACAAGGCCCACTCGGCCGCCTACGGCCTGGTCTCCTACTGGACCGCCTACCTCAAGGCGAACTTCCCGGCCGAGTACATGGCCGGCCTGCTCACCTCGGTCAAGGACGACAAGGACAAGTCCGCGATCTACCTCAACGAGTGCCGGCGCATGGGCATCAAGGTGCTCCCGCCCAACGTCAACGAGTCCGAGTCCAACTTCGCCGCCCAGGGCGACGACGTGATCCTCTTCGGCCTCACCGCCGTGCGCAACGTCGGACAGAACGTCGTCGACTCGATCATCAAGACCAGGAAGTCCAAGGGGAAGTACTCCTCCTTCCCCGACTTCCTCGACAAGGTCGAGGCGGTCGTCTGCAACAAGCGCACCGTCGAGTCGCTGATCAAGGCCGGCGCCTACGACGAGATGGGCCACACCCGCAAGGGCCTGGTCGCCCACCACGAATCGATGATCGACAACGTGGTCGCCGTCAAGCGCAAGGAGGCCGAGGGCCAGTTCGACCTGTTCGGCGGAATGGGTGACGAGGACAGCAGCGACGAGCCCGGCTTCGGCCTCGACGTGGAGTTCTCCGACGTCGAGTGGGAGAAGTCCTACCTGCTCGCCCAGGAGCGCGAGATGCTCGGCCTCTACGTCTCCGACCACCCGCTCTTCGGCCTGGAGCACGTCCTCTCCGACAAGACCGACGCCGGCATCTCCCAGCTCACCGGCGGAGAGCACTCCGACGGCGCCGTCGTCACCATCGGCGGCATCATCTCCGGCCTCCAGCGCAAGATGACCAAGCAGGGCAACGCCTGGGCCATCGCCACCGTCGAGGACCTGGCCGGCTCCATCGAGTGCATGTTCTTCCCCGCGACCTACCAGCTCGTCTCCACCCAGCTGGTCGAGGACACCGTCGTCTTCGTCAAGGGCCGCCTCGACAAGCGCGAGGACGTCCCCCGCCTGGTCGCCATGGAGATGATGGTCCCCGACCTCTCCTCCGCCGGCACCAACGCCCCCGTCGTCCTCACCATCCCCACCGTCAAGGTCACCCCGCCGATGGTGACCCGTCTGGGCGAGATCCTGCGCCACCACAAGGGCAACACCGAGGTGCGGATCAAGCTCCAGGGCCCCCGCACCACCACCGTGCTGCGCCTCGACCGGCACCGGGTCCAGCCCGACCCCGCCCTCTTCGGCGACCTCAAGGTCCTGCTCGGCCCCTCCTGCCTGGCCGGGTAGCCGACCGGGGGGCGTACCCCCGCGTACGTGCGGAAGGGCCCGACCGGCGACGCTGCCGGTGGGCCCTTCCGTCGTCCGCGCGCGGCGTCAGTTGTGGCCGAAGCGCTTCTGCTTGCTCTTGTGGGCCATGTCCAGCGGGCTCGGCGACTGAGAGGAGCGCTCCTCCGGCGAGCTTTCGGCCGAACTCCGGTCCGGGGCGGACGAACGCGGCTGCTGCTTCGCGGGCTGCTTCTGGTTCTTGTTCTTGGCCATGGAATGCCTCCGTGGGGGGTGTAGGGGCCAGGGCCGCCTTCACACTCACACACCCCCACAAACCCCGCATTTTGGATCATTGCCCCGCGCTCCGGGGGTCGCTTTCGAGGCCCCCTGACAGATACGCCACGCCGATGATCGAGTTCCGGCCGTCAACACCCTTGCGGTCGGGCAGACTCGGGGAAAACCTGTCGAGGACCCCCACGGAAGAGGGTGGAACGCGTGGACCGCTGCGTCGTCCTGGTGGACGCCGGATACCTGCTGGGCGCCGCCGCGAGCCTCCTCGCCGGGGAACCCTCCCGCTCCCGCATCACCGTCGACCACTCCGCCCTCATCCAGGGCCTGCGCGAACGCGCCGAGGCCGACACCCAGCAGCCCCTGCTGCGGATCTACTGGTTCGACGGAGCCCCCGACCGGGTTCCCCAGCCCGAGCACCGCCGGCTGCGCGTCATGTCCCGCGTCACCGTCCGGCTCGGCGCCCTGACCCGCAGCGACGGCCGCTGGGCGCAGAAGGGCGTCGACGCCGCCATGCACGCCGAACTCACCGAACTCGCCCGCAACCGGGCCTGCTCCGACGTGGTCCTCGTCACCGGCGACGGCGACCTGCTGCCCGGACTGATGTCCGCCAAGGAACACGGCGTCGCCGTCCACCTCTGGGCCGTACAGGCCGCCGATGGGGACTACAACCAGTCCGAGGACCTCGTCGCCGAGGCCGACGAACGCCGCGTCCTCGACCGCGCCTGGATCACCCGCGCCGTCCGCGCCCGCGACCTCGCCGGACTCTGTCCCCCGCCGCCCGCCCCCCGCCCCGAGATCGCCGCGATCCTCTCCGCGCCCCTGCCCGAGGCCGCCCTCGCCGAGGCCGCCCGCAACGGCACCCCCGCCACCCCCGAGGCGCGCCCGAACGGAGCACCCGTACCGGCGCCCGCCACCGAGGGGGCCAAGCCCGTCCCCACCCCCAAGGACCTCGCCGCGCTCCGCGCCCCCTCCCCGGTCCCCGCCGCCCCGGCCGCCCACTCCGCCGCCAACCCGGCCGGCAGCGCCCTGCGCTGGTCCTCCGACAAGGGCTGGATCGACCGCGCGGGCCCGCTCGGCGAACCGGCCGAGACCGCCTCGCTGCCCACCCTCGCCCAGCTCACCAGCGCCGAGCAGCGCTGGGCCGACCGCGAGGAGGACATCACCACCGTCGGCGGCGACCCCTTCGAGGTCGGCCAGGTCTTCGCCCGGCGCTGGATGGAACGCCTCCCCGAAGCCGCCCACCTGCAGAAGCTCGCCACCATGTACCCCCGCGTCCCGCACCGCATCGACGGGGAGCTGCTGCGCTACGCCGCCCGGTTCGGGCTCCTCGCCCACAAGGACGACCAGATCGACGAACACGACCGCTACGCCATCCGCGCCGGGTTCTGGAGGGAGATCGACGTGCGGGCCGCGGCCGAGCACGTCACCGGCCCGCCGGCCGCCGTCCCCGGGGTGCCGATGACCCCGGCGGCCGAGTAGGGCCGGAAGCCGCGTAGGCTGCTCCCTCGTGAGTACGGGCACAGCACAGGCAGGAACGACCACGGCGGCGGCCGCCGGAGCCGCTTCGGACGTGGTCTGCGCCGTGCGTGACCTGGTCAAGACGTACCCCGCCGTACGCGGCCGGCGCGGGGCTCCGGCCCTGCCCGAGACCCGCGCCAACGACGGGATCTCCCTGGAGGTCCGGCGCGGCGAGGTCTTCGGCCTGCTCGGCCCCAACGGCGCGGGTAAGTCCACCCTGGTCCGCCAGCTCACGGGCCTGATGCGGCCCGACTCCGGCTCCGTCACCCTGCTCGGCCACGACCTCGTGCGCCACCCCGAGCGGGCCGCCCGGCTGCTGGCCTACCTCGGACAGGAGTCCACCGCCCTCGACGAGCTCACCGTCGCGCTGGCCGCCGAGACCACCGGCCGGCTGCGCGGGCTCGGCGCGCGCGAGGCGCGGGCCGCGCGGGACGACGTACTGGAGGAGCTCGGGCTCACCGGGATCGCCGCGCGCCCCCTCAAGAAGCTCTCCGGCGGACAGCGCCGGCTGGCCTGCTTCGCCGCCGCACTGGTGGGGGAGCGGCCGGTCCTCGTCCTCGACGAGCCCACCACCGGCATGGACCCGGTGGCCCGGCGGGCCGTCTGGGAGGCCGTGGACCGCCGCCGCCTCGCCCAGGGGGCCACCGTCCTCCTCGTCACCCACAACGTCATCGAGGCCGAGACCGTCCTCGACCGGGTCGCCGTCGTCGACCAGGGCAAGGTCATCGCCTGCGACACCCCGGCCGGCCTCAAGGCCGCGGTCTCCGACGAGGTCCGCCTGGAGCTGGTCTGGCGCACCGCCGCGCCGCTGGACGTGCCCGAGGTCGCCGCGCTCGCCCCGAAGGCCGCCGAGTCCGGCCGCCGCTGGGTGCTGCGGCTGCCGCAGGACGAGGCCCGCGCGGCCGTCGCCGCCGTCACCGGCGGCCCGGCCTTCGCCGCCCTCGACGATTTCACGTTGGCCACGCCGAGCCTGGAGGACGTGTACCTCGCGCTGGGCGGCCGGATGAAGGGTCTGGTCAAGTCGTGACCACCGCTGCCACTGCCGCCCCCGTCGGCGTCCTGGCTCCGAAGGCGCGGCTGTTCCCCGCCCTCGCCGCCGTCTACCGGGCCCAGCTGTCCCGGGCGCGGGTCGCCCGGATACCGCTGCTGTTCGTCGCCACCTTCCAGTCCGTCGGGATCATGATCCTGATGCGGGGCGTGGTCGACGGGGGCGGCGGCTCGGAGGCCCGCGCCGTCGTCGCCGGCTCCTCCGTCCTCGTCGTCGCCTTCGTCGCGCTGAACCTGCTCGCGCAGTACTTCGGACAGCTGCGGGCCGGCGGCGGCCTCGACCACTACGCCACCCTCCCGGTGCCGCCCGCCTCCGTGGTGCTCGGAGCCGCCGCCGCGTACGCCTCCTTCACCCTGCCGGGAACGCTGGTGACGGCCGTCTTCGGCTGCGTGCTGTTCGGCCTGCCGATGGGCGGGCTGTGGATCCTCGCCGCCGTCGTCCCGCTGGCCGGGGCCGCGCTCGCCGGACTGGGCGCCGCGCTGGGGCTGCTCGCGCCGCGCCAGGAGCTGGCCACGCTGGCCGGGCAGCTGGGCATGTCGGCGGCGCTGCTGCTGGGCGTGCTGCCCGCGGAGCGGATGCCGGCCCCCATCGTGTGGGCGCGGGACCTGCTGCCGTCCACGTACGGGGTCGAGGCCTTCGCGGAGACCTTCGCCCCGCACCCCGACTGGACGGCCGTCCTCCTCGACCTCGGCGTGTGCGCGGCCGTCGGGGTGCTGTCCCTGGCCCTCGCCACCTGGGCCTACCGGCGGGCCGCGGTCCGCTGACGCCGGCCGCCGCCGCACCTGGCACGATGTGGGGGTGACCGAAGCCGTGACCCCGCAGCAGCAGCCGACCGTGTCCCCGCTCCCCGCACCGGAGCCCGCCGTCACCGCGGCGGACGTCCGCGACGCGGCCGCCGCCACCCTGGCGGTGGGCGCCTCCGGGGTGCTCCTCGGGCTGCTGTGGACGTGGCTGGCGCCGCGCGTGCAGTACGTCTCCAACGGCGAGGCCGTCTTCCTGCGCAACACCGAGAGCGAGGCGCGGATCGGCGCCGACGGCACCTTCTTCCTGCTGGCCCTCGGCCTCGGCGTGCTCAGCGCGGTCGGGGTGTTCCTGTGGCGCCGGCGCGGAGGGGTCCCGCTGGTCATCGGCCTCGCCGTCGGGGCCTGCTTCGCCTCCCTGGTGGGCTGGCGGCTCGGGCTCTGGCTGAGCCCCGGCTCCGACGTCCCGGCCGCCGCCGCGAAGGCGGGCAAGGGCGTACCGTTCGACGCGCCGCTCCAGCTGCTCGCTTACGGGGTCCTGCTGGTGTGGCCGATGGCGGCCGCCGCGGCCCACCTGGGCCTGACGGCCCTGTGGGGCCCGCGCGACCCCGAGCCGGAGCCCGACTGGCACGCCGAGGGCACCTACCCCCCGCCGCACGTCCACGCCGCCCCGGAACCCCCGCAGACCTGACCCCTGGCCGGGGGTGCGGGCGGGTTGCCGCTGCGCGGGGCTGGAATTCGCGCAGCGAATCTCCAGCCCGCGCGGCGATTGAGCGCACCGGGCGCGGAGCGTCCGGTACCGGGGTCAGGGGCGGCCGATCGGGGCCAGGACCGCGTCGGTGAGCGCCGCCAGGTCCGCGGGGGACAGCTCCACCTCCAGGCCCCGGCGGCCCGCCGAGACACAGATCGTGGCGTGGCCGGAGGCAGAGGCGTCCAGGACCGTCCGCAGGCGGCGCCGCTGCCCCAGCGGCGAGATGCCGCCCCGCACGTACCCCGTGGTCCGCTCCGCCAGCGCCGGATCGGCCATCACCGCCCGCTTCCCGCCCACCGCGCCCGCCAGGGCCTTCAGGTCCAGCGAGCCCGACACCGGGACCACCGCCACCGTCAGCGCCCCGTCCACGTCGGCGACCAGGGTCTTGAAGACCTGCTCCGGGGAGACGCCCAGCGCCTCGGCCGCCTCCTCCCCGTACGAGGGGTGCGCGGGGTCGTGCTCGTAGGAGTGGGTGGTGAACGCCACGCCCGAACCGGTCAGGGCCGTGATCGCCGGGGTGCCGGCCGACTGCTGCTGCTTCTTCTTCGCCATGGCCTCAGTTCGGGCTCGTCGGGGTACGGGTCAGGTCCACCGCGGGCAGGGACGGCAGGTGGCGGATGACCGCCGTCTCCGTTCGGAGCAGCTTCAACTCCTCCGCCAGCCGGGTCGCGGTGTCCGGGGCCTGCAGCAGGCGCTGCTTCGACGGGGTGTCCAGCACGGCGGCGGCCGCCACCAGGTACGACACCACCGACGGCTCGTCCGGCAGGTCCGGGGTCGAGGCCAGGGACCGCTCACGGGCCCCCGCCAGCCGCTTCTGGTAGCTGCGGAAGGCCCGCAGCACCCCCTCGGACAGGGCGCCCGCGCCCTCGCCCGCGTCCTCCGCGAGCTCCTCCAGCTCCGCCACCAGGAACGGCCCCGACGCGTCGACCGACAGCAGCCGCACCCGGGTCGTGCCGGTGGCCAGCACCTCGAAGCTGCCGTCCTCCCGCTCCCGGATCGTCGCCGCGTCCGCGATGCAGCCCACCCGGTGGAACGCCTGGATCGGGTCGGAGCCGAAGCCGGCCGCCGGACCCTTCTCGGGCAGGGCCGTCTGGTCCGGCAGCCCGGGCGCGGTCGGGGCGACCTCCCGGCCGTCGCGGATCGCGACGACCGCGAACCGGCGCGGCTCGTCCTCCCCGGTCTTCAGCAGCTCGCGCATCATGGCGCGATACCGCTCCTCGAAGACGTTCAGCGGCAGCACGAGGCCCGGGAAGAGCACCGAGTTCAGCGGGAAGAGGGGCAGGCGAACGGTGGTCACCTGGCACAGGGTAGTGGCCGGACGGCCCCGGCCGTCACCCGTTAACCCCGCCTCAGCAGCCGCGACGCACCCGCGGCCACCGTCGTCGCCAGGATCCAGCCCAGCAGCACCAGCGCCGCCGAACCCCACTGCCAGCCGCCCTCCAGCTTCCACTGCCCCTGCTGGCCGAGATCGATCACCGGGAGCAACAGGTCCAGCGCGTACAGTGCGGCGTCCCACTGCGGATGCTCGTCCGCCTTGATCGGCGCCGGCTCGTGCCGCAGGAACAGCAGGGTGCCCGCCGCCCACAGCACCGCCATCCACAGCGCCGCCCGCCCCGGCCGGTACCCGTACACCACCGTCCAGTCCTGGAGGCACCCCCACGCCCTGGCCGCCGGGGACAGCGTGGCCCGCCGGCAGCGCTCCTTGGCCACCAGCACCGCGCGGGCGCCCGCGTCCTCCCCGCCCGCCCGCAGCACCGCGGCGAGCCGTTCGTACGGCTCGGGCGAGTACTCGGGCGTGGCCGCCTCCAGCCACTCCAGTCGGCGGGAGAGCGGGAAGTGGCCCCGGGGCGCCAGTTCCTCGTAGACGAAGCCCTCCATCGACACCCGGCCGCGCCCGGGCCAGCTCGTCGACCGGTCGACGAGCTTGACCACCTTCGCGCCCGAGACCACCACCCGGCCCAGCTCCGGCGCCTCGCCCACGAACCGCAGCTCCGGCGTCTGGACCCGCCGCAGCGACACCTCCTGGCCCTCGCGCAGCTCGAAGAGGGCACCGTAGAAGTCCGCCGAGTCACCGAACCGGCCGTCGTCCAGCCGCAGCCCGCCCCGGCACTCGAAGCGCTGCACCGGCCCGCCCGTCGTCGGGGTCCGGCCCCAGTCGTACGGCCGCTCCGGGTCGCTCGTCGGCGAGGCCAGGCCGATCGACGTCAGGTACAGGGTCCGCTCGACCGACAGCGTCGGCGCGTTCAGCGCCCGCCGGCCGTGGCGGTTGCTCAGCCGCGCCCCGCGCAGGCTCATCGAGGCGCCCACCTTCGCCCCGCGCAGGCTCACCTCGCCGTGCGTCTCCAGCATGTCCGCCTGGAGGTCCTGCGCCACCGCCAGCCCGTCCGCTGCGATCGCCCGGCCCCGGTTGTCCCGGTGCACCACCGCGTGGCTCAGCAGCAGGTCGGTGCCGATCTGCGCGTCGGTCAGCCGGATCCCGCGCGCCACCCGGCAGCGCGCCAGGTGCAGGTCGCCCTCGGTGTGCAGCCGGGCCCCCTCCAGCCGGGGCACCGCGCAGTTGTCCAGCCGGAGCGTCCCGAACCGGGTCTCGGACACCTGGACCTCGCCGTCGAAGCGGCACGAGCGGATCTCCACGTACGGGGCCACCGCGGCGCCGGACAGGTCCAGCCGCCCGGTGATCTGCGCGCCGCGCAGCTTCAGCCGCCCCACCCGCCCCGGGAGCGGCGCCGGCCCCGCCAGCAGCAGGTGCGCCACGACCTCCGCCCGGACCCGGCGCTCGGGGCCCCAGGCCCGCCCCGCGTGCGGATCGTCCAGCTCGGCGTCGCGGGCCCCCAGGTCGCACACGGCCCCGGCGCGGAAGGCCTCCCACATCAGCCGTTCGGCCCCGCTCAGGCCGTCCGGCCGTCCGTCCTCCTGCGCTTCGGTCACGGCAGCCCCCCGCTGTCATTCACGTGTACGAGAACGCTAAGGGGCGGCGGTGACGTCCGGGGCGTGTATCAGCCAGTGATACGGGCGGACGGCGGCGGGAGGCGGTCTGAGAGAATTGGGAGGTGATCTCTCGTATCGACCTGCGCGGTGACGCCCTCCCCGAGGGCGGCGCCCTGCGCGACCTGCTGCCCCGTGCCGAGTTCGACGTGGAAGCCGCCCTGGAGAAGGTGCGGCCCATCTGCGAGGACGTCCATCATCGTGGCACGGCGGCGCTGATCGAGTACGCGCAGAAGTTCGACGGGGTCGAACTCTCGCAGGTCCGCGTGCCCGCGGAGGCCCTCGCGGCCGCCTTGGAGCAGCTGGACCCGGCCGTCCGCGCCGCCCTGGAGGAGTCCATCCGGCGCGCCCGGATCGTGCACCGCAACCAGCGCCGCACCGAGCACACCACCCAGGTGGTCCCCGGCGGCACCGTGACCGAGAAGTGGGTTCCGGTCGAGCGCGTGGGCCTGTACGCCCCCGGCGGCCGCTCCGTGTACCCGTCCTCCGTCGTGATGAACGTGGTCCCGGCCCAAGAGGCCGGCGTCGAGTCGATCGCGCTCGCCTCCCCGCCGCAGAAGGAGTTCGGCGGCCTGCCGCACCCCACCATCCTGGCGGCGTGCGCGCTGCTCGGCGTGGACGAGGTGTACGCGGCCGGCGGCGCCGTCGCCGTCGCGATGTTCGCGTACGGCACCGAGGACTGCCCGCCGGTGAACATGGTCACCGGCCCCGGCAACATCTGGGTCGCCGCCGCCAAGCGCTACTTCACCGGGAAGATCGGCATCGACACCGAGGCCGGCCCCACCGAGATCGCGGTCCTCGCGGACTCCACGGCCGACCCGGTCCACGTCGCCGCCGACCTGATCAGCCAGGCCGAGCACGACCCGCTCGCCGCCGCCGTCCTCGTCACGGACTCCGCTGAGCTCGCGGCCGCCGTCGAGAAGGAACTGGAACCGCAGGTCGCCGCGACCAAGCACGTCGAGGACCGGATCAAGCCCGCCCTCGCCGGCAAGCAGTCCGCGATCGTGCTGGTCGACAGCCTGGAGGACGGCCTCAAGGTCGTCGACGCCTACGGCGCCGAGCACCTGGAGATCCAGACCGCCGACGCCGCCGCCTGGGCCGCCCGGGTCCGCAACGCCGGAGCGGTGTTCGTCGGCCCCTGGGCGCCCGTCTCCCTCGGCGACTACTGCGCCGGCTCCAACCACGTCCTGCCCACCGGCGGCTGCGCCTGCCACTCCTCGGGCCTGTCCGTGCAGTCCTTCCTGCGCGGCATCCACATCGTCGACTACACGCGCGACGCCCTCGCCGAGGTCACCCACCACGTGGTGACCCTGGCCGAGGCCGAGGACCTGCCCGCGCACGGCGCCGCCCTCAAGGCCCGCTTCGGATGGAAGGTGCCGAACCAGTGACCGGCATCGACGACCTCCCCGTCCGCGACGAGCTCCGCGGCAAGACCCCCTACGGCGCCCCGCAGCTCGACGTGCCCGTCCAGCTGAACACCAACGAGAACCCGTACGAGCTGCCCGAGCCGCTCGTCCGGCGCATCGCCGAGCGCGTCGCCGACGCCGCCCGCACCCTCAACCGCTACCCCGACCGGGACGCGGTCGAGCTGCGCACCCAGCTGGCCGCCTACCTCACCCGTACGGGCAAGCACCCCGTCGCCAAGGAGAACGTCTGGGCCGCCAACGGCTCCAACGAGGTCCTCCAGCAGCTGCTCCAGACCTTCGGCGGCCCCGGGCGCACGGCCATCGGCTTCGAGCCCTCGTACTCGATGCACGCGCTCATCGCGCGCGGCACCGGCACCGGCTGGATCTCCGGCCCGCGCCGCGAGGACTTCACCATCGACGTGGAGGCGGCCGAGCGGGCCATCGCCGAGCACGCCCCCGACGTCGTCTTCATCACCTCGCCCAACAACCCCACGGGGACCGCGGTCGAGGCGGAGACGGTCCTCGCCCTCTACGAGGCCGCGCAGGCCGCCAAGCCCTCGCTGGTCATCGTGGACGAGGCCTACGTGGAGTTCTCCCACCGGGACTCCCTCCTCCCGCTGATCGAGGGCCGCCCCCACCTGGTGGTCTCCCGGACCATGTCCAAGGCCTTCGGCGCCGCGGGCCTGCGCCTGGGCTACCTGGCCGCGCACCCCGCCGTCGTCGACGCCGTGCAGCTCGTACGCCTGCCGTACCACCTGTCCGCCGTCACCCAGGCGACCGCGCTGGCCGCGCTGGAGCACACCGACACCCTGCTCGGCTACGTCGAGCAGCTCAAGGCCGAACGGGACCGCCTCGTCACCGAGCTGCGGGCCATCGGCTACGAGGTCACCGAGTCCGACGCGAACTTCATCCAGTTCGGGAAGTTCGAGGACTCCCACACCGCCTGGCAGAAGATCCTCGACCAGGGCGTCCTGGTCCGGGACAACGGCGTACCGGGCCGGCTGCGGGTCACCGCCGGCACGCCGGCCGAGAACGACGCGTTCCTGGAAGCGGTTCGCGCACTGAAGAAGGAGCAGCAGGCATGAGCCGCATCGGACGGGTCGAGCGCACCACGAAGGAGACCACGGTCCTCGTCGAGATAGACCTCGACGGCACGGGCAAGGTCGACGTCTCGACGGGTGTCGGCTTCTACGACCACATGCTCGACCAGCTCGGCCGCCACGGCCTCTTCGACCTCACGGTCAAGACGGACGGCGACCTGCACATCGACAGCCACCACACCATCGAGGACACCGCCCTCGCACTGGGCGCCGCCTTCAAGCAGGCCCTCGGCGACAAGGTGGGCATCTACCGCTTCGGCAACTGCACCGTCCCGCTGGACGAGTCCCTCGCCCAGGTGACCGTCGACCTCTCCGGCCGCCCCTACCTCGTGCACACCGAGCCCGAGAACATGGCGCCGATGATCGGCGAGTACGACACGACGATGACCCGGCACATCTTCGAGTCCTTCGTCGCGCAGGCCCAGATCGCCCTGCACATCCACGTCCCGTACGGCCGCAACGCCCACCACATCGTGGAGTGCCAGTTCAAGGCGCTCGCCCGGGCCCTGCGCTACGCCGCCGAGTTCGACCCGCGCGCCGCCGGCATCCTTCCCTCCACGAAGGGCGCCCTCTAGCCGTGAACGGCCTGAACACCATCCTGATCGTCCTCGGCCTGTTCCTGGCCGGGGGCGTCTACTCCTTCCAGAAGCAGAAGATGCCGAAATCGGTGATCATTCTGCTCGCCCTCGGCTCCGTGATGTGTCTGGCCGCGGGAGTCCTGCGAATCCAAGGAATCTGGGAATGAGCGCCAAGAAGAACGTCGTCGTCTTCGACTACGGCTTCGGCAACATCCGTTCCGCCGAGCGCGCCCTCGCGCGCGTCGGCGCGGACGTCGAGATCACCCGCGACTACGACAAGGCTATGGACGCCGACGGACTCCTCGTCCCCGGCGTCGGCGCCTTCTCCGCCTGCATGAAGGGCCTCAAGGACGCGCGGGGCGACTGGATCATCGGCCGCCGGCTGTCCGGCGGGCGGCCCGTCATGGGCATCTGCGTCGGCATGCAGATCCTCTTCGAGCGCGGCATCGAGCACGGGGTGGAGACCGAGGGCCTCGACGAGTGGCCCGGCACCGTCGGCCCGCTGAAGGCCCCCGTCGTCCCGCACATGGGGTGGAACACCGTCGAGGCCCCGGCCGACAGCCAGGCCTTCGCCGGGCTCGACGCCGACGCGCGCTTCTACTTCGTGCACTCCTACGCGGCCCACGACTGGACGCTGGAGGTCACCAACCCCCGGATCAGGGGCCCCAGGGTCACCTGGGCCACGCACGGCGAGCGGTTCGTCGCGGCGGTGGAGAACCGTGCCCTGTGGGCCACCCAGTTCCACCCCGA
Organism: Streptomyces sp. NPDC090077; assembly: GCF_044747545.1. Classification (NCBI taxonomy): domain Bacteria; kingdom Bacillati; phylum Actinomycetota; class Actinomycetes; order Kitasatosporales; family Streptomycetaceae; genus Streptomyces; species Streptomyces sp. NPDC090077. The sequence goes on from NZ_JBIVEG010000029.1 coordinate 76,339, forward strand.
GAAGTCCGGCGACGCCGGTGCCCAGCTCCTCACCAACTGGATCGAGACCCTCTGATGCCGAACACGCTTGAACTGCTCCCCGCGGTCGACGTCCGCGACGGCCAGGCCGTGCGCCTCGTGCACGGCGTGTCCGGCAGCGAGACCTCCTACGGCTCCCCGCTGGAGGCGGCCCTCGCCTGGCAGGCGTCCGGCGCCGAGTGGCTGCACCTCGTCGACCTGGACGCCGCCTTCGGTACCGGCGACAACCGCGCCCTGGTCGCCGAGATCACCCGAGCCATGGACATCAAGGTGGAGCTGTCCGGCGGCATCCGCGACGACGCCACGCTCGCCGCGGCCCTCGCCACCGGCTGCACCCGCGTCAACCTGGGCACCGCCGCCCTGGAGACCCCCGAGTGGGCCGCCAAGGCCATCGCCGAGCACGGCGACCGGATCGCCATCGGCCTCGACGTGCGCGGCACCACCCTCAAGGGCCGCGGCTGGACCAGCGAGGGCGGCGACCTCTACGAGACCCTCGCCCGCCTGGACTCCGAGGGCTGCGCCCGCTACGTCGTCACCGACATCGGCAAGGACGGCACGCTGACCGGCCCCAACCTGGAGCTGCTGAACAACGTCTGCGCCGCCACCGACCGGCCCGTCGTCGCCTCCGGCGGCGTGTCCTCCCTGGACGACCTGCGGGCCCTGTCCGGGCTGGTCCCGCAGGGCGTCGAGGGCGCCATCGTGGGCAAGGCCCTGTACGCCAAGGCCTTCACCCTGGAAGAGGCCCTGGAGGCGGTGCGCGCATGAGCACCTCCGACGTGCGCCGGATCTCCTCCGGCGGCCCCTACGAGGACGTGATCGGCTACTCCCGCGCCGTCGCCCTCCCCAACGGCCTGGTGCTGGTCTCCGGCTGCACCGCGGCCGACGCGGGCGGCCCGTACGACCAGACGGTCAAGGCCTTCGACGTCGCCTTCAAGGCGCTCGCCGAGGCCGGACTGGGTCCCGAGGACGTGGTCCGCACCCGGATGTACCTCACCCACGCCCGGGACGTGGAGGAGGTGGGCCGCGCGCACAAGGCGCTCTTCGACGCCGTCCGCCCCGCCGCCTCCATGATCATCGTTTCCGGCTTCGTCGACCCGAGCATGGTCGTCGAGGTGGAGGTCGAGGCCTTCAAGGAGGTCGTGCGATGACCCTCGCCGTACGCGTGATCCCCTGCCTGGACGTGGACAACGGCCGGGTCGTCAAGGGCGTCAACTTCCAGAACCTGCGCGACGCCGGCGACCCGGTGGAGATGGCCAAGCTCTACGACGCCGAGGGCGCCGACGAGCTGACCTTCCTCGACATCACCGCCTCCTCCGGCAACCGCGAGACCACCTACGACGTGGTGCGGCGCACCGCCGAGCAGGTGTTCATCCCGCTCACGGTCGGCGGCGGCGTCCGCACGGCCGACGACGTGGACAAGCTGCTGCGGGCCGGTGCCGACAAGGTCGGCGTCAACACCGCCGCCATCGCCCGGCCCGAGCTGATCCAGGAGATCGCCGAGCGCTTCGGCCGCCAGGTCCTCGTCCTGTCGGTCGACGCCCGCCGCACGGAGACCGGCTCCTTCGAGGTCACCACCCACGGCGGCCGCCGGGGCACCGGCATCGACGCCGTCGAGTGGGCGCACCGCGCGGCCGAACTGGGCGCCGGGGAGATCCTGCTCAACTCCATGGACGCCGACGGCACCAAGGACGGCTACGACACCGAGATGATCGCCGCCGTGCGCAGGCACGTCACCGTCCCGGTGATCGCCTCGGGCGGCGCCGGCCGGCTGGAGCACTTCGCGCCCGCCATCGACGCGGGCGCCGACGCGGTCCTCGCCGCCTCGGTGTTCCACTTCGGCGACCTGCGGATCTCCGAGGTCAAGGGAGCCCTGCGCGAGGCCGGCCACCCGGTCCGCTGAGCCGCCACGCCGACGGGGCCCGGCCGGGCCCCGCCGGCGGGAGCGCCTCAGATGCCCAGCTGGGCCACCGTCAGCTTCGCGACGGCCTCCTTCTCGCCGTCCAGCTCCACCGAGGCGGCGGCCTGCCGGCCGAAGCAGAACAGCGTCAGCTCGCCCGGCTCGCCGGTCACCGTCACCACCGGCACCCCCTTGCGGGCCACCGCCGTGCGCCCGTCCGGGCGGCGCAGCACCAGGCCCACCGGCGAGCGGCGGCCCGTCAGCCGGGCCAGCTTCTCCAGCCGGGACCACAGCGCGTCCGAGAACACCGGGTCCAGCGTCCGCGGCGACCAGTCCGGCTGCGCGCGCCGCACGTCCTCGGCGTGGACGTAGAACTCCACCGCGTTCGCCGCCTCGTCGATCTGCTTCAGCGCGTACACGGACAGCTTCGGCGGGCCGGTGCGGATCAGCTGGACGAGCTCCTCGTACGGCTTGGCCGTGTACTCGGCCATCGCCCGGTCGAGGCGGTCCTTCAGCACGCTGAGCAGCAGCCCGCCCGCCGCGTCCGGACGGCGTTCGCGCACCACGACGTGCGCCGCCAGGTCCCGGCAGGTCCAGCCGTCGCACAGGGTCGGCGCCTCGGGTCCCGCCGCCTCCAAGAGGTCCGCCAGCAGCAGGCGTTCACGCTTCGCATGGGTAGACATGCGGGCCAGCCTACGGCCGGGCCCCGCCGCGCGGCTGCCCACCAGACGGACGGTGATCCGTAACGGGTCCTTCCGCGCGGCACAATGGGGCCCATGAGTACGTCCTCCCTCGACCCCGCCGTCGCCGCCCGCCTCAAGCGCTCCCCGGACGGCCTGGTCCCGGCCATCGCCCAGCAGTACGACACCGGTGAGGTGCTGATGCTCGGCTGGATGGACGACGAGGCCCTGCACCGCACCCTCACCACCGGCCGCTGCACCTACTGGTCCCGCAGCCGCCAGGAGTACTGGGTCAAGGGGGACACCTCCGGCCACTTCCAGTACGTGAAGTCCGTCGCCCTCGACTGCGACGCGGACACCGTGCTCGTCAAGGTCGACCAGGTCGGCGCCGCCTGCCACACGGGCGCCCGCACCTGCTTCGACGACGATGTCCTTTTCAGCGACGCCCGCTAGCCAGTTAGGGTCCCACCCCATGGATCTCGAGACGTTCCGCAAGCTCGCGGCCGACCGCCGCGTCATCCCGGTGAGCCGCAGGCTGCTGGCCGACGGGGACACGCCCGTCGGGCTCTACCGGAAGCTGGCCGCCGAACGCCCCGGCACCTTCCTGCTGGAATCCGCCGAGAACGGCCGCTCCTGGTCCCGGTACTCCTTCATCGGCGTCCGCAGCGACTCCACCCTCACCGTCAAGGACGGCCGGGCGCACTGGATCGGCACCCCGCCCGTCGGCGTCCCCACCGACGGCGACCCGCTGGACGCGCTGCGCGCCACCGTCGAGGCCCTGCACACCCCCCGCGACCTCGCGGGCGGGATGCCGCCCTTCACCGGCGGCATGGTCGGCTACCTGGGCTACGACATCGTCCGCCGCCTGGAGCGCATCGGCGAGCACGCCGAGGACGACCTGGAGCTCCCCGAGCTGACCATGCTCCTCACCTCCGACCTGGCGGTGCTGGACCACTGGGACGGCACCGTCCAGCTGATCGCCAACGCGATCAACCACAACGACCTGGACTCCGGCGTCGACGAGGCCCACGCCGACGCCGTCGCCCGGCTCGACGCCATGGAGGCCGACCTCGCGCGGCCCGCGCCGTACGCCCCGGCCCCGCTGCCCGCCTCCGAGCTGCCGGAGTTCTCCGCGCTGTGGGGCGGCGAGAAGTACCAGGCCGCCGTGGAGGACGTGAAGGAGCGCATCCGGGCCGGCGAGGCCTTCCAGGTGGTGCCCTCGCAGCGGTTCGAGACCCCGTGCGAGGCCTCCGCGCTGGACGTCTACCGGGTGCTGCGGGCCACCAACCCGTCCCCGTACATGTACCTCTTCCGCTTCGAGAACGGCTTCGACGTGGTCGGGTCCAGCCCCGAGGCGCTGGTCAAGGTCGAGGACGGCCGGGCCATGGTCCACCCGATCGCCGGCACCCGGCACCGGGGCGCGACCCCGCAGGAGGACAACGACCTCGCCGAGGAGCTGCTGGCCGACCCCAAGGAGCGCGCCGAGCACCTCATGCTCGTCGACCTGGGCCGCAACGACCTGGGCCGGGTCTGCGAGCCGGGTTCGGTCGAGGTCGTCGACTTCATGAGCATCGAGCGGTACTCGCACGTCATGCACATCGTCTCCACGGTCACCGGGCGGGTCGCCGAGGGCAGGAGCGCCTTCGACGTGCTCACCGCCTGCTTCCCCGCCGGCACCCTCTCCGGCGCGCCCAAGCCGCGCGCCATGCAGATCATCGAGGAGCTGGAGCCCTCCCGGCGCGGCCTGTACGGCGGCTGCGTCGGCTACCTCGACTTCGCGGGCGACTCCGACACGGCCATCGCCATCCGCACCGCGCTGCTGCGCGACGGCACGGCGTACGTGCAGGCCGGGGCGGGCGTGGTCGCGGACTCGGTGCCCGAGCTGGAGGACCGGGAGTGCCGCAACAAGGCGGCGGCCGTGCTCCGCGCCGTCGGAGCGGCGAACCGCCTCCACCGCGCCTGAGGGCGTAGGGGATAGTGGGTTACGTGAGTGCCGTACCCCACCCCCACAGCGAGGCCGAGGCCCCCGAGAGCAGCGCAGGCCGCCGGACCGTGGCCGTCGCCCTGCTGCTCGGCGCGCTCGGCGCCACCGTCGTCCTGCTCGCCTCCGGCCGCACCTGGGCCCGGGGCAGCGCCTCCATCGGGGGCGGGACCCTGCCCCTGACCGCGGACGGGCGGGCCGTCACGGGCCTCCCGGCGGCCCTGGCCATCGTCGGCCTGGCCGCCCTGGTCGCGGTGTTCGCCGTACGGGGCCGCGGCCGGCTGCTGGTCTCCGGCCTGCTGGCGCTGAGCGGCCTGGGCGCGGCCCTGGCCGCCGTGGCTGCCGCGGACGACCGGCGGGCGCTGGACGAGCGGGCCGCCACGGCGACCGCCGACACCGCCGCCCGGGTGGTGGAGCTGACCCACACGGCGTGGCCGTACGTCACCGCCTCCGGGGCTGCCCTGATCCTGCTGGCGGGACTGCTCGCGCTGCGCTTCGGGCGCAGCTGGCCCGCCATGGGGGGCCGCTACGAGCGCGACGGGAGCCCCCGCGGGCGCACCCCGGCCCCGGTGGACCCGGACCGGCCGGAGGACCTGTGGAAGGCGCTGGACCGCGGCGAGGACCCCACCCGCTAGACGGGGCCGCCGGAGATCGCCACCCACTGGAGAATCCGGCGTCGTCGTGCGGGACAATGACAGCGAGCGTGCGGCACCGCACGCGAGACAGAGCAACGAGGAGCAACTCATGGCGGGCACGAGCCACGGACACACCCCGGCCGCCTGGACCGGTGTCGTCATCGCCTTCATCGGTTTCTGCATTTCCGGCGCCTTCATGGTGCTGGCGAACCCGCTCGGGTTCTGGGCGGGCCTGGTCGTCGTCGCGCTCGGCGGTGTGGTCGGCCTGGCCATGCGGGCCGCGGGCATGGGTGCGCCGAAGGCCGCCCACCGCGACCTCGCCGACGTCATCGCCGCCAACCGGGTTGCCGCCAAGGTCTGACCGCGGCCTGGCGGGTCCGCCGGTCCGCTGCGCGAAAGGCGCGGCCCCGTCGGGCTGCGCCTTTTGTCATGAGCGGAGAGAATCAGCGGGTGGACGCCTCTCGTACCGACGCCCCGCAGACGGGCCCCCGGCAGCCGCTGCCGTCCGGCGGGGTGCCCGTACGGGCCTCCGCGGCCCGGCGGGCGGCCGCCCCCGTGCTGACCCTGGCCGGGGCGGTGGCGGCGTTCGCGTACGTGGGCGCCGTGGACCCGAACGAACCGGGCCACTACCCGGTCTGCCCGCTGTTCCGGCTGACCGGGGTGCTGTGCCCCGGCTGCGGCGGGCTGCGCAGTGCGCACGCCTTCGCCACCGGCGACCTGCCGGCGGCGCTGGGCGCCAATGCCGTGGCGGTGGCGGGCTACTTCGTCTTCGCCGCCTTCACGGCCCTGTGGCTGCTGCGGGCCTTCCGCGGCGGCCCGGTCCCCCGGATCGCGCTGCGGCCGGCGTACTGGTGGGGCATCGGGGCCGTGGTGCTGGCGTTCTCGATTGTCCGGAACCTCCCGTTCGGTTCCGCTCTGGCTCCCTGACCCGGGCGGAGGCCTTGCGGGGACTACGGGAAGGCCATATTCCGAGTGTCCAGTCCCTGGGAAACCGAGAAGTCCGTGCGGAGGCCTCGGCGACCTGCGGATACCATTTGAGTGCCGACCTTGCAGTGGAACGTGTCTGCAAGGCGGCCGACCGTCATCAACCCGGAAGGGGGCCGCTCGCGTGAGTGTGCTCGACGAGATCATCGAAGGGGTCCGCGAAGACCTTGCCGAACGGCAGGCCCGCGTGAGCCTCGACGAGCTCAAGGAGCGTGCCGCCAAGGCGCCCCAGGCCAAGGACGGCGTCGCCGCCCTGCGTGGCGACGGCGTCAAGGTGATCTGCGAGGTCAAGCGCTCCAGCCCCTCCAAGGGCGCGCTGGCCGCGATCGCGGATCCGGCCGGGCTCGCCGCCGATTACGAGGCCGGCGGAGCGGCGGTCATCTCCGTCCTCACCGAGCAGCGCCGCTTCGGCGGCTCGCTCGCCGACCTGGAGGCCGTCCGCGCCCGCGTGGACATCCCGATCCTGCGCAAGGACTTCATCGTCACGGCGTACCAGCTGTGGGAGGCCCGCGCCTACGGCGCCGACCTCGTGCTGCTGATCGTCGCGGCCCTGGAGCAGGAGGCCCTGGTCTCCCTCATCGAGCGGGCCGAGTCCATCGGCCTCACCCCGCTCGTCGAGGTGCACGACGAGGAGGAGATCGAGCGTGCCGTCGCCGCCGGCGCCAAGATCATCGGCGTCAACGCGCGCAACCTGAAGGACCTCAAGGTCGACCGCTCCACCTTCGAGCGGGTCGTCGGAGAGATCCCGCCCCACATCGTGAAGGTCGCCGAGTCCGGTATCCGCGGACCCCACGACCTGATCGCCTACGCCAACGAGGGCGCGGACGCCGTGCTCGTCGGCGAGTCCCTGGTCACCGGCCGCGACCCGAAGGCGGCCGTGGCCGACCTCGTCGCCGCCGGCGCCCACCCCGCCCTGCGGCACGGGCGGAGCTGACCACTCCCATGCCTCCCGCCTCCCCCTCCGTCCGCACCCGTCCGGGCCACGGCCCGGCCGGCGTGCCGACGGCGCACGCGCCGCTGGCGCGCGGCTGCCGCCCCCGCGGCTGCCGCGCCCCGGCCCGCCGCGTGCACGGCAGGCGGGTGCGCTACGTGATCGGGTCCGAGCCCGGACAGGTCAACGGCATGCGATGGCGCGGCTCGTCCGCGTCGTGATCACGGCCCTCCCGGCCCGGCACCCCTGAGGTACCGGGCGCGGGCGGCCGCGTACGGTCCCCGCTCCCCGTGGGCGCGGGCCGTCCCGTCCGTACGTCCCCACCCCCTCAGCGGGGTGCGCGGGACGCGGACCGGCGGCGCACTACGGTGCATCCAGCCCGCGTCGAGCGAAGCCTCGCATTCCGTACCCGTAGGAGTAGTGGCACATGTCCACCAGCTCGTTCTTCATCCCGGACCCGGAGGGTCACGTCCCCAACACCGAGGGCTACTTCGGTGACTTCGGCGGCAAGTTCATCCCGGAGGCCCTCGTCGCCGCCGTGGACGAGGTCGCCGTCGAGTACGAGAAGGCCAAGGGCGACCCGGCCTTCGCCGCCGAGCTCAACGACCTCATGGTCAACTACACCGGCCGGCCCAGCGCCCTGACCGAGGTGCCCCGGTTCGCCGAGCACGCGGGCGGCGCCCGGATCTTCCTCAAGCGCGAGGACCTCAACCACACCGGCTCGCACAAGATCAACAACGTGCTGGGCCAGGCGCTGCTCACCAAGCGCATGGGCAAGACCCGCGTCATCGCCGAGACCGGCGCCGGCCAGCACGGCGTGGCCACCGCCACCGCCTGCGCCCTCTTCGGCCTCGACTGCACCATCTACATGGGCGAGATCGACACCCAGCGCCAGGCCCTCAACGTGGCCCGCATGCGCATGCTCGGCGCCGAGGTCATCGCCGTGAAGTCCGGCTCCCGGACCCTCAAGGACGCCATCAACGAGGCGTTCCGCGACTGGGTCGCCAACGTGGACCGGACCCACTACCTCTTCGGCACCGTCGCCGGACCCCACCCCTTCCCGGCCATGGTCCGCGACTTCCACCGCGTCATCGGCGTCGAGGCCCGCCGCCAGATCATCGAGCGCGCCGGCCGGCTCCCCGACGCCGTCGCCGCCTGCGTCGGCGGCGGCTCCAACGCCATCGGCCTCTTCCACGCCTTCATCCCCGACGCGGACGTCCGCCTGGTCGGCTTCGAGCCCGCCGGACACGGCGTGGAGACCGGCGAGCACGCCGCCACCCTCACCGCCGGCGAGCCCGGCATCCTGCACGGCTCCCGCAGCTACGTCCTCCAGGACGAGGAGGGCCAGATCACCGAGCCCTACTCCATCTCCGCGGGCCTGGACTACCCGGGCATCGGCCCCGAGCACTCCTACCTCAAGGACATCGGCCGCGGCGAGTACCGCGCCGTCACCGACGACGCCGCCATGCAGGCCCTGCGCCTGCTGTCGCGCACCGAGGGCATCATCCCCGCCATCGAGTCGGCGCACGCCCTCGCGGGCGCCCTCGACCTGGGCAAGGAGCTGGGCAAGGACGGCCTGATCGTCGTCAACCTGTCCGGCCGCGGCGACAAGGACATGGACACGGCCGCCCGCTACTTCGGGCTGTACGACGGCACGGAGCCCGAGGGGGAGAACAAGTGAGCAACGGAAACCTGCAGCTGCTGAGCGACACCCTCGCCAAGGCCAAGTCCGAGGACCGCGCCGCCCTCGTCGCCTACCTCCCGGCCGGCTTCCCGACCGTCGACGGCGGCATCGAAGCCGTCAAGGCGATCATCGCGGGCGGCGCCGACGTCGTCGAGATCGGCCTGCCCCACAGCGACCCGGTCCTGGACGGCGCCGTCATCCAGACCGCCGACGACATCGCCCTGCGCGGCGGCGTCAAGATCGCCGACGTGCTGCGCACCGTCCGCGAGGCCTTCGAGGCCACCGGCGTCCCGATCCTGGTCATGACGTACTGGAACCCCATCGACCGCTACGGCGTCGAGCGGTTCACCGCCGAGCTGGCCGCCGCCGGCGGTGCCGGCTGCATCCTGCCCGACCTGCCCGTGCAGGAGTCCGCGCTGTGGCGGGAACACGCCGCCAAGCACGGTCTGGCGACCGTCTTCGTCGTGGCCCCCAGCAGCAAGGACGAGCGCCTGGCGACCATCACCGCCGCCGGCTCCGGCTTCGTCTACGCCGCCTCCCTCATGGGAGTCACCGGCACCCGCGAGTCCGTCGGCAACGAGGCCCAGGACCTGGTCCGCCGCACCCGCGCGACCACCGACCTCCCGGTCTGCGTGGGCCTCGGCGTCTCCAACGCCGTCCAGGCCAAGCAGGTCGCCGGCTTCGCCGACGGTGTGATCGTCGGCTCGGCCTTCGTGAAGCTCCTCCTGGACGCCCCCGACCTGCCCGCGGGCCTGTCGGCCGTGCGGGCACTGGCGGGCGAGCTTGCGGAAGGCGTACGCAGGTCCTGACCCCGGGCGGGCCCGGGACGAGGTTCTGTAGCCCGATCGGGTGGATTCGGCAGCGGGGAGGCACGCGAGTGCCTCCCCGCTTCGTTTGGCCGAACGTGAGCGAGAAGAACGACGGTGCGAACCGCGATGCGACGAAACGATCGGCCCGGGAGCGACTCCAGCAGGAGCGCGAGCGGCAGAAGAGCCGCGACAAGCGCCGGCGGACCTTCCTGGTCGCCGGAGCCGTCGTCGGCGTGCTCGGCCTGGCCGCCGTCGTCGGCGTGATCGCGGCCAACGCCGGCAAGGGCGACAAGTCCGCCAAGGCGGGCCCGGTGGCCGCGCCCTCCGGAGCCACCGGCAAGGACGCGCTCGCCATCCAGACCGGCAAGAACGAGGCCAAGTCCACCCTCACGGTGTGGGAGGACTTCCGCTGCCCCGCCTGCAAGGCCTTCGAGGACAACTACCGCACCACCATCCACGACCTGGAGGCCAAGGGGCTCCTCAAGGTCGAGTACCACCTGGTCACCCTCATCGACGGGAACATGGGCGGCACCGGCTCCCTCAAGGGGGCGAACGCCGCCGCCTGCGCCCAGGACGCCGGCAAGTTCTCCGCGTACCACGACGTCCTCTTCCAGAACCAGCCGCAGGAGACCGACGACGCCTACGGCAAGAACGCCAGGCTGCTGGAGCTGGCGGGCAAGGTCGACGGACTGGACACCCCCGCCTTCCGCTCCTGCGTGGAGGACGGCACCCACAACAGCTGGGTGGGCAAGTCGCACGAGGCCTTCCGCGCCGGGAACTTCCGGGGCACCCCGACGGTGCTGCTCGACGGCAAGGACATCTTCTCCGACCAGGCCAACCCGCTGACCCCGCAGAAGCTGAAGGAGAAGGTCGAGGGAACCGCCGGGAAGACCACCGGTTCACCCTCGGCGTCCCCCTCCGCGTCCGCATCCGGAAGCAGCGGCTCCAAGACCGGTTCCAAGGCCTCCACGGGCACCGGCTCCGGTTCCGCATCGGGTTCCGCATCCGGTTCCGGTTCCGGCTCCCGGGCGGGCGTCGGCACGGGGTCGGGAGGCTGACCCGGGCGGCCCCGCCATGTGTGGTTTTGGTTTCAGCTTGCCGGGCGGGTTGCGGTGCGCACCGCCCGGCAGGGTAGCGTCAGGTCTGCCATGGACCTTGCTTACATCCCCAGCCCGTCGACCGGCGTGATCCATCTCGGACCGATCCCGCTGCGCGGCTACGCGTTCTGCATCATCATCGGCGTCTTCGTCGCCGTCTGGCTCGGCAACAAGCGGTGGATCGCGCGCGGCGGAAAGCCGGGCACGGTCGCGGACATCGCCGTGTGGGCGGTGCCCTTCGGCCTGGTCGGCGGCCGCCTCTACCACGTGATCACCGACTACCAGCTCTACTTCGGCGAAGGCCGGGACTGGGTCGACGCCTTCAAGATCTGGGAGGGCGGCCTCGGTATCTGGGGCGCGATCGCGCTCGGCGCGGTCGGCGCCTGGATCGGCTGCCGCCTGCGCGGCATCCCGCTGCCCGCCTGGGCCGACGCGCTCGCCCCGGGCATCGCCATCGCCCAGGCCTTCGGCCGCTGGGGCAACTGGTTCAACCAGGAGCTGTACGGCGGTCCCACCGACCTGCCCTGGGCGCTGAAGATCAGCGAGGGCCCGAACCGGGTCGCCGGCACCTACCACCCGACCTTCCTCTACGAGTCCCTGTGGTGCCTGGGCGTGGCCGCCCTGGTCATCTGGGCCGACCGGCGCTTCAAGCTGGGACACGGCCGGGCGTTCGCCCTGTACGTGGCGGCGTACTGCTCCGGGCGCGTGTGGATCGAGTACATGCGCACCGACGAGGCGCACCACGTCCTGGGCCTGCGGCTGAACGTGTGGACCGCGATCGTGGTCTTCGTGCTCGCGGTGGTGTACTTCGTGCTCTCCGCGAAGCTGCGGCCGGGCCGGGAGGCCGTCGTCGAACCGGGCGCCGAGGCCGTCCCGGCGGGCGCGGAGGACAAGGCCGTGCCGGCCGGTGCCGACGCGAAGGCCGTCGCCGTCCCGGCGGAGCCGAAGGAGGCCAAGGCCGGCGCCGAGCCTGATGCGGGTGCCGCCGCCGAGGCCGGGGCGAAGAAGCCGACCAGCCTCACGAAGGCTGCGGAGGCCGACAAGAGCTGAGCAGGTCCCACCGGAGGGGGCGCCGCGCGAGCCGCGACGCCCCCTCCGGCGTCCCCGCCCGCCGCCGGGCTGCCGCTGCGCGGGGCGAGGTCCCCTACCCGCCCTTCGCCCGTTCCCTGGGGCTCCGCCCCAGACCCCGCGCCTCAAACGCCGGCGAGGCTATATCTAGCCTCGCCGGCGTTTGAGGCGCGGGCGCGGTAGCGCCGTAACGGGTCCGGGCGCAGCCCGGGGAACGGTGGAAGGG